>NZ_JBAVDI010000095.1:0-23457 GCF_049587115.1 Aeromicrobium sp.
GACGCGCGCTGCGCTCGACGGACTGGTCAACGACTTCCGGATCGAGTGGGTCTGGATGCCGCCGTGGGGCCCGGACAAGATCACCGACGACGGCCGAGAGATGCTGCGCGCGCTCGGCTTCAACATCGGCTGACCGCGCCGCAGGCGGTGTGTGCGAACGCACACGGTGACGTTCGCTCGACGGACTCGCGGCCCGTAGACTGGGGACGTGAACTTCTATCAGCGGGAATGACGCAGGCGCCCGATCGCCTGCCCGTTCGCACACCCTGATCTGAAGGATCATTCATGCTCACCATCTCCAATGTGGAGCTGCGCTTTGGCGCCCGCGTCCTGATGTCCGACGTCTCGTTTCGGGTCGACAAGGGCGACAAGGTCGGTCTGGTCGGCCGCAACGGTGCCGGCAAGACGACCCTGACCCGCATGCTGTCCGGAGAAGGACAGCCCGCTGCCGGTTCGATCACGTCCTCGGGCAAGATCGGCTACCTTCCGCAGGACCCCAAGTCCGGCGACCTCGCCACGACGGCGCGCGACCGCATCCTCGGCGCCCGCGGGCTCGACGAGGCGCTGACCGCGATGCGCAAGGCCGAGATCGACATGGGCTCACCGGATCCGGACATCGCCGAGAAGGCCATGCGGGCCTACACCCGCGCCGATGCGACCTTCGGCGCAGGCGGTGGCTATGCGGCCGAGTCCGAGGCAGCGACGATCGCCAAGGCCCTCGGTCTGCCCGATCGCGTGCTGGAGCAGCCGTTGGCGACTCTCTCGGGTGGACAGCGTCGCCGCATCGAGCTCGCCCGCATCCTGTTCTCCGACGCCGACACCTTGCTGCTCGACGAGCCCACCAACCACCTGGATGCGGACTCGGTCGCCTGGCTGCGGGGCTTTCTGAAGAGCTTCTCCGGCGGAATCGTCATCATCAGCCACGATGTCGAGCTGATCGAGGAGACCGTCAACAAGGTCCTCTACCTCGACGCCAACCGGGCCACGATCGACATCTACAACATGGGCTGGAAGTCCTACGTCAAGCAGCGCGAGGCCGATGAGCACCGTCGCAAGCGTGAGCGTGCAATCGCGGTCAAGAAGGCCGACCAGCTGACGAGCCAGGCCAACAAGTTCCGGGCCAAGGCGTCCAAGGCCGCTACTGCTCAGCAGATGCTTCGCCGTGCTGAGCAGCTCGTCTCCGGGCTCGATGGGGAGCGTGTCCAGGACAAGGTCGCGAACATCAAGTTCCCCAAGCCGGCTGCGTGCGGCAAGACCCCGCTGATGGCGGAGGGCCTGTCCAAGTCGTACGGCTCGCTGGAGATCTTCACGGACGTCGATCTCGCGATCGACAAGGGCAGCAGGGTCGTCGTGCTCGGACTCAACGGCGCAGGAAAGACGACGCTGCTGCGCATCCTCGCTGGCACCCTGACAGCCGACACCGGAGAGATCATGCCCGGTCACGGACTCAAGATCGGCTACTTCGCGCAGGAGCACGAGACCCTCGACACCTCACGCACGGTGCTGGAGAACATGCAGGCCAACGCGCCGCAGCTCACCGATACCGAGGCGCGCAGCGTGCTTGGCTCGTTCCTGTTCAGTGGCGACGACACCTCGAAGCCGGCCGGCGTGCTCTCCGGTGGCGAGAAGACCCGGCTGGCGCTGGCGAGCCTGATCGTGTCGAGTGCCAATGTGCTGATCCTCGACGAGCCCACCAACAACCTGGACCCAGCCTCTCGCGAGGAGGTCCTGCGAGCCATCCGGACGTACGAGGGCGCCATCGTGCTGGTCTCCCACGACGAGGGCGCCGTCATGGCCCTGGAGCCCGATCGGGTGCTGCTGCTGCCCGACGGTGACGAAGACCTCTGGTCCGACGACTACGCCGACCTGGTCAGCCTCGCCTAGAAGCGCCTCGGGACACTGATCAGCGGGTTCGCCAGCGCGCGGGGCCGGCAAGCCGTCTCGGCGGCATCAGCGTGGTGTGGAGGGCTCGGACTTCGTGGCGAAGCCGTCGATCCTGGTGGGGTTGCGACGCTCCTTGGCCTCGGCCCGGGCGAACCAGAAGTAGCCGACGACCGCCAGGATGGCGAAGAACCACCACTGGAGCGCGTAGAAGAAGTGCGGCCCCTGGCCACGCTCGGGTGTCGGCTCGGCCGCGAGCGGAGTCGATGGCGCCGGAGTTTCGGCGCGCAGGTTCAGGTAGCCGTCCAGCAGCGGGGTCGGCACCGACGCGGCCATGCCTTCGCTGGAGATGGCACGGATCTGCCCGTCGAGTGGTCGGACCGCGTCGCCACCGGCTCCGTTGTTCTTGCGCATCCACCCGATGATCGTCACTTCTCCGCTCGGCGGCGCCGGCACGACCGGGTCAGCCATGTTGTTGTTGGTCTCCTGCCAACCGCGGTCGACCAGCACGGCCTGTCCCGAGGCCAGCACGAGCGGCGTCACGACATCGACCCCCGGCGCGCCGTCGCGGGTCGTGAACTTGACCGTGACCTGATGCTCGACGTCATAGGTGCCGGTCGCCCGCACCCGGGTGAACTCGTTGCCGTCGTCGACCCTGACACCCGGCTGAAGTGCGGTCGCGATGTCGACCGGATCTGCTTTGAGGTGGGCGGTGATGATCTTGTTCTGATCGAGCCGGTGCTCGAGCCGATGGAACTGCCACAACCCGAGTCGGGCGCAGACGGCGGCGAGCAGGATGACGAAGATCGCGAATCCGACCCAGCGTCCACTCGACAGGAAGCGGTACACAGGACGACGGTAGTTGTGCGCACCAACTCCACCTGTGCCGGGTTGGTGCGGCGCGCCTAGGATGGACGTCATGGAGCTGATCGACGGTCATGGGCGGATCGCCACCGACCTACGCGTCTCACTCACCGATCGCTGCAACCTCCGCTGCCAGTACTGCATGCCGGCCGAGGGCCTGGACTGGATGCCGACCGAGGAGACGCTGACCGACGCCGAGCTCATGCGGCTGATCGGCATCGGCGTGGAGATCCTGGGCATCCGCGACGTCCGGTTCACCGGGGGAGAGCCACTGCTGCGCCGAAGCCTGCCGGCGCTGGTGGCCGCCACCAAGGCCCTGCCGTCGAGGCCACGTACCGCGATGACGTCGAACGGGCTGGGGCTCAAGCACACCGCGAAAGCGCTGGCAGAGGCTGGCCTAGACCGCGTCAACATCAGCCTGGACACCACCGATCCAGCGACCTTCGAGCAGATCACGCGGCGCGACCGTTTGCACGATGTCATCGACGGACTCGCGGCCGCTCGTGCGGCCGGGCTCGCGCCGGTCAAGGTCAACGCCGTGCTGCTGCGCGGAATCAACGACCGCGAGGCGCCTGACCTTCTGCGCTGGTGCATGCAGAACGACTACGAGCTGCGCTTCATCGAGCAGATGCCGCTCGACGCGCAACACGGTTGGAATCGAGAGGCGATGGTCACCGCTGAGGAGACGCTCGCCCTGTTGGGCGAACACTTCGACCTGACCCCGCTGGACGGGCGCGGATCAGCGCCGGCAGAGAAGTTCCTGGTCGACGATGGTCCGCACACGGTCGGCATCATCGGCTCGGTCACCCGGCCGTTCTGCGGCGACTGCAACCGCGTTCGGCTGACTGCTGACGGACAGATCCTCAACTGCTTGTTCGCTCGCGAGGAGTCCGACCTCCGCGGCGCACTCCGCTCAGGCGCGTCGGACGACGAGGTCGCCCGACGCTGGGCCGCCGCCATGATGACCAAGCTCCCCGGACACGGCATCGACGACCCATCGTTCCTGCAGTCATCGCGTCCCATGTCCTCGATCGGCGGCTAGCGGGACGACCGGTTCAAGGTCTGTCGTGGCCGGAGACCGGCGTGGTCTCCTTCCAGAAGCCACGAGCTGACAGGAAGGAGCGAAGCGTCTCCTCGTGCTGGTCGCAGGCGAGCCAGATCTTGCGCCGGTCGGGGGTGTGGATCTTCGGGTTGTTCCACTGCACCTGATGCTTCGCCTGCTCGGCGCAGCCCTTCGCCGAGCAGGTGAGAATGTCATCCACGGTCGAGCGGAGTCCCTCGGGGTGCCTCGATCTGGCCCGCGGGCTCCGGACCGAAGGGCGACGGCCCTGACCCCTTCTTGCGGACACCCGCATTGGCGAGGATGACTGACGTGTAGGGCAGGAACACGGCACCCGCGAACAGGATCCAGCCGAGCCCTGACCACGGCGACGGGACGGTGGAGAGCACGATCACGCCGCCGACGAAGCACAGCGTGCGGATCCCCATCGAGATCGCATAGCGTCTTTCACGGCGGCCGCGGTCCTCGCTCTGGGACTCTGCGGCGGTCGTGATCGAGAAGACCTGCTGCTTGCGCGCTTCGTTCGACACACTTCCATGATACGTCGCACGTCCTGATGTGCCGGGTCGTAGTGAGGGTCCTACCCGTACGGCGGAGAGTCGTCGTACGCTCTGGGCATGACTGATCGCACCTACCGTGTCACCGAGATCGTCGGCACCTCGCCCGACGGCGTCACCCAGGCCGTCGACAACGGCATCAAGCGGGCCGCCAAGACCCTGCGCCACCTCGACTGGTTCGAGGTCACCGACATCCGGGGGCAGGTCACCGACGCCGAGGTCTCGCACTATCAGGTCACGATGAAGCTGGGATTCCGGCTGGAGGACGACGAGTAGGCGAAGCGCTCGATCCGCGCCGGCAAGGACCACCCGCGCACGGTCGACGGGCCGTCTAGTCCGCGGCGTCGGCCGCCTCGATCTCCTCGCGGGTGATGCCGAGCAGATACACGATGGCGTCCAGGTATGGGACGTTGACGGAGGTCCTGGCCTGGTCGCGGACCAATGGCTTGGCGTTGAAGGCGATCCCCAGTCCGGCAGCGGCGAGCATGTCCAGATCGTTGGCGCCGTCGCCGATCGCGACGGTGTTGAGGACCGGGATCCTGGCCTCGCCGGCGAACCGGCGCAGGGCCTCGGCCTTGCCAGCCCGGTCGACGATGTCACCGTCGATGCGACCCGTCAGCCGGCCGTCGACGACCTCGAGCTGGTTGGCTGCGAAGTAGTCGATGTCGAGCTCGGCGGCGATGCGCTCGATGATGTGGGTGAACCCGCCGCTGACCAGTGCGAATCGGTAGCCCAGTCGCTTGAGGGTGCGGATCATGGTTCGCGCGCCGGGCGCGTACGTGAGCGACTCGTAGACCTCGTCGAGCGCTGACTCCTCGACGCCGGCGAGCAGGGCGACGCGCGCGACCAGCGACTCGGAGAAGTCGATCTCCCCACGCATGGCCTGCTCGGTGACGGCGGCGACCTCGGCCTCGAATCCGGCGTGGGCGGCGATCATCTCGATCACCTCGCCCTGGATCAGAGTCGAGTCGACATCCATCACGACGAGGCGCTGAGCGTGCCGCAGGATTCCGTTCTCCTGCACAGCGACGTCGACACCCTGCTCGTACGCCACCGCGGCCAGGTCGGCCTGGAGCTGGTCCGGGTCAGCCCCTGAGACCTCCATGCGGATCGCGGTGACCGGGTAACGCGCCATCCGCACGATCCGGTCGATGTTGCCGCCGTCGTCCTTGATCCGCTGGGCGAGTGCTGCCATCGCCGCGGGCCGCAACGGTGTCCCGAGGACCACGACCTGGGCGCGGCCGACCCGGCGGGGCCGATTGTCGCCGGTGCCGTGCTCCACCGTGACCTCGAGCCTGAAATCTGCGCCGACCGTGTGCACCGTCTGTTCGAGTCCTCGTCGGTCGGCCGGCACCGTCAGCAGCGCGCTCAGGATGAGCCGGCCGCGCACCACGAGCTGCTCGACGTCGATGACCTCGACACCGAAAGGTTCGAGCGCCGCGAACAGGCGCGTCGTGACGCCGCTCTGATCAGGACCCGTGAGGGTCACCAGGACGGTGGGATCGGTGAAGTGCAGGGTGGGCACAGGTTCGGTCATCGCACCCGAGGCTATCGCTGACCGTGCCCAGCCTCGCGATAGGTTGACACCACCGGCACTGAAATTCGACTTGGAGGGTGCATGTCTGCTGCTTTCGAGCTCTCGAAGGTGAGTGTCATACGTCCCGGGAAGGTCGTGCTGGACCACGTCAGCTGGACCGTGAAAGAGGGCCAGCGCTGGGTGGTGCTGGGGCCCAACGGCGCCGGCAAGACGACGCTCATGCACATCATCAGTGCGACGACCCATCCCTCCAGCGGCAAGGTCCGCATCCTGGGCAGCAAGCTCGGTTCGGTCGACATCTTCGAGCTGCGTACCCGGATCGGCCACACCAGCACGGCGGTCGCCGACCGCATCCCCGCGACCGAGTCAGTCCGCAACTCGATCATGTCCGCCTCGTACGCGGTGCTGGGTCGCTGGCAGGAGCAGTACGACGACATCGATCGGGATCGTGCGACGCAGATGATGGGCGAGCTGGGCATCACGGCGCTGGCTGAGCGGACTTTCGGCACGCTGTCGGAGGGCGAGCGCAAGCGCGTCCTGATCGCCCGCGCACTCATGACCGATCCCGAACTGTTGCTGCTCGATGAGCCTGCTGCGGGTCTGGATCTGGGCGCCAGAGAAGACCTGATGAGCAGCCTGGAGGTGCTCTCGCACTCGCCCGACGCGCCGGTTCTGGTCATGGTGTCGCACCACGTCGAGGAGATCCCGGTTGGTTTCACCCACGTGCTGTTGCTGCGGGATGGCAAGGTGGTGTCACAGGGTCCACTCGAGTCGACGCTCACGGGGGAGTCGCTCAGTGCGACCTTCGGGTCGCGAATCACGCTGACGCGAGATGGTGGTCGATACACCGCTCGTCGGGCGGCCCACGGACACCGCGCCGACAACACACGGGAGGCACGATGATCGACTGGATGCAGGATCACGCGTGGGCCACCTGGCTCGGTATCGCGGTGGTGCTGGCGCTGGTCGAGCTCCTCAGCCTTGATCTGGTGTTGTTGATGTTTGCCCTCGCGGCGCTCGCGGGTGCCGTCGTGGCGGGCCTTGGTGGGCCGCTGTGGCTCGCAATTGTCGTGTTCATCGCCGTCGCGGTCGCCCTCGTGCTGCTGGTCCGTCCGCCGTTGGTCGAGCGCCTGCATGCCGGTCCGACGCTGCTGACGGGTCACCAGGCCCTGGTGGGGCACACCGCGATCGTGGTCGAACCGGTCGGCCACCGTCAGGGACGAGTCCAGCTGTCCGGCGAGCTGTGGTCTGCCCGGACCCAGCTCGAGTCAGAGTCATATGACACCGGAACCAAGGTCCTTGTCACCCGGATCGACGGCGCGTCCGTCGTCGTCACGGCTTTAGCCACCACCAAGGAGTCCTGATGTCAGCAGCACTGGTCGTGCTCATCCTGCTTGCCGTCCTGGCGATCGCGGTCGTCTCGATGACGGTCAAGATCGTTCCGCAAGCCAGGTCCGGCATCGTCGAGCGATTCGGCAAGTACCGCACCACGCTGTCGGCGGGTCTGAACATCGTCGTGCCATTCATCGACAAGGTGCGCTACGTCATCGACCTGCGTGAGCAGGTCGTCTCGTTCCCCCCGCAGCCGGTCATCACCGAGGACAACCTGGTCGTCTCGATCGACACCGTCATCTACTTCCAGGTCACCGATCCGGTCGCGGCAACGTACGAGATCGCCAACTACATCCAGGCGATCGAGCAGCTGACGATGACGACGCTGCGCAACATCACCGGCGGGATGAGCCTGGAGCACGCACTGACCAGCCGGGACCAGATCAATTCCGGTCTGCGCGGCGAGCTCGACAGCGCGACCGGCAAGTGGGGTATCCGCGTCAACCGGGTCGAGCTCAAGGGCATCGACCCGCCGCCGTCGATCATCGACGCGATGGAGCAGCAGATGCGGGCGGAGCGCAACAAGCGTGCGGCGATCCTGACCGCCGAGGGCGAGCGCCAATCTGCGATCCTCATGGCCGAGGGTCAGAAGCAGTCCGCCATCCTGACCGCCGAGGGCGACCGGCAGGCGCAGATCCTGACCGCCCAGGCCGACCGGCAGGCGCAGATCTTGCGGGCGCAGGGCGAGGCGCAGGCAATCCAGACCGTCTTCCAGGCGATCCACGATGGCAACCCGGACCAGAAGCTGCTGTCGTACCAGTATCTCCAGATGCTGCCGAAGATCGCCGAGGGCGACAACGCCACGACATGGATCATCCCGGCCGAGCTGACCAAGGCGCTCGGCACCCTCGGCGGCACGCTCGGGACGATCCCCGTCGACGGCGGGGGCAGCAAGAGTCGCATCGACTTCGATGAGCCGATCGAGGACGACGTCCAGCCGGATGCCGCGACCAATGAGGCGGTGCAGGAAGCTCTGGATGCCGCCAAGGCCGCCGAGACCACGATGAGCAGGCCGCCCGCGGCGCCCGAAAGCGGCACCCCGGAGTGACTCGGGGCTGACGCAGTCGGTCGTCGCCGGACTCGGGGCACACCCAGATGGGTCAGTCCTGCTGGTCCTCGGTGGCTTCCTCGACGGTCAGCTCGGCAGCCGGGTCGAACTCGAGTCGCTCGTCGGGGATGGGCGCTCCACTGCGCACCGACAAGCCGTACGTGCCGTCGGCGAGCCGTTGCTCGGCCCTCTGCACCGCTTCGAGGCGCTGGCGGAAGCCCTCTGCCAGGGCGTCGTCGACGCCCTCCGCAGTCAGCTGCTCGGCGCTGTCGTCAGCTTCCTGATCCTCGTCCTGGGCGTCGCGATTCTGCCGACCCTCGGACTCGGTCGTGTGCAGGAGCGCGGTGAGTCGTTCGGTCTCGGCCTTCAACAGGTCCTTGGCTCGCTGATCGTCCATCTGTGTCCTCGTCTCGTGGCGTGCGTCAGGCTCACTGTCCTCTGTCGGACTGTGGGCATCAAGTGAGTTCAGTGGGAGTACGTGCCATGGATGATCGCGCGACCCAGCGTCTTGAACGCAAGGTTGAATCCCACCACGGCGGGCGAGGCCGAGCCCTCGACCCCGAGGCGATCCTCGCCGACGGCGTGGACGACGAAGAAGTAGCGGTGCACCTGATCGCCCGGCGGGGGAGCGGCCCCCATGAATCCGAGCCCGCCGCCGTCGTTGCGCACGTGGAACGCCCCGCCGGGCAGTGAGTCGTCTGAAGCGCCGGCTCCAGTTGCCAGCTCGGTCGCGTCGGCCGGAATGTCGACGGCCACCCAGTGCCAGAACCCTGAGACGGTGGGCGCGTCTGGGTCGAAACAGGTCACGACGAACGACTTGGTGCCTTCTGGGGCCCCGCTCCAGCTCAGGTGCGGGGAGGTGTCACCGAACTCGTTGACCTGGTTGTCGTGGAGCGGTTGCCCGTCGGTCACGTCCGTGCTCGTCACGACGAACGTCGCGGCGGCGGGCAGCAGTGGATAAGGATCAGGTGCGACGGGACGCTCGAGGCTCATGCTGGCTAGGCTAGCCCGGTGGCCGAGATCGTACGACTTGACGACCTCGAGGATCCACGGCTCCGCGACTATGTCGATCTGCGTGACGTGCAGCTGCGGTTGAGACTCGAGGCTGACCGGGGCCTGTTTCTGGCCGAAGGCGAGAAGGTCGTGCGACGTGCGATCGAGTCGGGCCATCGGCCGCGATCCCTGCTGATGTCGCCGCGCTGGCTGGACCGCCTCGGCGACCTGCTGGAAGCCACCGACGTGCCGTGCTTCGTTCTGGACGACGCGTCGATCGAGCGGCTCACGGGCTTCCACGTGCACCGAGGCGCGCTGGCAGCGCTCGAGCGCCCGGCACCCCGGTCGGCGCGAGATGTCCTGGCGAGCGCCACGCGGGTGGTGGTGATCGAGGATCTCGCCGACCACACCAATGTCGGCGCGACCTTCCGTGCCGTGGCGGCATTGGGATTCGATGCGGTGCTGCTGTCACCACGGTGCGCTGACCCGCTCTACCGTCGCGCGATCAAGGTCTCGATGGGATCGGTCTTCTGGCTGCCGTACGCGCGCGTTGATGACTGGTACGAGGCGCCGGCCCTGCTCCGCGAGGCCGGCTTCACGACCTATGCCATGACACTGGCCGACGACGCGGTGTCGATCGACGAAGTCCCCCACGACACACCTCGGTTGGCCCTGGTGGTCGGTTCCGAGGGGCACGGCCTGAGCGCGCACTGGGAGCGGTCAGCCGATCACCGGGTGACGATCCCGATGGCTGCTGACATCGACTCGCTCAACGTCGCCTCATCGGTCGCAGTGGCGTGCTGGGAGCTGCGCCGGCGCTAGTCGGCAGGGGCGAGTCGGCTCGGCGTCGAGGCCTGGCAGGTCACCGCTCGATGACCTTCTCGTCGACGAGGATGGTGACGGGCCAGTCGTCCGGATAGTTGTCGGCCACTTCATGGTGCTGCTTGTACAACTTCTTGCGAGCCCGCTCGGGCAGCCGGTCGCCGAACACGGTGCCGAAGAGGTGATCGGTCTCATGCTGCAGGCAACGCGCGAGCAGTCCGTCACCGACGAACTCGACCGGTGCTCCCGTCTCGTCGACGCCTGTGACGTGGGCGCGATCGGGACGGGCACAGCCACTGAACGCACCCGGAAGCGAGAGACAACCTTCGTCCTCGTCCTCCAGGTTGCGGTCCTTGCCCTCGGGGAGGTGCAACACCGGATTGCAGACGACGCCGGTGATCTGGTTGTCGTCGTCGTCGGGGCAGTCGAACACGAAGACCTTGAGGTCGACGCCGACCTGGTTCGCGGCCAAACCGACGCCTCGGGCTGCATACATCGTGGCGACCATGTCGGCGACGAGGTCTGCGAGTTCGCTGTCGAAGGATGTGACGTCCCGCAGCTCGCGGTGCATGACGGGGGTGCACCATCGGGTGATGGGTCGCACGGAGCCGCCGGCGGGCAGCGGACGGGACTGTGAAGCGGACACGCTCTGGCTCCTTCGCTCAGGACCTGCCACAGGTTACCGATTCGCCAACGTGCGGCAACTGCTGGTCTGGCGATGTGAGTTCGGATACCATTGGTATGCCAAACTGCAACTCCCAGTTACAGTTGGCAGCGGGTGGGCACCTCAGTCCAACCCGAGATCATCGAGGAGTTCCTTGTGGCCAGTCGTCGGGATCCCATGGGTATCGGACTGGCGGTGCTGAACCGCATCGCCAGCTCGTCTGCCATCGACAAGCTCAACCTGCGCAAGACGACCGAGCGAGCCGTCTACGAAGGCGCCAAGGGCGGCTTCCGAGTCGCTGGTGCCACGAGTCGTGCTTTCAAGCGTGTCCAGGGTGCCAACAAGCCGACGAGGCTTGCACGCACGTCGGACAGCGGAGTCTTCGACCTGGAGCCGACCGAGGATCAACAGATGATCGTCGGCGTCATCCGGGAGTTTGCCGCCGAGGTGCTGCGACCGGGCGCCGCAGCGGCCGAGGATGCGAACGACACTCCCAAGGAGGTGCTGGCGCAGACCGGTGAGTTCGGACTGACCCTCCTGAACATCCCCGAACCGCTGGGCGGACTTTCCGAGGAGCGGTCGGCCGTCACCGGCGTGCTGGTCGCCGAAGCGCTCTCGGAGGGTGACATGGGTCAGGCCGTCGCCTGTCTGGCACCCGCTGCGGTCGCCACGGCGATCTCGCTGTGGGGCTCGGACTCGCAGCAACAGACCTATCTGCCGGCCTTCGCCGGAGACGACGTCCCGGCCGCGGCGCTTGCTGTGGCCGAGCCGCGGGCATTGTTCGACCCGTTCGAGCTCAGGACCACCGCAGTCGAGAACGAGGACGGATACGTCCTCAACGGCGTGAAGTCTGCCGTGGTGCGCGGCAACGAGGCGGAGCTGTTCATCGTGGCTGCCGATCTCGAGGGTCGTGGCCCGACGCTGTTCCTGCTCGAGTCCAGCGCCGCCGGTGTCGAGATCGAGGCCGACCCAAGCATGGGCCTGCGCGCGGCCGGCCTGAGCCGTCTCCTGCTGACCGACGTCCACGTCCCCGCCGACGCGATCCTCGGCGATGGAGCCGAGGACGACTATCGCGAGTGCATTCGACTGTCGCGTCTCGCGTGGGCTGGGCTCGCGCTCGGGGCAGCCAAATCAGTCCTGGACTACACCAAGGACTACGTCAAGACGCGCTCGGCGTTCGGCGAGCCGATCGCGCACCGACAGGCCGTGGCGTTCATGGTCGCCAACATTGCGATCGAGCTCGAGGGCATGCGTCTGGTGACGCTCAAGGCGGCCTCGCGCGCCGAGCAGGGAATCGACTTCTCTCGGGAGGTCGCGCTGGCACGCCGGCTCGCGTCTGAGTACGGCATGAAGATCGGCACCGACGGCGTCCAGCTGCTCGGTGGGCACGGCTTCGTCAAGGAGCATCCCGTGGAGCGGTGGTACCGCGACCTGCGGGCCGTCGGCCTGATGGAAGGAGCAGTCCTCGTCTGAGGGCGGACACATCATGATCAATCTCGAGACCCCCCGCAAGTTCCGACCGTTCGTCAAGCAGGCGCACCAGGTCGCTGAGCAGTTCCTTCGGGCCAACTCCCGGAAGTACGACATCGCCGAGCACGCGTACCCCAAGGAGCTCGACCTGCTCGCGTCCCTGGTGGACGGCATGGGCGACTCCGGTCAGGGCCAGGGCGCAGGCGCCGCCGGTGTCCGTCGGGACGACAGCGACGAGGCCGGCTCCAGCAAGGTCAGGAACGGCACCAACCTGTCGTCTGTGCTCTCGATCATCGAGATGTGCTGGGCCGATGTGGGCCTTCTGCTGTCGATGCCCCGACAGGGACTCGGCAACTCTGCGATCGCCTCGGTGGCCAATGAGGAGCAGCTTGAACGATTCAAGGGCACCTGGGCTTCGATGGCGATCACCGAGCCGAGCTTCGGTTCGGACTCGGCGGCCGTCACGACCACAGCAGTCAAGGATGGCGACGCCTACGTCCTGAACGGCGAGAAGATCTTCGTCACGGCCGGTGAGCGCTCCGACTCCGTCGTGGTGTGGGCCACGCTGGACAAGGATCTCGGTCGGGCCGCGATCAAGTCCTTCCTCGTGCCCAAGAGCCTGCCGGGCATCCGCGTCGAGCGGCTCGAGCACAAGCTCGGCATCCGGTCGTCGGACACTGCCGTGATCGTGCTCGACGACTGCCGAGTGCCGGCCGAAAATCTGCTGGGCAATCCGGAGATCGACACCAAGCAGGGCTTTGCCGGAGCGATGGCGACCTTCGACAACACGCGGCCGCTGGTCGCGGGCATGGCTGTTGGTTGCGCTCGTGCCGCGCTGGAGGACACCCGCCGCCTGCTCGAGGAGGCAGGCGTCGTGATCGACTACGACCGTCCGGTGCAGTCGCAGTCGTACGCGGCCGCGACCTTCATCGCGATGGAGGCTGACTGGGAAGCCGCGTTGCTGCTGACGCTCGAGGCAGCCTGGCTCGCCGACAACCGCAAGCCCAACTCGATGGAGGCCTCGATGGCCAAGGCCAAGGCGGGACGGGTTGGCAACGAGATCACGCTGCGATGCGTCGAGCTCGTCGGCACCCTGGGTTACAGCGAGCACGAGCTGATCGAGAAGTGGTCGAGGGATTCCAAGATCCTGGACATCTTCGAGGGGACGCAGCAGATTCAGCAGCTCATCGTGGCCCGCCGCCTGCTCGACCTCACCTCGTCGCAGCTGCAATGACCTGCAGCGGGTGACCGTGTTCGTTGGTTAGGGTTCTGCCATGACCAGCGACCTGCCTGACGATCTCGCCATCGACTACGAGCTGGCCCGTTTCTTGCGAAGGGTGCGCGCGCGGTCGATGCGGCAGCTGCCCGACATCCATCCCGCGATGGACTACGGCATGTTGCTGTTCCTGTTGGCGATCTGCGACGCACCGGACGGGATTCGTGGTTCGGAGCTGGCCGAAAACCTCGACGTGCACAAGTCGACTGCGAGCCGGGCGATCGCGTCATTGGAGAAGATCGGGTTGGTGGCGCGCGTTCCCGATCCCGACGATGGTCGGGCCCAGCTGTTGGTGGCCGAGCCCCTTGCGGTGAGCAAGGTGGAGGCGTACCGCCGCAGTGGTCACGAGCGGCTCTCGGCCCTGCTGTCGGACTGGACCGAAGACGAGGTCAAGGGCTTCGCCCGTAGCCTCGCGCGGCTCAACGACACGGCTGAACGCCTGCCGTGAGGATCTTCCACCTGACGGCGGAGCAGGCGTGGCGGGACGCTGAGGCCGCCGGCACGTATACGGTCTCGACGCTGGGTCTGGATCTGGCCGACGTGGGCTTCATCCACTGCTCACAGGCCGAGCAGGTGAGCGGCGTGCACCAGCGCTTCTACGCCGACGTCTCGGAGCCACTCGTCCTGCTGACGATCGACACCGACCTCTTGACGTCGCCGTGGCAGCTCGACCGGGTGGAAGGCCAGAGCCTGCCATTCCCGCACGTGTACGGGCCGATCAACACGACCGCTGTCGTGAGGACAGAGCCGTTCAGGTCATCAGCATCGACTTGATCGCCCGACGCTCGTCCATCGCCCGGTAACCCTCGGCGACCTGGTCCAGCGGGAGCGTGAGGTCGAAGACGTCGCCAGGCGAGACCGTTCCGGCCAGCACGTCGGGCAGGAGCTCCTCGAGGTACGCGCGCACCGGGGCGACGCCGCCGGCGATCCCGATGTTGCGACCGAACATCGAGGGCAGGTCGACGACGGCATCGTGCGGGATGCCGACGTAACCGATGCGGCCACCGGGTCGAACGCTGCGCATGGCCTGATCCATGCTGTCCTTGGTGCCGACGCACTCCAGGACGTGGTCGGCTCCAATGCCGTCGAAGATCTCGCGCACCAGAGCAGCGCCATCGCGACCGCGCTCGGCCACGATCTGGTCGGCACCGAAGCGTGCCGCCACGATCTGACGATCCTCGTGGCGGGACATCGCCACGACCTTCGCGGCGCCGAGACGCTTGGCCGCCAGCACGGCGCTCAGGCCCACCGCGCCGTCACCGACCACGACGACGTTGCTGCCCGGCGCCACGCCGGCGGAGACCGCAGCGTGGTGACCGGTCGGGAACACGTCGGACAGTGTCAACAGGTGCGCGACCATCGCCTGATCGGGCTGACCGGGCGTCGCCACCAGCGTCCCGTCGGCCTGTGGCACCCGGACGAGCTCGCCCTGACCACCGTCGTTCTCGACACCATGTCGGTCGGGGCGGCCCCAGACGCCGCCGTTGACGCACGACGTGTGGACACCGTGCTGGCACAGCAGGCAGGTGTTGTCGGAGTACATGAATGGCGCGATGACGAAATCGCCGGTCTGGACCGACGTGACCGATGACCCGACCTGTTCCACGATTCCGACGAACTCGTGACCGATGCGGGTCGGTCCACCGCTGTGGCCGATGCCGCGATAGGGCCACAGATCCGATCCGCACACGCACGAGGCCACGACGCGAACGACCGCATCGGTGTCATGCAGCAGCTGGGGCTCGGGGGCGTCGTCGAGGCGGATGTCGCGGGGGGCGTGGAGAACAGTGGCGCGCATGCGACCCATTGTGGCAGCGACCCCATGTGACAGGATCGCCTGCATGACTGACAAGCCTGAAATCGACTTCATCGAGGGTCCTGCACCCAGCGAGCTCCAGATCACCGACCTGATCGTCGGCGACGGTCCCGAGGCGATGCCCGGTGGACTCGTCGACGTGCACTACGTCGGGGTCGAGTTCGACACGGGCGAACAGTTCGACGCCTCGTGGGACCGCGGCCAGTCGGCCAAGTTCCCCCTCCCACAGCTCATCGCCGGGTGGCAGCAGGGGATCCCCGGCATGAAGGTGGGCGGACGCCGTCAGCTCGTGTGCCCACCCGAGCTCGCCTACGGCCCGGCCGGTGGAGGACACCGTCTGGCAGGCAAGACCCTGGTCTTCGTGATCGACCTGCTCGGCGTCTGACTTACGACGCGGTTCACCAGGTCGCTCTGGTGGACCGTGGCCGTCAGAGGCCGTCGACCAGGGCCGCCACGCGCTTGACCGAGACCGGGAAAGCTGTCCGTAGATGCTGCGCGAGCAGGCTCAGGCGGAGCTCCTCGAGTGCCCAGCGCACGTGTTGGACGTCCTCAGACAGACGCGCCCATGTCGAAAGTGTGGCGGTGCGCTCGTGGAACAGCGCCTCGAGCTCCTGTGTCGCTAGCAGATCGTCGGTCAACGGCGTCGTGAGCCGCCGGCGGGCGGCCGCGAGGTAGAGCGGCAGCCTGCGCAGCCTGGTCACCCCGGTGTCTCGGATGTAGCCGCGGTACACCAGCCACGACAGCTGCACCCGGACGTCCTCGCCGGCCTCGGTCGCAGGCGTCGGAGTGACCTCGCCCCAGGCCGCAAGCACCTCGATCACCGAGCGGACGGCCTGCTCGGTCTCGGCGTAGACATCGGCGCGAAGGGCCTCACGAAGTGCGTCGAATGATTCCATGTCCCACGCGGGTCCGCCGTGCCGCTCGACCAGCATCTCGATCGCAGCCAGCCAGCACTCCTCGATCACCGCTGCGGCGTCCTTGTGGGGGCCGGTCGACAACAGCAGCTTGGCGTGGAGGTCGAGCTCCCGGCCGAGCTGTGGCACGGGCGTCGGCAGCGTGAACGACAGGAGCCGGGCCTGGCCCTTGACCATCGCGACGGACTGCTCGACAGGGGAGTCGAGCACGCGCAGCGCCACCGAGGATCCCTCGTCGACGAGAGCCGGATAGCCGGTCACCTGGCCTGCGGTGATCGATCGGTCGATCGCACCGACGGTCCACGCCAGCAGTCCGCCGCGTTCCTCCTCTTGGGCGGCTCGGGTGAGATCTGCACGCACGTGCGAGGCGAGCTCGGATCGCAAGGCCGCCAGATCCTTGCCGCGGGCCAGCTCCGTGCCGCCTTCGACGACCCGGAACGTCACCCGAAGGTGCCCGGGCAATGCTGCGAAGTCGAAATCCTCGGGGCTGACGAGTGTGCCGTTGAGCAGCCGCATCTGCCGGGCGAGCTCGTCGCTCAGGTCGGCCGCGCCCGCGTCCATCGCCTCGACCAGCCTGGGCGCGAACTGCGCAGCAGGCACGAACTCGCGGCGCAACCGCTTGGGCAGCGATCGGATGAGCTCAGTCACGAGCTCGATTCGATGCCCCGGGACATGCCAGTCGAAGGCGCGGTCGTCGACTCGGAGCAGCCGCTCCACCGGCAGGTCCACCGTCACACCGTCGTCATCCATGCCCGGCTCGAAGGCGTAGGTCAGGGGATAGGCCTCACCGTCGGAGTGCCACTCACGGGGATATTCCGCGTCAGCGCCGGCGGGTCCGTGGCTCAACATTGCCGGGTCGAACGTCAGCAGCTCTGGCTCGGCCAGTCTGGTCTTCTTCCACCACGAGTCGAAGTGCCGGCCCGAGACGACGTCTGCGGGAACACGCTCGTCGTAGAAAGCGTAGAGGGTGTCATCATCGACCCGCAGATCCCGGCGGCGCAGGCGCTCCTCGAGCTCCTCGACGTCCTCGATCATCTTCTTGTTGCGCGCGAAGAAGGTGTGATGCGTACGCCACTCGCCCTGCACCAGGGCATGCCGGATGAAGAGCTCGCGGGACACCACAGGGTCCACCCGGCCGTACGGGACGAGCCGGTCGACGATCAGCGGGATGCCATAGAGCAGAACCTTCTCGCGGGCCATGACTGCGCCGCGCTTGGTCGACCAGTGCGGTTCGCTGTACGAGCGGTTGATCAGGTGCTCACCGGCCGACTCCACCCACTCGGGATGGATCTTGGCGGCGGTGCGGCCCCACAGCCGGCTCGTCTCGACGAGCTCACCGACCATGACCATCCGGGGGGGCTTGCGGGCGAGGCCAGAGCCGGGGAAGACCATGAACTTGGCCTGTCGGGCACCGAGGAACTCCCGCCCGTCGAGCTCACGCAGGCCGACGTGCGACAGCAGTCCGGCCAGCAGTGCCTGATGGACCAGGTCGGTGTCGGCGCCGGCCGCTCCTGGCTTCATGCCGAGCTCCTTGGCAGTGCGCCGAAGCTGGGAGTGGACGTCCTGCCACTCGCGTATCCGCAGGTAGTGCAGGTACTCGCTGCGGCACATGCGCCGGAACGCCGAGCTCGAGAGGTTGTCGCGCTGCTCGCGGATGTACTTCCACAGCGTCAGCCAGGACAGGAAGTCCGAGTCCGGCTCCGCGAACCGGCGGTGCTTCTCGTCGGCCGCCTGCTGGTGCTCCAGCGGCCGCTCCCGCGGGTCCTGGATCGACATCGCCGACACGATCACGAGAACGTCGGCGAGGCAGCCCAGGCGATCGGCGGCCAGGAGCATGCGACCCAGCCGGGGGTCAGTCGGCAGCGTGGACATGGACCGTCCGACCTTCGTCAGCCTTCGACCGTGCATCGCACCCAGCTCGTAGAGCAGGTTGAGGCCATCGGTGACGGCGCGAGGGTCGGGCGGGTCCAGGAATGGGAAGCTGCTGATCTCGCCGAGGTCCAACGAGGCCATCTGCAGCAGCACCGACGCGAGGTTGGTCCGCTGGATCTCGGGATCGGTGAACTCGGGCCGGCCGTCGTGGTCCTCCTCGGAGTACAGCCGGATGCAGATGCCGTCGGCGACGCGACCGCAACGCCCGGCCCGTTGGGAGGCGCTGGCCTGCGAGATCGGCTCGATCGGCAGACGTTGCACCTTGAGTCGTTGGCTGAATCGAGAGATCCGGGCGAATCCGGGGTCGATGACGTAGCGGATCCCGGGCACGGTCAATGACGTCTCTGCGACGTTGGTGGCCAGGACGATCCGGCGGCCGGTGTGATTGCTGAAGATCTTTTGCTGGTCCCCGGCTGCGAGCCGTCCGAACAGCGGGAGGATCTCGGTGCGCGGATATTTCTTTGCGAGCAGGTAGTCGGTCGCGTCGCGGATTTCTCGCTCGCCCGACATGAACACCAGGATGTCGCCGTCTCGCGGCAGCTCGGAGATCGCTGAAGCGATCGCATCGAGCTGGTCGTCGGCGCCACTCTCGGCCAGTGGGCGGTAGCGGAGCTCGACGGGGTAGGTTCGTCCGCTGACCTCGATCACCGGGGCCTGGAACATTTCCGCGAAGCGCTCGACGTCGATCGTCGCGGAGGTGATCACGACCTTGAGGTCACGGCGGCGTGGGAGCAGCTGCTTGAGGTAGCCCAGCAGGAAGTCGATCGACAGGGAACGTTCGTGCGCCTCGTCGATGATGATCGTGTCGTAACGCGACAACAGCCGATCCCGTTGCAGCTCGGCCAGCAGGAGACCATCGGTGAGCAGCTTGATCGCAGTGTCGGCGCCGGTCTGGTCGTCGAATCGCACGGCATATCCGACCTCGGCACCCAGCTCGACGTCGCACTCGTCAGCGATGCGCTTGGCGACTGATCGGGCGGCGATGCGTCGCGGCTGGGTGTGGGCGATGGCGCGACGGCCCAGCTCGTACGCGATCTTGGGCAGCTGCGTGGTCTTGCCCGAGCCGGTCTCGCCGGCGACCACCACGACCTGGTGGTCGCGGATCGCGGCCGCGATGTCGTCGTGACGAGCCGAGATCGGTAGCGCCGCGTCGTAGGAGATCCTCATGACAGTCCCAACGCATCGCCGAGCACGAGGTATCCCACGAAGGCGACGACATCGAGCAGTGTGTGCGCGATCACCAGGGGGAGCACCCGTCTGGTGCGATGGAACCAGTAGCCGAACACCAGCCCCATGACGAAGTTGCCGATCCCCGGTCCGATCCCTTGGTAGAGGTGATAGCTGCCGCGCAGGGCAGCCGCGGACACGATGGTGGCCCACGTCGTCCAGCCGAAGCCCTTGAGCCGGGTCATCAGGTAGCCGATGACGATGACTTCCTCGACGACCGCGTTCTGCAGAGCGGCCAGGATCAGAACCGGAACGGTCCACCAGTAGGAGACGTCTGGAGCCGGGATGATCTGCGTCGTGATGCCCAGCAGGCGCCCCAGCCCATACAGGCCGAGCCCCGGGACACCGATCGCCCCGAACAGCAGCACGCCCCAGCCCAGGTCGAGGCGAGGTCGTCTGGCATCGAGTCCGAGGCGCCGCAGCACGGGCTCCTTGACGGCGTCGAGCGACAACAGATAGAGGGCCAGCACGACCGGCACGAGCGCGAAGCCGATGCCGAGCACCTGATAGCTGAAGTCGAACACCTGTCGGTTGTCCTGCGAGCCGTTCAGCGTCGCGGTCTGGTCACGCAGCCCGCCCGGCTCTGTGGCCTTGCGGATCAGACTGACCACCGAGTACACCCCGGACGACCCGAGGGACAGCCCCAGGACGATCCAGGTCTCGGCCTTCAGCCTCCGGTCGGACACCACTCAGAGGTCGTTGGTGCTGAAGGTGTCGCACTGGTTGACGTTGCCGTCCTTGTATCCGGCCAGAAACCACTTCTGTCTTGACTCGCTCGAGCCGTGGGTCCAGGTCTCCTGGTTGACTCGGCCAGTGGACGACTTCTGGATCCGGTCGTCGCCCACCGCCGAGGCGGCCGAGAGGGCAGAGCGGATGTCGTCGTCGGTGAGCGGCTTGAGCAACGTGTTGCCATCAGCGTCCTTGGTGGTGGACGCATGGTTGGCCCACACCCCGGCCATGCAGTCGGCCATCAGCTCGATGCGCACCCCGCCACTCAACGGACCGGTCTTGCCATCCTGGCCCTTGGCGAGGAAGCCCAGGATGTTCTCGACGTGGTGGCCGTACTCGTGCGCGACGACGTACTCCTGGGCGAGCGCACCGTCGTCAGCACCGAATCTGCCGGAAAGCTCGTCGAAGAAGCTTGCATCGATGTAGACGCGCTGATCGGACGGGCAGTAGAAGGGGCCGGTGGCATTCGAGGCCGTTCCGCATGCCGACTGTGTCGAACCGGTGTAGATCACGGTCTTAGCCGCCTGATACTGCCTCTGGACGTCGGCCGGCAGGGCTTCGGTCCAGTACGCCTGAACGCTGTTGACGGTGCCGATGATGCGGCAGGTCGTGTCCTGGTTGGCGTCGGCGCCGGTCTTGCACTGGGAGAAGTCAGTCGTCGAGCTGTCGCCTCCACCTTGGATCTGCGAGTTGTCGAACGGGCTCCCGCTCCCGCCGGTGAGGTTCTGGCCGAAGACCAGGCTCAGGATCAGCAGGATGATGCCGCCGGCGCCTCCGCCGATGATCGCTCCGCCACGGACACCGCCGCCGCCCCCGGTCACCTGGCTCGTGTCGAGTGAGGCTCCCTCGTTGAAGCTCATGACGTCTCCTCACTGACAGATCCACGACACCGAGGCGCCATCGTGATTCCTGCGTGATGATTCCCTCGCTGGCGCTCGCTCATGGCCAGAAGTGTACGCAGGCGCGAGGGGCCGCTCGCGGATAGTGTCATGCCGTGACCGCGACAGATGCCAGCCCGAGCTTCCAGCTGCCAGAGGGCCTCTCGGCCGGCGATGTCGTGCGTCTGCGCGGCCTGCGTCGGATGCGCGCCCTCGCCTTGTCGCTCCTGATCCTCGCGGCCGTCGTCTGGGTCCTGACGCGTGATCACGGCGGCTGGGTGGCGTACGTCAACGCTGGCGCCGAGGCGGCGATGGTCGGCGCGATCGCCGACTGGTTCGCGGTGACGGCGCTGTTCCGTCACCCACTCGGGCTGCCGATCCCGCACACCGCAATCATCCCGAACCGCAAGGAGTCGCTGGGCGAGAGCCTGCAGGAGTTCGTGACCGACAACTTCCTCCGTGAGGATGTCGTGCGCGAGCGCATCCAGTCCGCGGGGGTCAGCCGGCGGGTGGGGGAGTGGCTGGTCGCTGACGGGCACGGGGAACGGCTCGTGGCCGAGGGCTCGCGGGTGCTTGCGGACGCGCTGCAGCAGGTCAAGGAGTCTGATGTGGCGGCGGTGATCCAGGAGGCGTTGATCCCGCGACTCAAGGAAGAAGAGCTCAGCCCCGTCGTGGGGCAGCTGCTCGAAGAGGTGCTGCGCGACGATGCGCACCGCGGCCTGGTTGACCTGGCCGTTGATGAGCTCGGCCGGTGGCTGGCGCACAACGAGGGCGAAGTTGCCGCGCTGATCGAGAATCGCGCACCCTCCTGGACCCCGCAGTGGCTGGACAAGCGGGTCGCTGGCTGGGTGCACGAACAGGTTGTCGACTGGGTCGAGGAGATCGGCCGCACGCCGGAGCACAACGCTCGGATCGCCCTGGACAAGTGGCTCCACGAGCTGGCCCGCGGCCTCCAGACCGATCCCGACACCCGGGTCCGATTCGAACGGCTCAAGGTGCGCATGCTCTCCCAACCCAGGGTCAGCGTGACCTCGGTCCAGCTGTGGGACGCCCTGCGCCGTGCCTTGATCGGGTCGCTGGGTGACGAGACCGGCCTGCTGCGCCGCCGCGCTCTGGAGGAGATCGAGTATTTCGCCCAGCGTCTGCTCGACGAGCCCGAGCTCAACCATCGGATCGACGCGCGGATCTCCGACGTCGCGGCGTACGCGGTCAACCATTACGGCAGCGAGGTCGCCACGATCATCTCGGCCACCGTCAAGCGATGGGACGGAAAAGAGACCGCCGACAGGATCGAGCTGCACGTGGGGCGGGACCTGCAGTTCATCCGCATCAACGGCACAGTGGTCGGCGGCCTGGCGGGGGTCGCGATTCATGCCGTGTCGACCATGATCTGAGCCAATCACGTGGCGCTCGACGGGGCCGACATGTGGAAAACATGTGTACAAGATCCGATAATCTGTGGGTGACGTGGGTCACTCTGTGGGTAAGTTGAGCAATCACCCCTTGAGGCCGAAAAAGATTGCCAAAGCCCTTGTGCCCGAGCGGCGGGGGGCATACAAATGACCTACGCACTCCTTCGGGAGAGCGGGAAAGAATTCAGATTCGATCCCATGGCCAAGGGCGCAAGCCGGAGGCAGCCAGCCAGTGATGTGGCCGGTGGGAGCGCACAAGGATTCTGGATGAGGGAGAGCATCACGCTCGCTCACCTAGAGGCCCCGGAAACTCATACTTTCCGGGGCCTCGACTAATTGTGCCAACGAATTCGCCGCAGTGCCACCGGGCCCGGCCTCGTCGGCCTGCTGGCCCGGCGACCCGATTCGGAACACCGGTAGGGGTTTGCTAAAGTTCAGTGCTGCACCGCGCCCCGTCATGGGGTGCATGTCCGGGTGGCGGAATGGTAGACGCGCTAGCTTGAGGTGCTAGTGCCCTGTAAGGGGCGTGGGGGTTCAAGTCCCCCCTCGGACACGATCACCCGAGTGACATCCTCTCCTCCTGGAGGGGATGTTGTTCGTTGTCTTGAGCCGGGCCAGATGGGCTCGTCGTCGGTCATGACATCATCGAGAATCGATGCGGTGACCCTGGCATCGGCCGGAAGCATGTGGAGCGGACGCGAGGATTTGAACCTCGACTCATTCCCTGGAAGGGAAGCGTGCTGCAACTACACCACGTCCGCGAAGCCAGCCTCTGTCGAGCCTGACACGTTCCCATTATGAACCACCCTCAGGACTGTCCAGGTGCCAGGGTGCGACTCCGGACCTCAGACTTTGCGCACATGACGCGTCGTGATCGCGGTGGAATGACTCGTCTGTCTTGTGCGCTTGCGCCACCATGGAGAGCGTGAAGGCCGAGCGCGATCAACTAGAGGTCGACCGTGAGAAAACGATCGGGCGCCTGGCC
>NZ_JBAVDI010000096.1:0-44258 GCF_049587115.1 Aeromicrobium sp.
CGCCCTCGTCCCATGCGTGCCTGCCGAACTCCGCGCCGGGGGCCGTGGCGAGGTAGCCGATGTCGGTGTGGGCAACGGTGTGGCGCGGGGCGAGTCGGTGTGCGGGGAATCGCTGGGAAGTCTCGGCGATCTGGTTGGAGTCGATCTCGAATGACGATTCGTCCATGGGGGTCTCCTCTGCTCGATCGGTCTTACCTGAGGATATCCTCATGTTTGTTCGCACGGGAAGCCTTACCCATCGGTAGTTTCTGCCATCACATGACGTGTGCAGGGCGAGCGGGGTCTCGGCAGGAGAACTCAGCTGACCCCCACTATCCTGAGGGGATGCCCACCACGCTCATCGGTCGCTACCGACTCGACTCGTTGATCGGGGGCGGGGGCATGGGCGAGGTCTGGCGATCGCACGACGAAGTTCTGAGCCGCACCGTCGCAGTCAAGGTCATCCGCCCGCACCTCGCCGAGGACGCCGACGTCCGGGCCCGACTCCGGGTGGAGGCTCAGCTGGCCGGGTCGCTGCACCACCCCGGGATCGTCGATGTCTACGACTACGGTGAGGACGAGCGCGACGGCCGGCCCGTTCCCTTCCTCGTGATGCGGTTGATCGAAGGCGCACCGCTGTCGAAATTGCTGGCCGAGCGGGGGACGATTTCCAGCGGAGAGACGATGGCGATCGTCTCCGAGGTCGCTGCTGCGCTGCGCGCTGCCCATGAGGCCGGCATCGTGCACCGCGACCTGAAGCCGGGCAACATCTTGATCACCCCCGATGACCGCGTGATGCTTGTCGACTTCGGCATCGCCCACTCCTCGGGTGGCGAGCCGCTGACCCAGACCGGAGCGCTGATCGGCACCTCGGACTACCTGAGTCCCGAGCAGGCGGCCGGCCGCTCCGCCACGTCAGCCTCGGACCTCTACTCCCTGGGTGTCGTGGCCCACACCTGTCTGACGGGCACCGCACCGTTCCACCGCGACAGTGACATCGCGACAGCACTGGCTCACCTCCAGGACGATCCGCCGCCGCTCCCGGATTCCACACCTCACGACGCGGCCTCCCTCGTGCTCGCGCTCCTCGCCAAGGATCCCGACAACCGACCGCCGTCGGCCGGTGCTGTCGCGGACGCTGCGGCCGCACTGGCTACATCAGTACCTCGCCCGCCTGCACCGTCCTCGTCCGTCGGCCCGTCCAGCAACCCGTCCAGCACGGGCAACGACAGCTCGAGCACGCCGGGCAACGTCACCTCAGTGATGCCAGCGACGGGTTCTGGTGGAACCGCCAGCGGCACTGCCGCGGTGGTTGCCACCAAGGACAGCCGCTTCTCCCGGCGTTCGGTTCTGCTGAGCTCGGCGCTAGTCGTCCTGGTCGCTGCAGCCCTCGGCTGGTTGATGATTCGCGACAACTCCATCCTCGTACCGGACCTCGACGGCACCACGCAGACGGTTGCAACGGCACAGCTCAGGAAGGCGGGACTCGTCGTCGCAGTGCGTGACGTCAACGTTGCTGGCCACAAGGCGGGCGAAGTCGTCGGGCAGGATCTCGCTCCAGGTGAGGAGGTGGACGCGGGGTCGACCATCACGATTCGCGTCGCTACCGGAAGAGTCGCCATACCCGTCAAGGAGTTGTTGGGGGCCAGCTACAAGTCCGCATCGTCCCGCCTGCAAAAGCTCGGGCTCAAGGTCGCTCGCGTCGATTCACCGTCCAGCAGGCCCACCGGCACCATCACGAAGGTTGCTCCCTCATCGACTGCGGAGACAGGCGACACCGTCACGCTGACCGTCGCGGCCGCCATCGCAGCTCCACCCCCGCCACCCGCCAACACCTCCGGCCCGACCAAGAGGGGCGATCCCAAGAAGGACACGAACAAGGGGAAGGGCAAGAAGTAGGCGGGCGCCGAATGCGCCGACCGCCGTCGGCCGGGCTGCCTTCGGCGAGGCAACCGGCCCTGTCGGCGGGGCCGGGAATGCGAGAGACGCTCGATCGGTTGAACCTGACGCAAGGATTTCTCGAGAAAGGCAGCCCATGAGCACCGTCTCCCTGACCAAGGACACCATCGACGACGTCATCGGCGGCGAGGGCATCACGCTCGTCGACTGGTGGGCCGAGTGGTGTGGTCCGTGCAAGCAGTTCGGCCCGGTCTTCGAGGCCGCGAGCGAGCAGCACACCGATGTCGTCTTCGGCAAGATCGACACCGAAGCGCAGCAGGAGCTTGCCTCCGCAGCGCAGATCACCTCGATTCCGACGCTGATGGCATTCCGCGATGGAATATTGGTCTTCTCGCAGCCCGGCGCCCTTCCGGCCGCCGGTCTCGAACAGATCATCACGGCAGTCAAGGACCTCGACATGGACGACGTCCGTCGTCAGATGGCCGAGCAGGACTCTTCCGAAGCGCAGCAGGCCTGATTCAGCCCAGAGCCCGCCGACCTCCATGGTCGGCGGGCTCTGCTGTGTTCGGAGCCGACCTCACCACCGAGGACCGGGCTGCCGGCGAAACCGAGCCGGTATCTCCCGCGCTCCCACGCCAGGTCCCTGCGCAGCCGAGCGCGCCGCGAGATCGATCCGCGCCTTCCCGACTGCGGCCTCGGCATCCCGGTAGGTGCCACCGGTGAGCGAGCGATCAAGAAGCTGGTGACGAACGAGGTGCTTGAGCAGGCGCGACACCAGGCTGATCTGGGTGCGCGACTCCCCCAGGCCCGCGGGCAGCCACGGTGCCAGCAGGAACCCCGGGAGCACGCTGACCAGCTCGTCGGGCCCGAACAGTAGCCAGAACGCACCTCGATCATGGAACTCGCGTTCTGCAGACAACAGGGTCGCCTGCTGCGAGCCGAGACCAGCCCCCAGCTCAGCAGTATCGAGATAGTGGGTGAGCCGCCCGCGAACTCGGACGTAGCGGCGCTCGGTGGGGGTCGAGCGGCCGGCCGCCTCGGCACCGAAGAAATCGTCCACCAGAGGCCAGCCGGGCTCGTCGTGGTCCATGTCTCGACCCAATCATCAAGGTCAGACAATCAGAATGCGCCGATGAGCATGCCGACCAGCGCACATCCAACGCGCTCCTCGGGGATTTGCAAACGTAGTACCTTTGCGGAACACTGGCGGCGACCTCGTGACCCACCTCACAATCAGGAGTTGACCGTGGATCCCATCGATCCTGCTTACGGGACGACAACGTTGCTGCTCATTGCGGCAGCCGCTGTGGCCCTCTTGCTGTTCCTCATCATCAAGCTCCGCCTGCACGCCTTCATCTCGCTGGTTCTCATCAGCGTCCTCACCGCCGTCGTGGCGGGGATACCCCTCGTGGACGTTCCGACCGCACTCACGTCGGGATTCGGCAGCACCCTGGCCTCCGTCGCCCTGCTGGTCGGCTTCGGCGTCATGATCGGCCGCCTGCTCGAGGTGACCGGTGGGGCGCAAGTCCTCGCGGACACCCTGGTCGGGCGATTTGGCGAGAAGCGAGCCCCCTTCGCGCTGGGCGTGGCCGCGCTGATCTTCGGCTTCCCGATCTTCTTCGACGCGGGGCTGGTCGTGTTCCTGCCAATCATCCTGACCGTGGCCCGTCGATTCGGTGGCTCGGTTCTCTACTACGCTCTGCCAGCCGCTGGTGCCTTTGCTGCCATGCACGCACTCGTCCCACCGCATCCCGGTCCGGTCGCCGCCGGCACTGTCCTCAATGGCGACATCGGAATCATCCTGCTCGTCAATCTGCCGATCGCACTGATTGCCTGGTATGTCGGTGTCTTCCTCGTCTCGCGCGCTCTCGGCTCTCGGTTCGACGTCGCCGTCCCGGACCTGCTGTTCGGTGAGCTCAACGATGGCACCGATGGCACCGGTGGCACCGGTGACACTGCCATCAAGACCAGTGCGCCCAGCTTCCCGACCGTCATCAGCCTGCTGGCGATCCCGCTGGTACTGATCTCGTTCAACACTGTGCTGACGACCCTGGTCGCCAACGGGACGATCGGCGAGGGCCACCGGCTCGTCGAGCTGCTCGTCCTGCTCGGCAACACCCCCATCGCCCTGCTCATCACCCTGCTGGTGACGATCTGGGTGCTGGGAACCCGCGATCGAACACTCGGCGAGACGACGGAGCTGCTCGACAAGTCGCTCGGCCCGATCTGCTCGATCATCCTCATCACGGGTGCCGGCGGCATGTTCGGCGGCGTCCTGCGAGCCAGCGGCATCGGCGGTGCGCTGACCTCGTCGCTCTCCGATCTCGGCATCCCGCTGCTGCTGCAGGCGTTCCTCATCGCCACCGCGCTGCGCGTCGCCCAGGGTTCGGCCACCGTGGCCCTGACGACCACGGCCGGGCTGGTCGCTGCACAGGCCGGCGACCTGGGCGACCTGCGGATCGCTCTGCTGGTCACTGCCATCGCTGCCGGTGCGACCGTCCTGTCCCACGTCAACGACTCCGGTTTCTGGCTGGTCAGCCGCTTCTTCGGCATGGACGAGAAGACCACCTTGAAGACGTGGACAGTGATGGAAACGACGCTGGGGCTCTCGGCATTCGCGGTCGCCGCGGTGCTCTGGCCGATCGCCGGCTGACGATGGGCGGCTCAGCGGCGACGTTGCATCTCGGAGACGACTTCGACACAGATCGCGTGCATCGCGGCGCGTGCGACGTCGGCGTCGCCGCTGGCCACCGCCTCGGCAACCATCAGGTGCAGTCTCCTGGCCTCGGGCTTGGGTACTCGTGGCATGAGGTCATGATCGGTGCGCCCGCGAAGGACCTCCTCCACCACGTCCCCGAGCGCCGCGAACATGGCGTTGCCCGACGACCGGAGCAGGAGTCGGTGGAAGGCCACGTCGAGGTCCGCGAACGTGGTCAAGTCCCCCGCCGCGCCTGCCGTCTCCATGGCCTCGGCGAGGCGGACGATCTCGGCTCGTTCGCCGGCGTCGGCGTGCTCGGCGGACAAGGCCGCGGAAGGGGGCTCGACCGCTGCGCGCAGCTGAGACAGCTCGTGGAGACAGCCGGCGCGGTCATCTCCCTCGAGACGCCACCGGATGATGGCGGGATCGTAATGATCCCACTGGTTCTCCGGCCGGACCCGGATCCCGGTCCGGCGCCGACTCTCGACCAGGCCCATCGACGCGAGCACCTGTACGACCTCGCGAGCGATCGTCCTGGAGACCGCATATTCGGTCTGCACCCAGTCCAGGGTCAGCGTGGACTCCGGGGCGAGTCGCCCGTCCACGATGCGCAGCCCGAGCTCGGCCAGCACCCCGGTGTAGACGTTCGACATGCGGGTCAGCCTAGTCACGTGACCGATCTTCGGGGGTGTGCCACGTGACCGCCGCGCACCAGATCGTCGTGATGGGGGTGTCGGGCACTGGCAAGAGCGCGATCGGTGAGGCGCTCGCCGAGCGGCTCGGCTACGCCTTCATCGAGGGCGACGCGTTCCACCCCGCAGCCAACATTGCCAAGATGTCGGCGGGGAAACCCCTGGACAGCGAAGATCGGCGGCCGTGGCTGGAGGATCTCGCGGACAAGCTCGCCGCGAGTCGGGAGGCAGGGATCGTCTCGGTACTCGCCTGCTCCGCGCTCAAGCGCGAATATCGCGACATCCTGCGTAGCGGAGATTCCGAGGCCTTCTTCCTCCACCTCGACCTTCCGTTCGACGTCCTGCGCGACCGGATGGAACGACGGGAGCACTTCATGCCTGCTTCTCTGCTCCAATCGCAGTTCGACACCTTGGAACGCCTCGAAGACGACGAGCGCGGCCACGTCCTTGACTTCGACGCCCCGATAATCGAGGTCGTCGATGCGGCGGAAGTTGCCGTCTCGCGATCCTGAGCCGGCCATCGCTCCCCAGACCTCGACGACTGCTTCTTGGACCGGTGAGGGACAATGGAGGGATGCCCACCAGCACGGATCTGCGCCGACTTCTGCGCCATCCGGTGGAGTTCGTGGCGGCGGAGGACCCGGCCGAATCCAGGTTCGTCTTCCACGCTCCCGATGGCGACCACCCGGCCACTGCGAATGATGCGATCGGGGCGCTCAGCCAGGGCATCCGCGTCATGGCCGCCGACCCCACCGTGCGCGCATGGGCGACGCCGGCCATCCTCGCCCTGCGCATCATGGCGCGCGGGGCGCTGGGCTCCCCGGACTCGACCGAGCTCAACCAGCTGCAGGCCGCCGCCATCGGCATCGACACCAATGTCGGGCGAGGCCAGGCGACGATCAACGCCTTCCTGAAGGCCCTCGCCGTTGACGCGCCGGCAGCAGCATCGACCCCGCAGCGCCAGACCTATGTCTCGCCCCACGCCTCGCAGCCCCGCAAGCGCGAGACGACGTTCTCGTGGTCGTTCATCGTGTCGTTCCTCGAACAGCCGACGGCAGACCAGGCTGCGGTCGTACGCCTCAGGGTGCATCCGCGATCAGGTTCGTGGGCGGCCTTCGACGCGAACGACCTGTTCAACGGCTCATCGCATCCGCTCGCCACTGACGCCAAGGAGCCCACGAGCGCGATGCTCCGCCGGATCGAGAGCTGGTGGCCGGCCGCCGAACGACTCCGCGACCCGCATTCACGCGGCGCTGTGACCGTCGGCCCCGACGAGCTGGCCCGGCTCGGCGATCGCTCGCTCGCTCCGACGCTGATGGCCAACCGGATCGAAGTTCGCTGGCCTCCTGAGCTCGTGCGCGAGCTCTCGACGACGGCCGTCGTGCGTCGCGAGGAGACACCCCGCTCGGATCGCCCCTCGGCCTTCACGCAGGGCCAGCTCTTCTCGTTCGACTGGCAGGTCGCGCTCGGCGACGATGTCCTGTCGGCGGCTGAGCTTGATCAGCTGGCCGGATCGCAGAGCGGCCTGCTGCGCCTGCGGGACCGCTGGATCTTCGTCGACAAGAGCCGCCTGCAGAACGTGCTGGACCGGCGTTCTCGTGAGATCTCCCCGCTGGAGGCGCTGCGCGCCACTGTCACCGGAGAGCTCGAGGTCGACGGCCGGATGACCGAGGTCGACACGGTCGGCTGGCTCGAGGACGTCCGCAGACGGCTCGCGGTGCAGGACCGCGACATCGCCCCGGCGGTGCAGCCGGACGATCTCGAGGGCACCCTGCGCGACTACCAGCTGCAGGGGCTGCGCTGGATGACGCAGCTGGTCGACCTCGGACTGGGCGGAATCCTCGCCGATGACATGGGCCTCGGCAAGACAGTCATGCTGATCGCTCTGCACCTCCAGCGCTCTGTCGACACCTCGGCGCCAACACTCGTCGTGTGCCCCGCCTCGGTGCTGGGTAACTGGGTTCGTGAGATCGAACGCTTCGCGCCGGGGGTCAACGTCCGCCGGTATCACGGGCCCAGGCGCCGGCTCGACGACGTCAAGGACGGCTTCCTCGTCACGACCTACGCCACGATGCGATCCGACGTGATCGACCTGTCGGAGCACGAGCCGGGCTGGGGTTTGGTGGTCGCGGATGAAGCACAGAACATCAAGAACCCACACGCCCGCACCGCGCAGGCGATTCGTGACATTCCCGCCGTGGCGCGGCTCGCGCTGACCGGTACTCCGGTCGAGAACAACCTTGCCGAGCTCTGGGCAATCCTGGACTGGACCACACCGGGCCTGCTGGGTACCTACCAACAATTTCGCAACACGTGGTCACGCGCGATCGAGTCGCGCCGCGACTCCGGCAAGGCCGCCGGGCTGTCCCACCTCATCCGGCCCTTCGTCCTGCGCCGCCGCAAGTCTGATCCGGGCATCGCTCCCGAGCTGCCGCCCAAGATCGAGACCGACCACCGGATCAACCTCACCCGCGAGCAGGTCGGACTGTACGAGGCGGTCGTGCGCACCACGATGAGCCAGATCGAGAGCGCCCAGGGGATCCAGCGCCGCGGGCTCGTCGTCAAGCTGCTGACCCAGTTGAAGCAGATCTGCAACCATCCGGCCCAGTTCTTGCGCGAGCCGGATTCACGCCTCACGGGTCGCGCCGGCAAGCTCGGGGTGTTCGACGAGCTGGTCGAGGAGATCGTCGCAGAGGGCGGCGCGACGCTGGTCTTCACGCAGTACGCCCAGATGGGCCGGTTGCTCACCCGTCACCTCGAGGAGAAAAAGATCCCCCACCAGTTCCTGCACGGCGCGACCACCATCCGCGCGCGGGAGAAGATGGTGCATCGCTTCCAGAGCGGCGAGATCCCGGTGTTCGTGCTGTCCCTCAAGGCAGCTGGCGTCGGTCTCAACCTGACTCGCGCCGACCATGTCATCCACTACGACCGGTGGTGGAATCCCGCCGTGGAGGATCAGGCCACCGATCGCGCACACCGCATCGGACAGACCAAGAACGTGCAGGTCCATCGGCTCATCAGCGAGGGAACGATCGAGGAGTCCATCGACGAGCTGATCCGTTCCAAGCGGTCCCTGGCCGATGCGGTGGTCAACGGCGGCGAAGGAGCGCTGACCGAGCTCTCGGACGCCGCGTTGGCCGACCTGGTGCGGCTGCGCAAGTAGCGCGGCCGCTGTGCCACGTCACCCCAAGCACCGTTTGAGGCTGCTCACGCTGTAGAAGTACGAGCCCGGGCTCATCGGTGAGCACCTGCTGCTGAACTTCGCGGGCTGCTCGTTGTACCGCATGGTGACCAGTGCGTCGCCGCTCGCGTCGCGGTACAGCGCCCACTCGATGTTGCCCGCCATCCGGCCGGCGACAAAGCCGCGCCATGGGTTGGACCCATATGAGTACGTCCTGTTCCGCGGCACCTGTGTCTGGCTGCCCGGCGCCTTGATGAGCGCCGCGAACGGCATCGTGGTCTCTCCGTGCCCGATCCTGAACACGGCCGCAGTGCGACCTCCTGCGAGCCTCTGGTCGATCTGCGCGAAGAAGTCCTGCAGCAACGGGCGGACCTGACGGTAGGAATTGGTCTGCCCCGCGACGCCGGGTCCGTAGCGGTAGAAGTTCTTCGCATCCTTGGCGTACCCGAGCACCTTCGCATCCGCGACCGGCACGTAGCGAGAGAACGTCAGCGCCGTCTCGCCCCGCAGCCCCGGAGCGATGGAGTACAACGAATAGATGTCGAGCGCCTTGCCCACCGGATTGGTGAGGCCATCGACGTAACGGCGGGTGTAGAGCCGTCGCAGCACGTGATCTGCGGCCCTACGAACGGCGTTGGTGCGATGGGCTCGTTTGATCGCTGCCCGACCCGCGGCCGTCGAGCCGTTGACCACCAGCAGGCCGGGGTCGGTCGCGCGTGGCTGGAGATCGAGACCTGGCGCAGCGGCATCGAGTCCCGAGCGCAGCGCAGCCGAGCTCTGCTTGGTGCGATGGATGGGCGAGGAGGTGAACGCGACGGCATCACCGGCGGCCACCGCTCGGTTCCAGAACTCGCGGTAGTTGGCTGCAGTGCGGCGGCCGATGCCTGACCACTCGATGGCCCCGATCGCGCTGAGCTTGCCGTAGCCGACCCGCCGCTCGACCTTCTGAAAGGCTGCGAGGTCGTCGTCGAATCGCTTGCCGTTCTTCGTCAGCGCGCCCTTGCGCGAGGCCGCCCGCCACACCGACAGCGCGCGCCGCTCCCCATCGTCGCTCGTCTGGCTACGCGACCCGTGGCGGCCGATGGTCTCCAGCAGGACCAGCTCGTAGCCGCTGGGCGGCTGCATGATCGGCGTACTTGACGGATTGCCGTACGGGGTCTGGTTGGAGTAGTGGCGCGAGTCGCTGACCTGACTGGCCTGTGCGGCTGACACGCTGGTCAGCAATGCCACCACGAGCGAGATGATCTTCAGCATGTTCCCCGAATCCCCGATCCACGAGCTGTGATCGGCTCAGTCTAGAGGCGAACGGGCGCAAGTGACCGGAGAAATTGAACCTGCGCGGCGACGGACGTGGCGAAGGTTTGGCCGTCGTAGATCTCGAAGTGCCCGACGTCGAAGCGCTCGACGTGCACGAGTCCGCGGACGCGGCGGCCCACCCGCTCGACCGCGCCAACCGGCGCGATCGTGTCGCGACTGGCGACCACGAGGAACACCGGCATGTGCAGTCGCTTTGCCAGCGTCACCGGACGATTGGCCAGGATCGTCAAGATGCCACGCGCCTGCATCTCGTTGCGGAAGGTCGGGCCCATGATCGAGGCGTAGCCGGACTCGCCATCCGGCGACGAGATTGCAGCGAGCGAACCCGGCGGACCCACGATCGGGATGAGATGCGGCGCGCGACGCAACATGGCATGAACGACGTCCCGGAGTGCGTGCCCGGTCAGCTTCAGGAGCTGCGCCGGGCCGGCATAGCCCAAGATCAGCAGGACCGCGGCCAGGCCGTCCATCGCTGCACCCTGTGAGATGACCCCCGCGATGTGTGGATCCTTCGCCGCAACCGCAATGACGTGCCCTCCGGAGTAGGAGCTCCCCCACAGGACGATCCGGTCCGGGTCGACGCCGTCGAGCGTGCGAGCATGGGCCACTGCCGAACCGTAGTCCTCTCGGTGACGACGGTGGTCCACGTTCTGCCGGGACCCACCGTCGGAAAGGCCGAATCCGCGGTAGTCGAACACCAGCACGTCAGCACCGGCCCGCTGGAACTCCAGCGCGAAAGGCGCGAGTCCGGCGTCCTTGGTGGCGCCGAATCCATGCGCCATGACAACGCATGGCCGGCCGCGATCGCCAGTCAGGCCGGCTCCCACACCCGGAAAGTGCCAGCCGGACAGACTCGTGCCGTGGGAGTCAAACGTGACATCGGTATGCATGGGTCGAGTGTGCGTGCCGCAGGTGGGTCCGGCCACCTGAATTTGCCCGGCGGCAACATCGACCAACCCCAGGGAGCGGGTCAGCCGTCGATCGCGGCGAGCTGGCCGCAAGCGCCATCAATGTCGCTGCCGCGGGTGTCGCGCACTGTCGTGGGAATGCCCTTGGCAATCAAGCGACGAACGAACTCGCGCTCGTCCTCGGGCCGCGACGCAGTCCACTTCGATCCCGGCGTCGGGTTGAGCGGGATCAGGTTGACGTGCACCCAGCCCCAGTCGCCGTACGACTGCAGGACATCGCCGAGCAGGTCCGCGCGCCACGCCTGGTCGTTGATGTCCTTGATCATCGCGTACTCGATCGAGACCCGCCGCTTGGTCTTGTTGGCGTAGTCCCACGCCGCCTCGACCGCCTCGTGCACCGACCAGCGAGTGTTGATCGGGACGAGCTCGTTGCGCAGCTCGTCGTCCGGCGCGTGCAGAGACAGCGCCAACGTGACCGGGATGCCCTCGTCGGCAAGCTGCTTCATGCGCGGTACCAGTCCGACGGTGCTGACGGTGATGTTGCGGGCCGACATGCCGAGGCCGTCAGGGGCCGGAGCGACCATGCGGCGCACGGCCCCGATGACGGCCTTGTAGTTGGCCATTGGCTCGCCCATGCCCATGAACACGACGTTGGACAGGCGACCGGGTCCACCTGCGACCTTGCCGGTCGCCATGGCACTGGCGCCGTCGACGACCTGGTCGACGATCTCAGCGGCACTCATGTTGCGCTCCAGCCCGCCCTGACCTGTCGCGCAGAACGGGCACGCCATGCCGCAGCCAGCCTGGCTCGAGACGCAGATCGTGGCTCGGTCGGCGTAGCGCATCAGCACCGACTCGACCAGGGCCCCGTCGAACAGCCGCCACAAGGTCTTGCGGGTCGTGCCCTTGTCAGCCTCGAGCGTGCGCACGGGGTTGAGCAAAGTCGGCAGGAGCTCCGCGACGATGCGGTCGCGGCTGGTGGCCGGCAGATCCGTCATGTTGGCCGGGTCGCGCTCAAGACGGCCGTAGTAGTGGTGCGCGACCTGCTTGACGCGGAACGCAGGCTCACCGAGGCTCTCGGCGACCGCCGTGCGCTGCTCGGCAGTCAGGTCGGCAAGGTGGCGCGGGGGCTTCTTGCGTCCCCTGGGCTGCTCGAAGACGAGCGGAAGACTCTTCGGGGACTCAGACATCATCCCATTCTCGCATTCCGGGCCCCATGCCCCGAAATCGTCGCCTCACAGTCGCGGCAAGCGAGCCACGAACTCGAGCTTGTCGAGGACCGGTGAGGGGATCACGAAGGGGTACAGCGGGCCCTTGCCCATGCTGCGATTGATCTGGTTGAGCGCGATGCTCAACGGAATCCACACTCCGTTGACCAGGTCCCTGAAGGAGGTGAACGCGGACGGCGCCGACACCGTCGCCAGGCCGTGAGCGGACGCGGTCTCGATCGTGTCGCAGATGTGGAGGTAGTGGGCGAAGGTCTCGGCGAAGTCCTCCCACGGGTGCATGGTGGCGTACTGACTGATGTAGTCGTCCCGCCAGCCCGCTGGCGCGCCCGCGCTGTAGTGCCGATCGACCGCATCCGCATAGCTGGCGCGATCATCCCCGAACAGCTCGCGGAACTGCGTGAGCAGGTCGCCGGTCACCAGCTGCTGCCAGAAGAAGTGTCCGATCTCGTGCCGGAAGTGCCCCAGCATCGTTCGGTAGGGCTCATCCATCGAGACCCGCAGACGCTCACGATGGACATCGTTGCCTTCGGCCAGATCGACCGTGATGATGCCGTCGGCGTGACCCGTGACGACCTTCTCCTGGACGCTGGACAGCAGGTCGAAGGCCAGGCCGGTATCCGGATCGTCGGCACGAGCACGAATCGCGAAACCCAAACCGTCCAGCTCCACGATCAGCCGCCGCTTGGCGGTTTCGGCGATCGAGTACTCGGTCAGCCCCTTGATGTCGTCGTCGGAAGGGCGGGTGCGGGTCAGGTCACAGCTGAAGCATCGGCCGCCCGGCACGTCCGTGAGCCACGTGCATCCCGACAGCGAGAGGTTGGCGCAGACGTGCCAGACGCTGCCCGTCGCGTCGGCGTACTGCCCGTGCTGGTCGACCGGCACGATCGTCTTCTCCTCCCGGGAGAATCCGAGGTGGGACGAGCACGACATGCAGATCGAGTTCTCGAAGTACAAGGCGTTGCCACACACGCGGCAGGAGAAGGCTTTCACCGGACAAGTCTGTCAGGGTCGCTTCAGAAGGCCAGCTGCGCGGTCGTCGCTTCTCCGACCGACGGACTACATCGGCGCGACGTCGACCTCGACAGCGAGTGAGGACGCCTTCGCCTCGGTGAAGATGACGCCCTTGACCGGGGGGACGTCGGCGTAGTCCCGGCCCCACGCGAGAGTGACGTACCGGTCGTTCGCCCACTGGTCGTTCGTCGGGTCGATCGCAAGCCAGCCGCCGTAGGGGATCCATACCGCGGCCCAGGCATGTGTCGCGTCGGCCCCGACGATCCGTTCCTTGCCCGGAGGAGGCGTCGTCGCGAGATAGCCGCTGACGTACCGGACCGCCATCCCGTGAGCCCGCAGGCAGGCCAGGGTCAGATGGGCAAAGTCCTGGCACACGCCAGCGCGCTGACGAAAGATGTCGTCGATCGTCGTGGTGACTGTCGTGGCGGTCTTGTCGTACGCGAAGTCGGCGTGAATGCGATGCATGAGCTCCGTCACCGCCTCGCCAACCGGACGTCCGCGGGTCAGCGACTCGGCGGCATAGGCGTGCGCCTCCGGGGTCTGGTCGGCCAGCGACGAGGCAAGCGCGAAGTCCTGGGCGCGCCACGCGTCGTGGACGTCGGTGCGCTCGATTGGGCGGGCAGCCTCCCACGGCGTCGCCAGGGCTGCTTCGTCGTACTCAGGCAGGGCCACCTCTACGTCGCTCGTCGCCACGATGTCGAGCACCCGGTGCGGAGAGGTGATCTGGAAATAGGTCGCGGTGTTGCCGTAGTAGTCCACATCGTGGGTGCAGTCGTCGGTCGCGGGGTCCAGGGTCATCTCATGGCAGAACACGTGCTGCCACGGCAGCTCACGCGGCACCAGGTAGGTGATGCCGAGACTGTCGGTGACGTTCTCGTCGTACGAGTACCTCGTGCGGTGCGACACCCGAAATCGGCGAGTCTGCGGTGGTGAGGCGTTCACTCCCGCACTCCCGTCGCGAAGCCGAACGATCGTGCCGTCGGCCCAGGTGCGAAGTGCAGCTCGCCCACGGCGTCGGCGAGCCGTGTGAGCTGGGCCAGGTAGCCGTCGAGGAATCGTTCGAGATTTGGCCGATTCTCCCCTTCGATCGCAGCCAGTGCGGCAATGTCCGCGCGGTCCAGCTCCGCGGCCAGGTCGTCAAGCAATCGTTCGGGGCGGGTCGAACCGGTCGAGCCGGGCATCGCAGCAAGGTGCTCCCTCAGCTCGCCGATGCCGAAAGCCAGGGACCGCGGATTGTCTGCGTCAGTCAGCAACAGCTCCAGCACGCCCGCGAGTCGGACGTAGCCGCGGTAGCGACGACGATGCGTCACCGCACTCTCGGAGACCGCCAGCACGGCGTTGTTGACATCACGATCGACATCGATGCCGCGACGCACTGTGGTCGTCGACCGCAACAGGTGGCACAGCTGCAGACCCCGTTCGAGCGCCCGCCCTGCGCCGATCATGTGCCAGCCCGCGTCACGGATCATGCTCGCTGTGACACCTTGCAGCGACAGGATGCCGGTCAGCATGCGGCCGGCGCTCTCGGACACCTGATGGCTGTAGTGATAGCTCGCCAGCGCCGATGCCGCGCGGTCAGTCGATCCGAACGCCTGCCAGGTGTCGGGCGAGAGCTGGTCACGCATGCTCTGTGCGGCCCCACGCAACGCGCTGACCGACTGCGCGACCGAACCAGGACGGTGTGCGTCCAGCAGCAAGGAGCGGAAGTTGTCGTCGAGCCGACCGGGCTCGAAGGATGAACCGCTGAGCCGAGCGATGGCGTCCATCAGAACTGCCAGGCTCACTCCACCCGCTGTGTGCGGGCGAGAACTGAAGTCGTCGGCGCTCGCATGCGCTGCCAGGACGAGCCGCAGCATGTCCTCGGCCCGCTCGGCGTAGCGGCCGAACCAGAACATGTCATCGAGAACGCGGGGCACCATCGATGAGGACGCCCGCACGTTCGTGAGGGGCAGCACGTCCGTCAGGCCCTGATCGGGGTCCTCCGCCCTCTCCTTGATGACCCAGACGTCCTTGCTGGATGCTGGCAGACCGGCCTCGAAGACGCTGGCCAGGCCGCCGACCAGCGGTCGGTAGGTCGAGCCGTAACGAAGCGTGAACGTGCGCAGGGTGAGCGCCTGCGGCCGAACGCCCCGGGTGTGCAGGGTCGGCGACTGGGACAGGATCAGCTGCTCCTGCCCTACGTAGCGATGAGGTGCAGCCAGGATCGCCGCGCGTACCTGATCTGTCGACTGGTCCGCCAGCTCGGTCGGGTGGTCGATCGAACGGATGATCAGCTCGTCCAGGTGCTCCAGCACGTAGGCCCGCGAGCGTGGATCACCGGTCCAGTAGGTCTGCACGGACGGTAGGCGCAACGGCTCGTCGAGCAGCATCTCGCACATCGCCGACATGAACGGCAGCAGACCGGGATTCTCGAGCACGCCGGCACCCAAGCCGTTGACGACCCGTACGGAGCCGCGGCGGACCGCCTCCGACAGGCCAGCCACGCCCAGCTGGGAGTTCTTGCGCAGCTCCAGCGCGTCGCTCCACGCAGCGTCGACGCGACGAAGGATGACGTCTACTCGTTCGAGCCGGTCGAACACCCGCATCCACACGGCGCCGTCACGCGTCACGAGGTCACTGCCCTCGACCAGCGGGAAGCCCAGGCTCGACGCGACAAAGGCCTGATCGTAGGCCGTCTCGGACTGTGTGCCCGGTGAGAGCACCACGACCCGGGGGTTGGGACGATCGCTGGGCGCCGAGTCGATCAACGTCGACCGGAGCGCCTGGAAGAACGGCGCCATGCGGTGGAGCCCAGCCTGTCGGTAGAGCTCGGGGAGCACCCGCGAGATGACCCGGCGATTCTCCATCGCGTACCCAATGCCAGAGGGCGCCTGCGCTCGGTCAGCGAGCACCTGCCACTCCCCTGCTGCATTGCGGCCGAGGTCCGCGGCGGCAAGGAGCAGCGGCCGCGAGTCGTGGACCGAGGCCCGCGCCGAAACCCGAAGAAATCCCTCATGACCGAACACGACCGAAGCGGGCAGGAGGCCGGACGAGAGCAGTCGCTGCGGGCCGTAGAGATCGACCAGGATTGCGTTGAGCAGTTCGGTCCGCTGCGCCAGGCCAACCGCGAGCGGAGCCCACTCGGCCGCGTCGATGATCAGCGGAAACGGGTCGAGGCGCCACGGACCTGCGCTCTGCTCGGGCGGGGTGTAGGTGACGCCGTCGTTGGCCAGGAACCGATCGATGTCACCACTGACTCGGCGGAGGTCGGCCTCGGTGAGCTGAACGGCGCTCTCGGCCAGCATCTTCCACGCTGATCGCAGACTGCCGTCGGGGGCGACGACCTCGTCGTACCGCGCCGGATCCTCCGACAGGGTGGGCTGCGTGACCGCCGCGGAGTAGTCGCGCAGCGCCGTCATCGACGGGCCGACGTCATGGTCAGGTGACCGGGACCAGAGCGTGGAGGATCAGCCACGCGATCGGCGCCACCGCGATCAGCGAGTCGAGTCGATCCATCAGGCCACCGTGCCCGGGCAGCAGATCGCCCATGTCCTTGATGCCGAGATCGCGCTTGATCAGGGACTCGGACAGGTCTCCGAGGGTTGCGAAGACGACACCCGCCACGCCGAGAACGATGCCGACCCACCAGTCGCCGTCGAGCGCGTAGGTGATGGTGACGATGCCTGCCGCGATGCCGAAGAGCAACGAGCCGGCAAAGCCCTCCCAGGACTTCTTGGGACTGATCGTGGGGGCCATCGGGTGCTTGCCGAACAGCACGCCGGCCGCATAGCCCCCGATGTCCGAGGCGATCGTCGCCACGATGAACGCAACGATCCGCCACGGTCCGTCGTCCTCCACCAGCATCAGGATGACGAACGTGCCCATCAGGAACAGATAACCCAGCACGAAGACGCCCGCGCTGCTGTCGCGGACGAATCCCTCGGCCCCATCAGACAGCCGCCACACCAACGTGCCGATGACGGTCAAGGCGAGCGCCACCGACGCCGTCTCCATGCCGCCGAAGTAGGTTCCGATCAGCATGATCGTGCCGCCGACCAGCACCGGCGCCACCGGGATCCGAATTCGTGCGGTCGAGAAAGCCCTGGTCAGCTCGAACAGACCAATTCCGAGCGCGACGGCGACGACCCCGAGGAACACCTGTTTCTGGATGAAGAGCGACGCGAGGACCATGGCCACGAGGCCCACGCCCACCGCGATCGAGGCCGGCAGGTTGCGACCCGCTCGACCGGACTTCGGTGCGGCCACGGCGTGATCCGGTGTCTCCCCAGGAGACTCAGATGTCAAGGAGCTCGGCCTCTTTGTTCTTGAGCATCTCGTCAACCGTCTCGACATACTTCTTGGTGAGACCGTCAAGGCGCTTCTCAGCACCGACGTTCTCGTCCTTGCTGATCTCGGAGTCCTTCTCGGCGCGATCGAGAGCCTGCTTGGCGTTGCGCCGCTGATTGCGAACGGCCACGCGTCCCTCTTCGGCCTTGCTCTTGGCGAGCTTGATGTACTCCTTGCGACGGTCCTCGGTCAGCTCGGGCAGCGTCACACGCAGGACCTTGCCGTCGTCGCTTGGGTTGACCCCGAGGTCGGATTCGCGGATGGCCTTCTCGATCGCTGGCTTCGCGCCGGCATCGTACGGCTGGATGATCACGGTACGCGGCTCGGGAACCTGGAATCCCGCAAGCTGGTTCAGTGGCGTCTGCTGGCCGTAGTACTCGGCCGTGATCTGGGCGAACATCGCCGGGTGGGCACGACCGGTGCGGATCGCCGCGAACTCCTCACGCGTGTGCTCCACGGCCTTGGCCATCTTGGTGTCGGCTTCACGCAGGGTCTGGTCAATCACGATGTCTCCATCCGGTTCTGGGGGTCCGACGCCTAGGCGGCGTGGACCAGCGTTCCGATCTTCTCACCACGGAGGACGCGTGCGATGTTTCCCTCGCCCTCCATGCCGAACACGATCATGGGCAGGTCGTTCTCCATGCACAGCGCGAATGCGGCAGCATCGACAACCTTGAGGCCCCGTCGCAGGGCCTCGTCGAAGGTGATCTCGTCGAACTTGTGCGCGGCGGGATCAGTCCGCGGATCGGCGGAGTAGACGCCATCGACTCCGCTCTTGGACATCAACACCGCATCGGCACCGATCTCGAGAGCTCGCTGCGCCGAGACCGTGTCGGTCGAGAAGTACGGCATGCCGGCGCCGGCTCCGAAGATCACGACCCGGCCCTTCTCGAGGTGGCGGATCGCCCGTCGCGGGATGTAGGGCTCGGCCACCTGACCCATCGTGATCGCTGACTGCACGCGGGTCTCGATCCCCTGCTTCTCGCAGAAGTCTTGGAGTGCGAGGCAGTTCATCACGGTGCCCAGCATGCCAATGTAGTCGGCACGCGAGCGGTCCATCCCACGCTGGCTCAGCTCGGCTCCGCGGAAGAAGTTCCCTCCGCCGACCACGATCGCGACCTCGACGCCGCTGGCCACGGCCTCGGCGACCTGCTTGGCGATCCCGTTGACGACGTCGGGGTCGATACCGATCTTCCCGCCGCCGAAGACTTCGCCCGACAGCTTGAGCAGCACGCGCTTCAGCTCATGTCGAGAGGCCGGACCATCGACGTCCTGAGCGGTGTCAGTGTCCATGTTCCGGCCTCCGATGTTGGTCGTACGAACGGGTGTCAGGCGCCGATCTCGATGTGCGCGAAACGCTTGAGCGTCACGCCAGCCTCATCGAGCAGTGCCTTGACGGTCTTCTTGCTGTCCTGAACCGATGACTGGTCGAGCAGCACGGTGTCCTTGTAGAACCCATTGAGGCGCCCCTCGGTGATCTTGGCGATGGCCTGCTCAGGCTTGCCCTCTTCGCGAGCAGTTGCCTCAGCGATCTCGCGCTCCTTGGCGACGACGTCCGCGGGGACCTCGTCACGAGTGAGGTAGCGAGGGCGCATCGCGGCAATCTGCATCGCGACACCGCGGGCGACGTCGTGACCGGCCTCGTCGCCCTCAAACTCCACCAGCACGCCGACGGCGTGCGGCAGGTCGCTGGCGCGACGGTGCATGTAGGTCGCGACGTTGCCGTCGAAGCTGGCGACGCGCCCCAGCTCGATCTTCTCGCCAATGACCACGGCCAGGTCGGCCACAGCTTCAGCAACGGTCTTGCCGCTGGCCAACTTCGCCGAGGCGAACGCCGCCGCATCGGCCGGCTTGAGCTCGTCCGCCAGGACCGCGAGCTCCTCGGCCAACGCGATGAACTGGTCGTTCTTGGCGACGAAGTCAGTCTCGGAGTTGAGCTCGACGATCGCGTTGCCATAGTTGGCGACGAGCCCGGCTGAAGCCTCACGCTCTGCGCCGCGCTTGGCAGCCTTCGCTGCGCCCGAGATGCGGAGCACCTCGATTGCCTTGTCGAAATCGCCGTCAGCTTCGGTGAGCGCCTTCTTGGCGTCCATCATTCCCGCGCCAGTCGCGTCGCGGAGCCTCTTGACCTCTGTGGCGGTGATAGCCATTGTTTTCTTCTCGCTTCTCAGTTGAGTGATGTCGCCTGAGTCACTCGGCGGTCTTGGCCGGTGCCTTCTTGGCGGCGGGAGCCTTCTTGGCCGGCGCCTCGTCAGCAGCAGCGTCGTCAGCGGCAGCGTCGTCGGCGGCAGCAGCCTTCTTGGCCGGTGCCTTCTTGGCGGCAGCAGCCTTCTTGGCCGGAGCCTCGTCAGCAGCAGCGTCCTCGGCGGCAGCCTTCTTGGCCGGAGCCTCGTCAGCAGCAGCGTCGTCGGCGGCAGCCTTCTTGGCCGGTGCCTTCTTGGCGGCAGGAGCGTCGTCGGCGGCAGCAGCCTTCTTGGCCGGTGCCTTCTTGGCGGCAGGAGCCTCATCAGCAGCACCGGCGACCTCGGCGGGCGCCTCTGTCGCGGCGTCGGCAGCAGGTGTCTCGGCCGCGGCGGCCTCGGCGGCCTTCGACTCCAGGAGCTCACGCTCCCAGTCGGCGAGGGGCTCCTCGGCACCGAGCTCGGCGCCGGGCTCCTCTTCACCGGTCTTGCTGCCACCACGGGCGATCAGGCCCTCAGCCACAGCGTCGGCGATGACGCGGGTCAGCAGGCCAACCGAACGGATCGCGTCGTCGTTGCCCGGAATCGGGAAGTCGACGTCGTCGGGATCGCAGTTGGTGTCCAGGATCGCGATGATCGGAATGCCGAGCTTCTTGCACTCGTCGACCGCGAGGTGCTCCTTCTTGGTGTCGACGATCCAGGCGGCCGCCGGTGTGCGGCCCATGTCCCGGATACCGCCCAAGGTGCGCGAGAGCTTCGCGTACTCGCGGCTCATGTGCAGGAGCTCCTTCTTCGTGCGGTTGGAACCCGCGACGTCGTCGAAGTCGATCTCCTCGAGCTCCTTCATCCGCTGAAGGCGCTGGTGCATGGTCTGGAAGTTGGTGAGCATGCCGCCGAGCCAACGCTGGTTGACGAACGGCATGCCGACACGCTTGGCCTGCTCCTCGATCGGCTCCTGCGCCTGGCGCTTCGTGCCGACGAACAGGATCGTGCCGCCGCGGGCGACGGTGTTCTTGACGAAGTCGTAGCCGGCATCGATGTAGGCCAGCGACTGCTGGAGGTCGATGATGTAGATGCCGTTGCGCTCGGTGAAGATGAAGCGCTTCATCTTGGGGTTCCAACGTCGGGTCTGGTGCCCGAAGTGAACGCCGCTCTCGAGCAGCTGGCGCATGGTGACGACGGCCATGGTCGTATCTCCTTGTGGCACACGTGTGCCGTTCCTGGTTGACTCACCGCCGATTGGCGATGACCTGGCGCCTGCCGCGTGCGGCCCACTCCCACGGGAGACCAGGACCACATCCGTATTCAACTCTCGCGTCATACGGAAACAGGCGCGCGAATTCCACCTCCGGAGAAGTGGTTGTCTCAGTCTAGGGCACCGCACCGCCGCGGAGGAAATCCACACGGTTCGGGCGGCCGGAGCGTGTCCCCAGCACCGTCCCGCAGCAGGGCGCGAAGCCCACACACGGGAGTTGGCTGGACGCATGATCCGTCGATGTGCCACCGTCACGCTCCTGCTCGCGCTCGTCCCGGCGGCCGCGGCCGCGGCGGTCCAGGAGTCCTGGGAGTGGCCCCTGGACCACCACGCCGTCGGGCAGCGCTTCGATCCGCCTTCCGGCCCGTACGCGGCGGGCCACCGGGGGGTCGACATCGCGGCCGCGCAGGGTGATCCCATACGGGCCGTGGGGGCGGGCCTGGTCACGTTTGCCGGGAGGGTGGGCGGTACTGGCGTCCTCACGATCGACCACGGCCGCGAGCGTTCGACCTATCAACCGGTGCGGGCCCAGGTTTCGATCGGCGAGGCCGTTCACGCCGGGCAGGTCGTCGGCACGCTGCTCGGCGCCCCGAGCCACTGCGCCGACGCGTGCCTGCACCTGGGCCGGGTGGTCGCCGGGGAGTACCTCGACCCGCTCGACCTGCTCGGCGGAAGACGCTTTCAGCTGATCGACCCGACCGGCACCCCACCGGCGCCTCCGGCTGGAGCCGGGGGCGTCCTGGAACGGCCCGTCGGTGGTCCCATCACCTCGGCGTACGGGATTCGAGTGCACCCGGTCACCCGGCAGCGCAAGCTGCACGACGGCACTGACTTCGGTGCTGCGTGCGGCACGCCCGTGCACGCCGCGGAGCAAGGCACGGTGATCGGTCGCTCGCACCGCGGCAGCTACGGCAAGCAGATCGTGATCCGCCACAAGCCCGGCCTCGAGACGTCGTACAGCCACCTGAGCGTTCAGTCGGTCGATCTGGGGGAACGCATCGACTCGGGCGACATCATCGGGCGCTCCGGCAGCACCGGACTCTCCACCGGGTGTCACCTGCACTTCATGGTCATCGTGTCTGGCGACCCCGTGGACCCCCAGGATCTGCTCTAGGCGGGTCAGGCGCGAGGGTGGGCGAGCTGGTAGGCCGATCGAAGTCGCTCGGTGCTGACGTGGGTGTAGATCTGCGTCGTGCCCAGCGAAGCATGGCCCAGGATCTCCTGAACGCTGCGCAGATCGGCGCCTCCCTCCAGCAGATGGGTCGCCGCGGTGTGCCGCAGCCCGTGCGGCCCCATGTCGGGCGCACCATCGACCGCAGCGATCCGCTCATGGACCACCCGGCGGACCGCTCGCTGGTCGATCCGACCACCACGCATCCCCAGCAGCACTGCCGCACCACTGCTATCGGTCATCAGCGCAGGACGACCGTGCTCGAGCCACAGCTCGACGGCCTCGGACGCCGGTAGACCGTACGGCACGGAGCGCTCCTTGCTTCCCTTGCCGAGCACTCGCACGACCCGCCGACCACGATCCAGGTCGTCGATGTCGAGGCCGACCAGCTCGCCCACCCGAATCCCGGTCGCGTAGAGCAGCTCGAGGATCACGAGATCGCGCAGCCCACGGGCCCCGTCGTCGACCAACGAGGCGATGGCCACGTCAAGGAGCGCTCTGACCTCATGCTGAGTCAGTGCGACCGGTAGCTCGCGATGTGCCTTGGGACTGGCCAGAAGGGCTCCCGCGTCCTGTGCTGCCTGTCCCGTGCGAGCCAGCCAGGCTGTGAACACCCGTGCCGTCGTCGCTCGACGGGCGATAGTGGTCCGGGCCCTGCCCAGCGTCTGGAGGTTGGCCAGCCAGCTGCGCAGCGTGCGGAGCGACAGCTCGGCCGGGCCTGTCACGCCGAGCCGCTCAGCGTGGGTCGCGAGGCTCTCCAGATCGGTCAGATAGGCACGCACCGAGTGGCTCGACAGACCGCGCTCGGCCCGGAGGTGCTGCTCGTACGCGGCCAGTGCCGCCGACCACGCCTCGCTGAGGACCTCCGACTGTGCTGTCATCGACTCCAGTCTCACCGCTCCGCGCTTCACCCCGCGTCGGCGCGCCGAGAGAGCACCCATCCCGTCCCCACTCGCGTGGCTATTCGACCCCGCTCCAGCAAGCTCAGTGCGCTGCGGACGTCGCGGACCGTGAGCCGCACGATCGACGCGACCTCGGCGACCTGCCGTGGCGTGTGCCAGTCGAGGCCGTCCACGGTGGTGCGCGCCTCAGGGCTCAGCCGGTCGAGATCGGTCATCGGCATCGTCGGATCCTCGTCGAGCGCGGCGCCAAGTCCGGACAGCTCGGCCACGGCCTCTCGCCCACTGGTGACGAGCACGGCCTTGCCTGCCCGCACCGCTGCGTGGGCGCCAGCCGATTGGCGCGAGGTCACCGGACCGGGCAGAGCCATCGTCGTGCGGCCGAGCTGATCGGCCCAGTTGAGGGTGTTGAGAGAGCCGCTACGCACTGCGGCCTCGACGACCAGTGTCCCGCGGGTCGCGGCGGCGATGAGCCGGTTGCGAGACAGGAAGCGCTGCTTGAGCGGCGACTCCCCCGGCGCCTGCTCGCTCAGAACGACTCCTGCCTCGGCGATTCGAGCGAGCAGGGCCGCGTGTGACCGGGGGTAGTCCACGTCGACACCGCACGCCAGCACCGCAGCGGTGGATGCGCCCATCAGGAGCGCGCCGCGGTGTGCGCAGCCGTCGACGCCGTAGGCGGCTCCGCTGATCACGGTCCACCCCGCATCGGCACAATCTGCCGCGAGGTCGGAGGTGCACTCGGCGCCGTACGTCGTGCAGTCCCGCGCGCCGACGATCGCGATGCTCCGGTGGCACAGCTCACCGAGATGCCCGGCGCCCCGGAGCCACAAGCCGACCGGCGCGCCAGTCACGCCCTGCAACGGCTCGACGTGATCGAGGTCCGCCAGCCCGGGCGGCCACTCCTCGTCACCGAGAGTGATCCATCGCAGGCCCGAGGCCTTCGCCCTTGCGGCGGCCGCGTCAACCAATGACTCGATCGCCCGCCCCCGCTCCACCCATGCCTCGGGGATGACGGTGTCCGGCAGCCGGTGACGACCGAGCACCGCTGCGAGTATCTCGGTCGGATCGTGGGCCAGCAGCAGGTCGCGCAGTCGTGGGTCGCCTGGTGCAGCGATCAGGCTCAGACCGAGCCGATCCTGCCGGGTCACGACGCCTGCACCAGGTCGCGCAGCGCACTGCCCAGCGGTGTGCCTCGCCGCAAGGACAGTGCGGTGTCGACGTCATCGCCCGTCGGCACCGCATGACCGTGCAGATCGGCGATCGTCCAGCAGAGCCGAAGGATCCGATCGGCGGAGCGCGGATTGAGCTTGGCGCTGCGCAACTGCTGATCGACCAGCAGCCGTCCCTGGTCGCTGATCGGCCACCGTTTGCGCAGCTCCACCCCGGGGATCTCGCTGTTGAGCCGCCACGACGTGGCCTGCAGCCGGTGTCGCTGCCGCTCGCGCGCCTCGGCCACGTCGACAGCAAGAGCGGCGGTCGACCGACCACCTGAGAGGACTTCGACCAGCTCGGGGCGCGAGAGCGGTGACAGAGAGCGATGGATGTCGATCCGGTCGCGAATCGGGCCAGATAGCCGGTCGGCGTAGCGGCGCCGCATCAGAGGCGTGCAGCGACACTGGTCGCTGACTGCCGAGCTCAGTCCGCATGGGCACGGATTGGCCGCGAGCACGAGCTGGAACTGCGCCGGATAGGCGGCGGTCATCGCGGCCCTGGACACCACGACGTGACCGCTCTCGAGCGGTTGGCGCAGCGCTTCGAGCACATTCGATGCGAACTCAGGCGCCTCGTCGAGGAACAGCACGCCGTGATGGGCCAGCGACAACGCACCGGGCCGGACCACTCGACTCCCCCCTCCCACGATCGCCACGGCGCTGGCCGTGTGGTGCGGGTCGAGAAACGGCGGCCGATGGAGCAGCGGTGCGTCACTGGGGAGCACCCCGGCAACCGAATGGACCGCGCTGACCGCGAGCGCCTGCTCATGGGTCAGGTCGGGAAGCAAACCCGGGAGGCGCTGCGCCAGCATCGTCTTGCCGATCCCGGGTGGGCCGGTCATGAGCAGATGATGGCCGCCAGCCGCAGCGACCACCAGCGCCATGCGGGAGTCCTCTTGACCGGCAATGTCTGCCAGGTCCAGATGTCCCAGCCGGTCCGCGGACGTCCACGACGTGCTCGGCGTCTGGTCGAGCGGCGGAACGGGCGGGTCGTCGGGCTCATCACCTCCGGTCAGCAGCGCCACGGTCTGCCGCAGGGATCGGACGCCGATGACCGACGCCCCTCCGACGAGCTCGGCCTCCGGCGCGTTGACCTCGGGGACGAAGATCCGGTCGAACCCCGCCTCGACTGCCGCAAGGGTGGCCGGCAGCACACCCCGGATGGCCCGCAACCGGCCGTCCAGGGCCAGCTCACCGAGAAACACCGCGTCGGCCAGTCCCTCGGTCGGCACGAGGGACTTGGCCGCGAAGACCGCGAGCGCGATCGCCAAGTCATAGTGCGAGCCGGATTTGGGCAGGGTGGACGGGGCGAGATTGATCGTCACGCGCTGATCGGGCCAGGTGGTGCCCGAGTTCGAAACCGCCGAGCGGCACCTGTCACGGGCCTCGTTGACCATCGTGTCGGCCAGACCCACCAGCACGGTGGCTGGCAACCCTCCAGATATGTCGACTTCGACCTCGATCGGTCGGCCCGACAGCCCGTCCAGCGTCACGGAGTGGGTCGCGGCGGCCATCAGGCGACGCCCGTGATGCGGGCAACGATGGGAGCCCCGCGCGGTGGCACGACGACCGAGACCACATCGATGCGGACGCTGGGGGGCTCGATGTCGTGGACCTCGAGCCACTGCGTCGCGAGACGTCGTAGCCGCGCCGCCTTGCGGCCCGTCACGGCCTCGAACGGACCACCATGGCGTGTCGAGGTGCGGGTCTTGACCTCGCAGATGACCAACGTCGAACCATCCCGGGCCACGATGTCGACCTCACCGAAGCGACACGTCCAGTTGCGAGCCAGCAGCACCATGCCCAACGATTCGAGATGGTCGGCGGCGATCCGCTCGCCGTAGGTGCCCAGGGCCTTGTTGCGCGCGTACGTCATGGCCCCAGCGTCGACCGGGTCGGCCGTCGGTGTCCCGCGCATCCCCCACGCTGTGGACAGGCGAATCGCGGGTGGGGCCGTGTGGAAACTCAGGCCCGCCGGTCGGAGGTCGGGCTCAGTCGGTGCCAGGCACCTTGAAGTCCGAGCCCTGCAGCTCCTCGACGTTGACGTCCTTGAACGTCAGCACCTTCACGGTCTTGGCGAACCGCGCCGGGCGGTAGATGTCCCACACCCAGGCATCGTTCATCGAAACCTCGAAGTACGCGTCCCCAGTCTCGGACCGGACCTTCACGTCGACCTGGTTGCACAGGTAGAAACGACGGTCGGTCTCGACGACGTACTTGAAGATCGACACCACGTCCCGATACTCGCGATACAGCGCGAGCTCCATCTCCGACTCGTATCGATCCAGATCCTCAGAACTCATGGTTCACTCGCTGTCGCTCGCTCATGCCGGGCGCCCTTCCATTGCAGCTCGTACGTTGACATAGCGTCGGCGGTGCTCGGGGCACGGACCGTGCAGCTCAAGCGCCCGCTGGTGCACCGGGGTGCTGTAGCCCTTGTGCGTGGCGAAGTCGTAGACCGGGTGCTCCTCGTGAAGTCGCAACATCATCCGGTCGCGGGTCACCTTAGCGATGACCGACGCGGCCGAGATCGACGCCGCCACGCGGTCACCCTTCCACATCGCGAGCCCCGGGGCACCCAGACCATCGACGGGAAAGCCGTCAGTCAGGATGTATCCCGGCCGCACGGCGAGGCGCGCCAGCGCGCGGCGCAGCGCCGCGATGTTGGCCACGTGCAGCCCCATCCGGTCGCACTCGGCAGCGGGGATCACCACGACCGATACGTCCACCGCTCGATCGATGATCAGGTCGAAGCAGGCCTCGCGACGCTTCTCGGTCAGCAGCTTGGAATCCGCAAGGCCCGCGATGGGACGATCCAGGATCACCGCAGCCGCGACCAAGGGACCGGCGCAAGCACCCCGGCCAGCCTCGTCCACGCCGGCAACTGGGTGCAGACCCTGACGGGCGAGCGCTCGCTCGAACCCGTAGAGCCCGGCATCACGCCGGATCGTCGAACCCTTGGCCAGCCGTGTCACGCAGTGAGCCTAGCCGCAACCGACAGCGCTGCGACGACGGACGCGCAGGGACTCAGACGTCGCGCTTTTCCTTGATCTTGGCGGCCTTGCCACGCAGGTTGCGGAGGTAGTAGAGCTTGGCCCGGCGGACGTCGCCGCGGATGGCGACCTCGATCTTCTCGATCACCGGGGTGTGCAGCGGGAACGTACGCTCCACGCCGACGCCGAAGCTGAACTTGCGCACGGTGAACGTGCGGCCGATGCCTGAGCCCTGAACCTTGATGCAGACACCCTTGAACACCTGGACACGCGACCGGCTGCCCTCGATGACCTTGACGTGGACATCCAGCGTGTCGCCGGCCCGGAAGTCAGGAAGATCGGTGCGCAGTGCGGCGTTGCCGACCTGATCGACGATGTTGGTCATGGTCTACTCCTCGCTGGTGCCACAGGTCACCGACGGATAGCTTGCGAAAAATGATGGGGCAAAGCGGCGATGATCGAGATTCCCCTGAGGCAGAATCGTCGGCGCCAAGGGTCAATGTTGCCACATTCGGGCACCCGGAGGAAATCGGCTCCTCGGCTCAACCCAGCAGGTCAGGCCGACGCAGTCGCGTGCGTTCCAGCGCCTGCTCGCGACGCCAGGCCCCGATGGCCGCATGATTGCCCGACAGCAGGATCTCCGGCACTTCCAGCCCGCGCCAGCTGGCCGGTTTGGTGTAGACCGGGTACTCCAGCAGGCCGTCGTCGCCGTGCGACTCCTCGACCAGCGAATCCGGATTGCCCATGAAACCCGGGATCAGACGCACGATGGCCTCGATCATCGCCAGGGCGGCCACCTCGCCCCCGTTGAGCACGAAGTCGCCCAGCGAGACCTCCGCGACCTGCCACCGGCCCGTCGCGTGGTCGATGACCCGCTGGTCGATGCCTTCGTAGCGGCCACAGGCGAACACCAGGTGGCTTTCGCTGCTGAGCCGTTCGGCGGTGCGCTGGGTGAACAGGTCGCCAGACGGCGTCGGTACGACGATGACGCAGTCGGGGGTGGCCAGCGCGTCGAGCGCCTCACCCCAGGGCTCGGCCTTCATCACCATGCCGGCGCCGCCGCCGTACGGAGTGTCGTCGACGCTGCGGTGCTTGTCGGAGGTGAAGTCCCGCAGGTCATGGGTCGTCACCTGCAGCAGGCCCGAGGCCTGGGCCTTGCCCGTCAACGAGAGCTGGAGCGCGTCCAGATATGCCGGGAAGATGGACAGGATGTCGATCTGCACGGTCATTCGCTCGTCTCGGCTCGCGCCGGATCGAGCAGACCCTCGATCTCGTTGATCGTGACGAAGCCGCCCACGACGTCCACGACCGGCACGATCTCGGTGACGAACGGCACGAAGACCTCGCGCTCGTCGATGCGGACCGTCAAGGTGTCCTGGTGTGGTCCATGAATGATGCCGGTGACTGCGCCCACGACGACGTCGCCAACGCGCGCCTGGAGGCCGACCAGCTGGTGATCGTAGAACTCGTCCGGATCCACCGGCACGTCGTGCGGGTCGACGACTGCTTCGAGGATCGTGCCGTGGATGGCCTCGGCCGCGTTGCGATCCGGAATCTCCTTGAACGCCACGACCAACCGGCCGCTGTGGTGTCGCGCCGACGCGATGGTGAGGGTCCGGCTGCCGCAGATGACCGACGAGCCCGGAGCGAAACGTCGCTCGGGCTCGTCGGTACGGATGTCGACGTTCAGCTCACCGCGGATGCCATGGGCCCGGCCGATACGACCGATGACGACCTGCACGGAATCAGTTCCGGCGATCGACGTCCACGAAGTCGATGCGCGCGCCGCCACGTCCGGCGATCGCGCCCGCGACCTTGCGGATGGCGGTGGCCGTTCGGCCCTGACGGCCGATGACCTTCCCCAGGTCGTCCGGGTTGACCCGCACCTCGAACAGCTCGCCGTTACGCGTCTGCTTGGCACGCACGTTGACATCGTCAGGACTGTCGACGATGCCGGAGACGAGATGCTCGATGACCTCGATGATGGGCGCCACGGTCAGGCCTTGGCCTCGTCGGCCTTGGCCTCGTCAGCCTTCGGCTCCTCAACCTTGGCCTCGTCAGCCTTGGGCTCCTCAGCCTTGGCCTCGTCGGCCTTCGGCTCGTCGGCCTTGGCAGCGGCCTTCTTGGCGGCGGCGGCCTTCTTGGTCGTCGCGTCGGCCTTGGGCTCGTTGTGGAGCTCCTTGAGCGCGTCCTGGAAGATGTCTTCCTTCGAGCGCTTCTCCTCGGCGAACTTCATGGTGTTCTTGCCACCGATGTCACCGGTGATCTTGAGCAGCGCAGCGACGGCCTCCGTCGGCTGAGCGCCGACTCCGAGCCAATATTGTGCGCGCTCGCCGTCGACCGTGATGATCGAGGGCTCGGCCTTGGGGTTGTACGTGCCGATCTCCTCGATGACGCGTCCGTCGCGCTTGGTGCGCGAGTCGGCAACGACGATGCGGTAGAAAGGCGTACGAATCTTGCCCATGCGCTTCAGGCGAATCTTGACTGCCACGAGTGTGGTGTCTCCTCAGATGTATGAATGTGGTGACCTACCGGTGTCGCGTGGGGACACGGCCGACAGGATCGGTGAGCCGGACTGCACGGAGATGAGAGGGTCTCCGACGCGTACCGGACGCAAGGAGTCATTCTGCCAGATCACCCGCCATCGCTCCAATTCGGTGGCGGGCAAGCGGTCAGATGCGCGGTCTGCTGGCCCTGACCCTGCAGGGCACGCCACAGGCCCACCGGTTGAACGAGAACTCCCAAACCAGTCCGGTCGAGGGTCGCAACTGGCGTCCACACGGGTCAGAACGCGCCGTGGCGCCCCTCGCCATCGGTGAACCGCTTCGCCCCGTCGGCTCCCTCAGCGCGAACGATTGGGACGCCATGGACACCTTCGGAGCGAAGCGCGATGTCGAGGGGAAGGTCCCACTGCCGGTAGGTCGACGCCCGGTCGACCTTCATGCACTCGGCAGGGAAGGCAGCGATCTGCTCGGCGAGGCCATGCGCGACAGTGAGTGACTCCCCCACCGGAACGACGCGGTTCGCCAGGCCCATCTGAAGGGCTTCGTGCGCTCCCACCGGCCGGCCGGTGAGGATCATGTCCAGAGCGCGCCCCTGGCCGACGATCCTCGGGAGGCGGACAGTGCCGCCGTCGATGAGCGGGACCCCCCACCGACGACAGAACACGCCGAAGATGGCGTCCTCGTCGACGACCCTCAGGTCCGCGATCAGCGCGAGCTCTAGCCCACCGGCCACGGCATGTCCCGACACCGCGGCGATGACCGGCTTGCTGAGCTCCATCCGACTCGGACCCATGGGCCCGCTGCCCAGACCGTCCGGGTCGAGCTGATGGCGCCGCTGCGGATCATCGACCGCCGAAAGGTCCGCGCCGGCACAGAACGTCCCACCGGCACCAGTGAGGACAGCGACGGAGAGCGCGTCGTCTTCCTCGAAGCGTTGGAACGCCTCACGCAGCTCCGCCGCCATCGGGCCGTCGACCGCGTTGCGTACCTCTGGCCGGTCCATCGTGATCGTGCAGATGTCCTCGTCGACATCGAAGCGAACATGGGTCATGGGGCCATTCTTGTCATACCGGTGATCGACACAGCCGACGCGGCCATGCCTAGTGGCGCCTCGGAGCCCAACCAGGGGGCGCCAGCACATAGCCGACCTTGTCGCGCAGGCGCGGTGCTCGCCGGACGTCGTTCCAGATTCGCGCGTACTCGCCGTACTGCAACGACCACACGTTGTACGTGTCGACGGGATGCGTCAGCCCGTACGTCGGACGATGCTGCTCGATCTGGAAGCTTCCGAACATGCGGTCCCAGACGATCAGGATGCCGCCGTAGTTGCGGTCCAGGTAGATCGGGTCCGATCCATGATGGACGCGGTGGTGCGAGGGCGTGTTGAAGACCGCCTCCCACCACCGCGGGAACCGGTCGATTCGCTCAGTGTGGAGGTGAAACTGCCAGATCAGGTTGATCGAGAAGACGAAGTAGATCATCCACGGCGGAACGCCCAACAGCGGGAGGGGCAACCAGATCAGGACCTCGAACCACTGGTTCCACTTCTGTCGCAGTGCGGTCGAGAAGTTGAAATAGATGCTCGAGTGGTGCGCCTGATGCCCGGCCCAACCGAGACGGACCCGGTGCGAGAACCGGTGGTAGGTGTACCACAGCAGATCCACCCCGATGATCACCCCGACCCAGGTCCACAGGTTGCTCGCCGACAGGTGCCATGGCGCCACATGGACGTAGAGCACGGTGTACAGCAGAAACGCCGCCGTGCGGAATGCGACCGAGAACGCCAGCGATCCCACGAACATCGTCAGGCTCGCTCGAGTGTCCTCCCTGAGGTAGCCCATGGCCGGCCGATCCTGCTCACCGCTGGCCTGTGCACCGCTCGCGCCCGCCTCCAGCCGGTCGTGGGAATCCTCCCGACGTACCGCCGCCATCTCGATCAACATGAACAGCACGAAGAACGGCACGGCCGCTCCGGCCGGGTCATTCAAGTTGTGCTGGAACGCTTCCCACATCGGCTCATCGTGACACGCCAGCGGGTCTCGAGGGAGTCGATCCAACGAGATGTCCGGCCCGGCGATTCACCACCACATCGCGAGCTCGGCGCACCGATGTGGGTCTTCACGCCGGCGTCACAGCAGGTCCTTGAGCTCCTTGGGCAGCTCGAAGTCCTCGGTGCCGCCAGCCGGGAAGCCGAAGGCATTGGCGCCATCGCTCTTGGGTGCCGCTCCGGCCGCCTCGGCCGCGCGCTTGGCCGGATTGCCCGACACCCGCTTGCCCTTCTTCTTCTGCTGCGGCTTCTGCTTGGCGCCGGTTCGCTTGCCTGCACCGGGCAAGCCGGGCATGCCCGGCATCCCGGGCACCCCGCCACCCTTTGCCATCTGCTGCATCATCTTCCGGGCGTCGAAGAAACGATCGACAAGTCCATTGACGTCCTTGACCTGGGTGCCGGATCCGTTCGAGATTCGAATACGGCGGGAACCGTCGATCATCTTGGGATTGGCCCGCTCGGCCGGAGTCATCGACAAGATGATCGCCTTGATCCGGTCGACGTCGCGCTCGTCGAAGTTGGCGAGCTGATCCTTGTACTGGCCCATGCCCGGGATCAGTCCCATGATCTTGGACATCGAGCCCATCTTGGAGATGGCTTCCATCTGCTTGAGGAAGTCGTCGAGCGTGAACGAACCCCCCATGAGCTTTTCGGCGTCCTTGGCCGCCTGCTCGGCATCCATGACCTTCTCGGCCTGCTCGATCAGGGTCAGCATGTCGCCCATGTCGAGGATGCGGCCGGCCATCCGGTCGGGATGGAACGCATCGAAGTCGGTCAGCTTCTCGCCGGTCGACGCGAACATGATCGGCCGGCCCGTGATCGAACGGACGGACAGTGCCGCACCACCGCGGGCGTCACCATCGAGCTTGGTCAGCACGACACCGGTGAAGTCGACTCCCTCGAGGAACGCTTCAGCCGTGACGACGGCGTCCTGACCGATCATCGAGTCGATCACGAACAGGACTTCGTCCGGATCGATCGCGGCGCGGATGTCAGCAGCCTGCTGCATCAGCTCGGCGTCGATGCCCAGACGACCTGCGGTGTCGACGATGACGACGTCGTGCAGTGTCCGGCGGGCCTCGGCGAGGCCGTTGGTCGCAACCAGGACTGGATCGCCGACACCATTGCCCGGCTCAGGAGCGAAGACCGTGACACCGGCCTGCTCCCCGACGACCTGGAGCTGGGTGACCGCGTTGGGACGCTGGAGGTCGGCCGCGACGAGCATCGGCGACTTGCCCTGCGACTTGAGCCACAGACCCAACTTGCCGGCCAGCGTCGTCTTGCCGGCTCCCTGGAGCCCGGCGAGCATGATGACGGTCGGCGGATTCTTGGCGTATCGAATCCGCCGGGTCTCGCCGCCCAGGATCCTGACGAGCTCGTCGTTGACGATCTTGATGACCTGCTGGGCAGGGTTGAGCGCCTGACTCACCTCGGCGCCGCGGGCCCGCTCCTTGACGTTCGCGATGAACTCGCGCACCACCGGAACAGCAACGTCGGCGTCGAGCAGCGCGACACGAATCTCACGCGCGACCGCATCGATGTCGGCCTCGGAGAGTCGACCCTTGCCGCGCAGGTTCTTGAACGCTGACTGCAGTCGGTCTTGCAGGGTGTCGAACATACGTCGGTCGTCGTCCTCGGATGGAAGAATGGGGTCTGGTCAACTCTAACCGAGAGACATTCGCGGCTCTCCCGCGTGGGCGGTCGGGCCGTCTCTCAGGGCCGCCCCTCAGATCAGTCCAGGGCTGCGGTCAGCCCGTCTCGCAGGGCCGTCGCGGTTGCGTCGTCCAGCGGGAGACCGCCATCGTCGACGACGTAGAAGACATCCCGGACCTCCTCGCCGTACGTCGACATGTGCGCCGACCGGATCGAGAGGCCCCGTGAAGCGATCTGGTCGCACACGGTCCAGACCAGCCCGCGCCGGTCCTGCGCGCGAACTTCCAGCAGCGTCGCCGTGTCGGACAGCTTGTCCAGCACGCGGACTCGGGCATCCGGGGCGTCCGTGATCGAGGTCAGCTCGAGTCGACCGGCAAGGTCGAGGTCTCCGGCCATCGCCGGACGCAGACGATCGGTCAGGCGGGCCGGGTCGACGTCAGGTCGGGAGACCTCCCACAGCGACACCGCCGCGTCGCCTCGGGTCACCGTTCGGGCGGAGCGGATCGCGATTCCCGCCAACGCCAGTCCCCCGGCAAGATCGGCCATGACCCCCCGCCGGTCGGCCGTCAGGATCGTCAGCAGGGAGCCGCCCTGGTGCGGCTCGACGGTAAGCGTGAAGTCACTCGGACCGAGCGCGCCGAGATCGGGGATGGGCACGGTCGCCGGCCAGCCCTCGTACTCGTCGGCCTGGGGCACGACGGTGCCGTCGAGGATTCCGCGCACCTTCTGGACGAGCCCGTCGACCAGGCCTCGTCTCCACGCCGACCACGCCGAGGGGCTGGTCGCCTGGGCATCCGAGGCCGTGAGCGCCGCGAGCAGATCGAGGAAGTCCTCGGTGCCGACGATCTCGGCGACATTGGCCGCAGTTGAAGGATCCTCGATGTCGCGCCGGGTCGCGATCGTCGGAAGCAGCAGGTGCCAGCGCACCAACCTGCCGACGACCGCCGCGTCAGCACGGTTGAATCCCCACCGCTGGGCGATCCCGGCAGCCATCGGTTCACCCACTTCGGAATGGTCGCCCTCCACACCTTTGCCGATGTCGTGCAGCAGCGCCGCCACCGCGAGCAGGTCGGGACGCGCGACGTCGCGCTTCACCGCCGAAGCGAAGACACAGGTCTCCAGGCTGTGCCGGTCGACGGTGAATCGGTGCACAGGCGAGGAGGAACCTCGTAGCCGGATCGCGCTCCACTCAGGCAACAGCGCATCGATGACACCGGCGAAGTCGAGCTCGTCCCACACCCGGATGAGCCCCGTCCCAGCGGACAGCAGGTCGACCATCAGTCGCGACGTCGACGGCGGCCATGGGTCGGACAGCTCTCCCATCGAGCGCGCCAGCCGTGCCGCCGAGCCGGGACTCAACGGCAGCCCTGCCCGGGCCGCGGCGGCTGCCGCCCGCAGGGCAACCTCGGGATCGGCGGCCGGGTCGGCCTTGGCCGTGACGATGACCTCGCCGTCGAGCACGCCGACGCCGTCGGCAAGCGGCGCCACCAGCGGCCCGGTCGCAGTGATGGCGCGGGGGCGCGCCGGGGTCAGCGCAGCGTCGATCTTGTGCCAGGACAACGCCGCGAGGTGCGCGATGCGTCGCCCGATCTCGCGCGCGTGCAGATCGAGCTCACTGGCTCCCATCCCCAGGTAGCGGGCCACATCGGGGATGTTCTCGGCAGTCAGCCGGTCTGCGCGCCGGCCACTGGTCTCGTGCAGCGCATCTCGAACGTCGAGCAGATCCGACCGCAACGACTCGGACTCCCCATGTGGCACGTCGATCAGCCAGGTCGCGACGAGCGCACGCAGGATGACGCTGTCGCGCAGGCCGCCGCCTGATTCCTTGAGATCGGGAACTGCGGCGTGCGCCAGCCATCCCGCCCGATCGATTCGGTCACGACGCGCTTGGCGCACCTCCTCCACCCGAGCCCGCGCATCGCGTCGCCAGTCGGCCAGGACCTGCGATCGCAGCGTCAGCACGAGCCCGGCGTCGCCGGCCACCGTTCGGGCGTCGAGCATGCCCATCGCGGCACGATGATCCGTCGCAGCGGCCGCCCTCATCTGGACCGTGTCCCGGACCGAGTGGTCCAGCGCGACACCGTCGTCCCACAGCGGATACCAGATCGCCTCCGCAACCTCGCGCACGACCGCCTCGTCGATCGACGGGTCGTGCAGCAGGACCACGTCGAGATCACTGAACGGCGACAGCTCCGAGCGGCCGTATCCGCCGACCGCGACCAGGGCCAGACCGGGGCCTTCACGCGGATCGCTGCCGTCGGCGGGGACTGCGGTCGAGAACAGCCCCCGCAGACGCCGATCGGCGGCGAGCGCCCGGTCGCTGCGTCGCTGGGCCAGTTCCCGCAGGGACCCGACGCCGTGGTCGGTCACGGCCTAGAGCGCCGACTCATCGGTCTCGCCGGTGCGCACCCGCACGATCGACTCGACCGGCAGGACCCAGATCTTGCCGTCACCGATCTGCCCGGTCCGGGCAGACTCGGCGATCGTCGACGTCACGGACTCCACATCTGCATCGTCGACCACGACCTCGATCCGGACCTTCGGGACGAGCGACACGTCGTACTCGACCCCGCGGTAGACCTCGGTGTGACCCTTCTGCCGGCCGTAGCCGCTGACCTCCGTCACCGTCATGCCGGCGATCCCCGTGGCGGCCAGCGCCTCGCGGACGGATTCCCACAAGTGCGGCTTGATGACCGCGGTGACAAGCTTCATGTGTCGGACTCCTAGCCGAGGTGAGGGCCGCCGGGCGACGATCCCGTGTGATCGTATGCGGTTTCGAGGTGCTCGACCTGATCGATACCGGTGACTTCGTCCTCTTCGGTGACACGGAACCCGATCGTTCGCTGGATCACCGTCCCGATCGCGTAGGTCACGCCGAACGAGTACAGCAGCACGACTGCGACTGCCACCACCTGCCGACCGAGCTGGTCCAGGCCGCCGCCGTAGAACAGGCCGGGGCTGCCGAATCCCAATGCCTCGACGTTCGTGCCGGTCGCGAGCAGTCCGATCAGCAGCGTCCCGACCAGTCCGCCGACGAGGTGGACTCCCACGACGTCGAGGGAGTCGTCGAAGCCGAGTCGGTATTTCAGCCCGATCGCGTACGCGCACACAGCTCCCGCAACGAGGCCCACGACGATCGAGCCGAGGGGTGAGATCGAGCCGCACGCGGGGGTCACCGCAACCAGACCGGCAATCGCGCCCGATGCGGCGCCGAAGCTCGTCCCCTTCTTGTCCCGCACGACCTCGACGACGAGCCAGCCGAGCATCGCCGCTGCGCCGGCTCCGGTGGTGTTGATCAGGGCGAGCCCCGCCAGGTCTCCGGCTGCAAGTGCTGAGCCGGCGTTGAATCCGTACCAGCCGAACCACAGCAGCCCGGCTCCGAGGAGCACCGACGGGAGATTGTGCGGCCGCATCGGCTCACGCCTCCACCCGACCCGTCGACCGACGATCAGCGCGAGGGCCAGTGCAGCGCCACCGGCGTTGATCTCAACCGCTGTGCCACCCGCCAGGTCCAGCGCACCCAGGCGGTTGGCGATCCAGCCACCCGTGACGACGCCCCCGTCGAAGGCGAAGACCCAGTGTGCGACCGGGAAGTAGACCAGTGTCAACCACACCGGGACGAATACCGCCCAGGCAGAGAACTTGACCCGGTCGGCGACCGCTCCGCTGATCAGCGCGACGGTCACGATGCCGAACAGCAGCTGAAAGACCACGAACACGTACGTCGGGATGGTTCCCGTCAGCGAGTGCTGGTCCATGCCACGCAGGCCGAGCTGCCCGAACCCGCCGATCAGGCCGCCGCCGACATCGTCACCGAAGGTCAGGCTGTACCCGTAGACGATCCAGATCACCGGGGCGATCGCGAGCGCCAAAAAGCTCATCATCATCATGTTCAGGACGCTCTTCGCGCGCACCATGCCGCCGTAGAAGAACGCGAGTCCCGGCACCATCAGCATGACGAGTGCCGATGCGGCCAGCATCCACGCCGTGTCTCCTGAGTTCATGACTGCCTCCGGCTCCGAGCAGGGCGTAGCGACGTCGTCGCGAATCATCTCCCGCGTCGCTGGCGGAGACTACCGCAACATGGCGACGGCGCGGCACCTCAGTCGGTGCCGCGCCATCGCTGAACTATTCCCGAACGGCTAGAGGGCCGCCTCGTTGGTCTCGCCGGTGCGCACGCGCACGACCGAGTCCACCGGGATGACCCAGACCTTGCCGTCTCCGATCTTGCCGGTCTGCGCTGCACCGGTGATCGTGCTGACCACGCTGTCCACATCGGCATCGTCGACGACGACCTCGAGGCGGATCTTGGGGACCAGGGAGACGTCGTACTCAGCACCGCGGTAGACCTCGGTGTGTCCCTTCTGCTGGCCGTAGCCGCTTGCCTCGGTCACCGTCATGCCGGCGACCCCGGCGGCAGCGAGCGCCTCACGGACTTCTTCCCACTTGTGCGGCTTGATGACCGCTGTGACGAGTTTCATGTTCAGAGCTCCTTCAGGATGCTGGAACCGCCGGTGGCGCTCCCGGCGTAGTCGTAGGCCGTCTCGAGGTGCTCGACCTGGTCGATGCCCGTGATCTCGTCTTCCTCGCTGAGGCGGAACCCGATGGTCACATCGATCAACTTACCGATGATGTACGTCAGCACGAAGGAATAGCCCAGGACGGCGAACGCGGCAACAGCCTGCTTGCCGAGCTGGCTGAGGTCCCCACCGTAGAAGAGACCCACGTCACCCGTCGCGAGAAAGCCGATCAGCAGCGTGCCGACCAGACCACCGACGAGGTGGACGCCGACGACGTCGAGCGAGTCGTCGAAGCCGAACCGGTACTTGAGGCCGACCGCAAGGGCGCACAGCGCACCGGCGATGACGCCCAGGATGATCGAGCCGAATGGTGACAGCGCACCGCAGGCCGGCGTGATTGCGACGAGACCGGCCACAGCGCCAGACGCGCCACCGAGGCTCGTTGCCTTGTTGTCGCGGACGACCTCCACGAGCATCCAACCGCCCATCGCGGCTGCCGTCGCGACCGCTGTGTTGACGAACGCGAGACCCGCCAGGCCATTCGCGCCGACGGCGGAGCCGGCGTTGAAGCCGAACCAGCCGAACCACAGGAGACCGGCACCCAGCAGAACGAACGGCAGGTTGTGCGGACGCATCGGGTCCCGCTTCCAGCCGACTCGCTTGCCGAGAACCAGCGCGAGAGCCAGACCGGCAGCGCCGGCGTTGATGTGGACCGCTGTGCCGCCGGCGAAGTCGAGTGCCTCCAGCTTCGTCGCGATCCAACCGCCGTTGTCGCCGAAGTCGAAGACCCAGTGCGCCACCGGGAAGTAGACCACCGTGACCCAGATGGCGGTGAACAGCGCCCAGGCGCCGTACTTCGCGCGGTCAGCGATCGCGCCGCTGATCAGCGCCACCGTGATGATCGCGAACATCAGCTGGAAGGCGACGAACACATACTCGGGGATCGTGCCGTATGCCGTGTCGACGCCGATGTTGTCCAGTCCGAGACGCTTGAAGCCGCCGAGCAGGCCGTTGCCGTCCGGGCTGAAGGCGAAGGAGTAGCCGTACAGGACCCAGAGCACGGGCACGATGGCGAGTGCCATGAAGCTCATCATCATCATGTTGAGCACGGTCTTGGAGCGGACCATGCCGCCGTAGAAGAACGCCAGTCCTGGCGTCATGAGCAGAACCAAGGCCGAGCTGGCCAGGATCCATGCAGTATCGCCGGTATCCATGAAACCTCCGGTTGAAAGTGTGCGTGACAGCAGGCAGAGGAACTGCCTACCGGACTACACCTTGGGCTCCGGGGGTTTCGGTGTGCGGGCATTGATGTTGCCCTCAGGTCACAAATACCGCCGCTGCGTTAACAGCGTGTTACTCAGGCGGGGGCTAGCCCAGCAGGGCGTCGACGAACTCGTTGGCATCGAACGGCGCGAGATCGTCTGCTCCTTCGCCGAGGCCCACGAACTTGACCGGGACCCCGAGCTCGCGCTGCACCGCGATCACGATGCCGCCCTTGGCAGTCCCGTCGAGCTTGGTGAGCACAATGCCGGTGACATCGACGACCTCGCCGAACACCCTGGCCTGGGTCAGCCCGTTCTGACCCGTCGTGGCGTCGATGACGAGCAGGACCTCGGTGACCGGGGCCTGCTTCTCGATGACCCGCTTGACCTTGCCAAGCTCGTCCATGAGTCCGGCCTTGGTGTGCAGACGCCCGGCGGTGTCGACCAGCACCACGTCCGTGCCGTCCGCGATCCCGCGCTGCACGGCCTCGAAGCCGACGCTCGCAGGATCGCCGCCCTCGGGGCCACGGACGGTCGGGACTCCGACCCGCTCGCCCCACGTCTGCAGCTGGTCGGCCGCTGCGGCACGGAACGTGTCCGCGGCACCCAGCACGACGGTCTTGTTCTCGGCGACGAGGACGCGGGCGAGCCTACCCACCGACGTCGTCTTGCCGGTGCCGTTGACGCCGACGACCAGCACGACACCCGGCTTGCCATCTGTTCCTGTCGACACGAGCGAGCGGTCCAGAGACGGGCCGATCAGCCCGATGAGCTCTTCGCGAAGGGCCGACTTGGCCCTGGCAGGATCGTCGATGCCCTCGACCCGCATCCGAGTCCTGAGGTTGGCGACCAGCTGATCTGTCGCGGTCACACCGACGTCAGCGGCGAGCAGGGTGTCCTCGATCTCCTCCCACGCGGCGTCGTCGAGCGTCGACCGGCTGAGCACCGCCAGCAGCCCCTTGCCGAGCGAGCCCTGCGATCGAGCCAGTCGGGCGCGCAGACGAACCAGGCGGCCCTGCGGCGATTCGGGACGATCGATGGTGTCGACAGCCGCTTCGGGGATCGGCGGCTCGGCTGGACCGTCCTCATCCCCCAGATGCGGTTCGGGGTGCTCCGGGTGCTCGATGACCTCCTCGGTCACCCGATCGAGATCGGCTGGCGGCGGAAGCTCCCTGCGGCCACGGCCGATGACGAGGGCGGCGCCGGCGCCGAGCACGACGACGGAGGCGAGGATGGTCAGCAGCAGCACGGTCAGAGTCACCCGACGATCCTATGCAGATCGCACCACTGTTCCGTCGCACCGTCCCGATCGTGGTGAAACTTCTGTCGGACTGACCGTCAGGTCTAGGCCGATCCGCTGGTCGTTGCATCCGGCTCGACGAGCAGGGGGCTGACCGCTGCCCTGACAGCCTCGGGAATCGGCGTCACCACTCGCGTCGCCGCGTCGACGTAGACATGGACGAATCGTCCGATTGCTGCGGGCTCGGGCGATTGGCCCTGGAACAGCCCGATCCGGTAGACGATGCTCGAGGTGCCGATCCTGGTGACGGCCAGCCCGGCTTGCACGTCGTCCGGGAAGGCCAGCTCGCGCAGGAACTCGCACTGGGTCTCCGCGACGAGCCCCACGGCATCCAGTCGCCGAATGTCGGTGCCGGTCGCGTCGATCAGGTGGCCGTTGACCGCCGTGTCGAAGAACGAGTAGTAGACGACATTGTTGACGTGACCGTAGACGTCCTCGTCCTCCCACCGGGTCGTGATCGTTCGAAGCACGTCGAAGTCCGCACGACGGAACGGCGCCGGCTGCCCGCCGTCCGGTCCCGTCATCAGGCGGAATCTTCTTCGCGAAGTCGCTGGCTGATGACTGCCGACACTCCGTCGCCGCGCATCGAGACGCCGTACAGCGCGTCGGCGACCTCCATCGTCCGCTTCTGGTGGGTGATGACGACGAGCTGGGAGTTGGCCCGCAGCTCCTCGTAGAGGTCCAGGAGCCGGCCGAGGTTGGCGTCGTCGAGCGCAGCCTCGACCTCGTCGAGTATGTAGAACGGGCTGGGCCGGGCCTTGAACAGGGCCACCAGGAAGGCCACCGCGACGAGCGATCGCTCCCCACCGGACAGCAGTGAGAGCCGTTTGACCTTCTTGCCCGGCGGTCGCGCCTCGACGTCGATCCCGGTCGTCAGCATGTTCTGCGGATCGGTGAGGATCAGGGCGCCCTCACCACCGGGGAACAAACGGGCGAAGACATCCTGGAATTCCCGCTCGACGTCGTACCACGCCTCGGTGAAGACCTGTTCGACCTTGGCATCAACCTCCTCGACGATCTCGAGCAGGTCCTGGCGGGTCTTGCGCAGATCGTCGAGCTGCTCGGAGAGGAACTGGTGGCGCTCCTCCAGCGCCGTGAACTCCTCCAGCGCCAGCGGGTTGACCTTGCCGAGCATCGCCATCGAACGCTCCGCGGAACGCAGGCGTTTGATCTGCGCCTCACGCTCGTACGGCACAGGCTCGCCGGGCTCGGCGTCGTCCTCGGTGATCGGCGGCACCAGCTGCTCGGGCCCGTACTCTGCCACCAGGGTGTCGACCTCCAGCCCGAGCTCGTCGAGCGCCCGACCTTCAAGTCCCTCGAGTCGCAGACGCATCTCCGCGCGTGCCATCTCGTCCTTGTGCACTGAGTCGGTCAGCCCGTCGAGCTCGGCGATCTGCTCCCGCAGCTGCCCGCGTACGTGGCGCAGCGTCTCCTCGCGACCCGTGCGGGACTGCTCGATCTCGGCACGAACCGCGGCCGCGCGGGTCACCGACTGCTCAAGGAGCACGAGCACCTGGTCGCTCGCGGCGATCACGGCTCTGGCGGTCTCGGCCTCGCGCAACTGACGCTCGCGCCGCTCCGTGGCCTTGATCCGCTCCTCGCGCTCGGCCTGGGCAGCCTCGAACAGGGCAGTGACCTGACCTGCGAGGGCGCGGGTTCGTTCTTCGTTGGTCCGCAACGACAGTCGGGCGTCGGTCTCGGCGCGGCGCAGAGTCGATGCGGCGTCAGCGAGCTCCTCGAGCAGGGCGGTGTCCGGCTCCTCCTCGGGAGCCGCCTCCGCCTGGGCCAAGCGGTCTTCGAGCTCGATCAGGCCCGACAGATCTTTTGCTTGTGACTCCTCGGCCTTGGCGATCGCCACGGCCAGCCGGTCGGCCTCGCCGCGGGCAGCCCTTGAGGTTGCGCCCAGGTGCCCGAGGTTCTCGGCAACAGCCGCCATCGTGGCGTCGGACTCATGGAGACGGCCGAGCGCGGCATCGACACGACCTTGGGCATCGGCACGGGTGGTCTCGGCAGTCTCCTGCTCGAAACGCAGTCGCTCCAGAGTGTGGACCGCCCGAGCGAGGTCGTCCGTCGCCTGGGTGATCGCGGCCTGGACCTCGATGAGGCTTTGTGTGGACGTGGAGCCGCCTGCGGCAAAGTGAGCGCCGAGCACGTCCCCGTCCTGGGTCACCGCTGTCACGTCCGGTGCGTGCCGGATCAGCTCCTGGGCCTGCTCGAGGCTCTCGACCACCGCGACCTTGAACAGCAGCCGCCGCAGGGCGCCTTCGAGCGGGGCAGGTCCATCGACGACGTCGATCGCGTACGTCGCCGAGTCGGGCAGGCCGGGCCAGGTGGAGTCGTCGACCTCGCCACCGCCGAGCAGCATGCCGGCGCGTCCGAGGTCCTCGGACTTGAGCTTCTCCATCGCCGAGACGGCCGTGTCGAGGTGGTCGACGGCCACGGCGTCCGCCGCTGAGCCGAGAGCCGAGGCGATGGCGGTCTCGAATCCCGTTCGAACCGTCACCAGCGCGGCGACCGAGCCCAGGAGCCCGCTGATCTGGTCCGTCGCGGCCAGGAGCGCCCCGGCGCCGTCCTTGCGAGCGAGTCCGAGCTCGAGGGCCTCCTTGCGGGCTGCCAAGGCCGCTTGTTGCCGTTCGGCCTCCTGCGACTGGGTTCCGAGAGAAGCAAGCCGCTCGGTGATCTCTGCCAGCGTGTCCTCGGCGCCTTCGAGCTCCTCATCGAGGCCAGACTCACCCGCGTTGAGGCCAGCGATCTTGTTTTCCAGGGCCGTGAACTCGCGCTGCGCCTCGATGTTCCGCGACTCGGCTTCGAGGCGCGCTGCAGTGAGCCGGCCGATCTCCTCGCCGGCTGCGGTCGACCGGCTTCTGAGGGCATTGACCTGACCGTGCAACCTGGCCAACCCCTCTCGCTGATCGGCGGCGGCCCTCAGCAGGCCTGCGACGCGGCGCTCCTCGGCGGTGTACGCGGTCTCGGCCTCGTTGCGCTCGGCGATCACGGTCTCGAGCGCCAGACTCGACTCCTCGACGCCGGCGCTCAGCTGCTCGAGCTGTGCCTGGGCACGACGCGCATCGGCCTCGAGCTCCTCGGGTTCGCGTCCCATCCGGCGATCCTCTGCCTCGACGGCCGCGAGGCGGACCCGTTCGTTCGCGAGACCGGCAGTGCCCCGAATGCGCTCCCGCAATCCCGAGAGGCCGTACCAGGTCTCCTGGGCGGTGGACAACCGCGGCGAGTCCTCGCGAAGCTGGTCCTCCAGCTCGGTCTCCTGCTGGCGGGCCGCCGCGATCGACTGGTCGACGGCCTGGCGTCGCTCCTTGAGTGCGGTCTCGTCGGCGAGCTCCTCGGCGATGACCGATCGGGCGCTGACGATGTCATCGGCCAGGATGCGGGCCCTGGCGTCGCGGACATCGGCCTGGATCACCGCAGCGCGGCGGGCGACCTCGGCCTGGCGGCCGAGCGGCTTGAGCTGGCGGCGCAGCTCGGTGAGGACGTCGTTGAGACGGGTCAGGTTGCCCTGGGTCGCATCGAGCTTGCGGAGCGCCTTCTCCTTGCGCTTGCGGTGCTTGAGGACCCCGGCAGCCTCCTCGATGAACCCGCGGCGCTCCTCCGGGGTGGCGTGCAGGATCGCGTCGAGCTGGCCCTGACCCACGATGACGTGCATCTCGCGGCCGATGCCGGAGTCCGAGAGCAGCTCCTGGACGTCAAGCAGGCGGCAGGAGCTGCCGTTGATGGCGTACTCGGACCCGCCGCTGCGGAACATCGTGCGGCTGATCGTGACCTCGGCGTACTCGATGGGCAGGGCGCCGTCGGAGTTGTCGATGCTCAGCACGACCTCGGCCCGACCCAGCGGCGGGCGGCCCGACGTGCCGGCGAAGATGACGTCCTCCATCTTGCCGCCGCGCAGGCTCTTCGCGCCCTGCTCGCCCATGACCCAGGCCAGGGCGTCGACGACGTTCGACTTGCCCGAGCCGTTAGGCCCCACGATGCAGGTGATCCCCGGCTCGAGCTGGAGGGTCGTGGCCGAGG
>NZ_JBAVDI010000097.1:0-2240 GCF_049587115.1 Aeromicrobium sp.
CACCACCTCGACGTGACGATCGTGCAGCTAGTCGTCCGCCCGTGATCCAGACTCACGGTCTCGGAGGGTCGGCAGACCTCCCGATCCCTCTCGTCTATGCCATGGTGGGCGCCTCGTGGGCGCTGACGATCTCTTTCGCGGTGCTGGCGCTGGCGTGGAAGAAACCAAAGTTCGCCGATGAGCCAGCGCCCGCAGAAGTACCGCCGCGCCGTCGGTGGCTCGCCGTCGTCGGGCTGCTGCTGGCCGCTTGGGTCATGATGGCGCTCTTCGCCGGACCGCCGGACTCAGACAACGGTGGGGTCGGCGCGCTCTACATCTTCCTGTGGGTCGGGTTGGTCCCGCTGGCGCTCGTTGCCGGCCACGTCTGGCGAGACCTCTCCCCGTGGCGAACTCTGACCGGTCGGTGGCCCGGTCTGATGGCCTACCCGGAACGACTCGGCTACTGGCCTGCGGTCGTCGGGTTGTTCGCGTTCGTGTGGCTCGAGCTGGCTTCGCCCGACCCCGGCAGCGTCGCCGCGGTGCGCACGTGGGTCGCCTGCTACGTCGCCGCGATGCTCCTGGGCGGCGTGACATTCGGTCAGCGCTGGTTCGACCGAGGCGACCCTTTCGACGTCTACAGCGCGATCATCGCCAAGCTCTCGCCATTCGTGCGAAACGGCCGCCGCCACCTGCACAATCCGTTGCGGAGTCTGCCGTCGATCCCGGTCGAGCCCGGGCTCGTGGCGGTGCTCGCGACGCTGCTGGGCTCTACCGCGTACGACAGCTTCTCGTCGTCATCGTTCTGGCAGAGCAGGACGCTGACGTCCTGGCAGCACACGCTGACCCTGTTGGCCTTCTGCGCCGTGGTTGGGGCGCTGTTCGTTCTGGCAGGACGAGCCACCGGTGGTGTCAGCAGCCGGGAGCGGCACGCGCTGCCGGGCCGGCTTGCGCACTCCCTGGTGCCGATCGTGGTCGGATACGTGCTCGCCCACTACCTGACCTACCTGGTGGAGAAGGGTCAGACTGCATTCTTCGCGCTGCTCGACCCGCTCGGCCGAGGCTGGGCGCCGCTGGGAGATCCGGCGACGGCCTACGTCCTGTCCGAGCACCCCTCGATGCTCGCTGCACTCAAGGTGACCTTCGTCGTCGCGGGGCACGTCTTGGCCGTCGTCGCGGCCCACGACAAGGCGCTGGCCGTCCTGCCCAGACAGCACCGACTCAGCGGGCAGCTGGCGATGCTGGTCCTGATGGTGGCCTACACGTTCACCGGACTGTTCCTGTTGTTTTCGGTCTGACCGGGTCAGGACGGTCGAAGCCCGATTTGGGTGGGCTGATTGCGCGACGTTGATTAGCACTCGTATGATGAGAGTGCTAAGAACATCGATCAGGCCGATGAGGTTGTGGGCCGCGGCGAGAAGGGTTCGCCGCACGCTGCAGCCGTCCGTCGCGGGCATCGCCTGATCACCCACGTCGACAACCAAGTCGGAGAAAAGTACCTATGGCAAAAACCATTGCTTTCAACGAGGAAGCCCGTCGCGGCCTCGAGCGGGGAATGAACCAGCTCGCCGACGCCGTGAAGGTGACGCTCGGTCCCAAGGGCCGCAACGTCGTCCTGGAGAAGAAGTGGGGAGCCCCCACGATCACCAACGACGGTGTCAGCATCGCCAAGGAGATCGAGCTGGAGGACCCGTTCGAGAAGATCGGCGCCGAGCTCGTCAAGGAAGTCGCCAAGAAGACTGACGACGTCGCCGGTGACGGCACCACGACCGCCACCGTCCTTGCCCAGGCGCTCGTACGCGAAGGTCTGCGCAACGTCGCCGCCGGCGCCAACCCGATGGGCCTCAAGAAGGGCATCGAGACCGCAGTCGAGGCCATCAGCGCCCAGCTGCTCGGCATGGCCAAGGACGTCGAGACCAAGGAACAGATCGCGGCCACGGCCTCGATCTCCGCGGCTGACGCCACGGTCGGCGACATCATCGCCGAGGCCATGGACAAGGTCGGCAAGGAAGGCGTCATCACGGTTGAGGAGTCCAACACGTTTGGCATCGACCTGGAGCTGACCGAGGGCATGCGCTTCGACAAGGGCCACCTGTCGGGCTACTTCGTGACGGACCCCGAGCGCATGGAGACCGTGCTCGACGATCCGTACGTCCTCATCTACAACGGCAAGATCAGCACGGTCAAGGACATGGTCCCGATCCTCGAGAAGGTCATGGCGTCGGGCAAGCCCCTCGTCATCATCGCCGAGGACGTCGAGGGCG
>NZ_JBAVDI010000098.1:0-1510 GCF_049587115.1 Aeromicrobium sp.
GCTCGGACTGGTCGAGCGTGCTCTTCCTGGTCGTCGTCTACATGATCGTGGCCGTCGGGCTCAACGTCGTGATCGGACTGGCCGGACTGCTCGACCTCGGCTACGTCGGCTTCTACGCCCTCGGCGCGTACTCGATCGCGCTGTTCGGCTCGACCAACTCCCCGGTCGTCGAGGCGATGCAGAACAAGTTCGGGCTCTCGGAGGAGTGGGCGGTCCCGTTCGTGGCCTGCATCCCGATCGCCATCACGATGTCGCTGATCGCCGGTGTCTTCCTCGGCGCGCCGACACTGCGGCTGCGGGGCGACTACCTCGCGATCGTGACGCTCGGCTTCGGCGAGATCATCCGCATCACCGCACGCAACCTCGACAGCGTCACCAACGGTGCCGCCGGCATCACGCAGGTCCCGGTCCCGCCGGGTCCGGAGATCGACGGGCGGTCGTTCTTCAACACGATCGACGCCGAGCGGTGGTACTGGCTCGCGCTCTGCATCCTCATCCTCATCATCTGGCTGGCCAAGCGCCTCGAGAACAGCCGCGTCGGACGTGCCTGGCTCGCGATCCGCGAGGACGAGGACGCCGCGTCGGTCATGGGCGTGGCGGGCTTCAAGTTCAAGCTGTGGGCGTTCGCCATCGGCGCGACCCTCGGCGGCCTGGCCGGTCTGTTGTTCGGCTCGAAGCAGCAGTACGTCGAGCCCAACGCGTTCATGGTCCAGCTGTCGTTCCTCTTCGTGGCCATGGTCGTCATCGGCGGCTCCGGCAACATCTACGGCGCGCTCCTCGGCGCCTTCCTGCTCACCTACCTCCCCGAGCGGTTCCGCGGGTTCGTCGAGTGGCGCCCGTTCGCCTTCGGCGTCGCGCTCGTGCTGGTCATGATCCTGCGTCCGCAGGGACTGGTGCCGAGCAGACGGAGAGCCAGGGAGTTCGAGGACCGACGAGAAGAAGCCAAGGAGGCTGCTGCCGATGTCTGAGCAGACCCATGCCGAGAGTGGCACCGACACGAACGTCGTGCTGAAGGACACCTCCGACCACGACCAGATCGCGATCGAGGCGTCCGGTGAGGTGGGCGAGGTCCTGCTGGAGGTCGACCACGTCACCCTCCGTTTCGGTGGCGTCGTGGCACTCAACGACGTCAACTTCGAGATCCGTCGAGGCGAGATCCTCGGGCTCATCGGGCCCAACGGGGCCGGCAAGACGACGGCGTTCAACGCGATGACCGGCGTCTACACGCCGACCGAGGGCGCGATCCGCTTCAAGGGCAAGGAGATCGCAGGCACCAAGCCCCACAAGATCAACCACCTCGGCATCGCCCGCACGTTCCAGAACATCCGGCTCTTCCCGGAGATGTCGGCGATGGAGAACGTCATGGTGGGCTGCGACGCCCGCCACAAGACGAGTGTCGTCGGCGTGCTCTTCCGGACCTATCGGGTCCGGCCTGCCGAGAAGGACCTGCCCGAGTCCGGCATCCGCCGCAGCCTCGCCAAGGTGTTCGGCATCAGCCGCCACACGCTGG
>NZ_JBAVDI010000099.1:0-1539 GCF_049587115.1 Aeromicrobium sp.
GTGGTGAACTGGCTGGACTCGTAAGGGTCGTTGTCGTCTTCACGCGTCTGCAGAAAAAACTGGTCTTTGAGCAGGGGATGCAAGCGCGTGAAGGTGTCGTAAATCTCATCCCGGCTGCCCAGCAGCAAGAGGTCATTCGGAAGCGCGGCCATGGCTTTACGCAGCGCCGGAAAGTGCGCCACGGTGCCGGCCATGCCCACGTAACTCGGGCCATTTGGCGTTTCGACCTTGAATATCTTGCTGTTGGCTTCGTACCGGTGCGCCAGCATGGTGTCGCCAAAGGTAACCAGGGAATCTGCTGCGATGGCCACCTGCCCCGCTTTTTTAACCACTACCAAAGTCGTCATAGACCCAATCTCTTATCGAACACAACGTTAAGCGGCAAACCATTTCAACCGCTTCCAACGAAGCTAGTCTAAAGGCTTGCTTGACGGCAATCGGTGACCACGCCGAAGCGCAATCATCCTTTCAGCAGGGCAGCCCACCAGCGGCCTTGCGCGCTCCAGGGCAACGCAGCCACGGGTAAGCGCCACCGCTGTCGTCACAGCAAAACGCGTCGGAAATCCGAAAGAATCTGACCCAGATAGGCATTGAACCGGGCCGCTGCGGCACCGTCGATGACCCGGTGATCCCAGCTCAGGGACAGCGGCAGCATCAGCCTTGGCTGAAAGGTCTTGCCATCCCACACAGGCTCGGTCTGGCTCTTGCAAACGCCAAGAATGGCCACCTCGGGCGCATTGATGATGGGCGTGAAGTACCGTCCGCCAATGCCGCCCAGCGACGAAATGGTGAAGCAGGCGCCTTGCATGTCAGCGGGACTCAGTTTGCCGTCGCGCGCTTTCTTGGCCAGCTCGCCCATTTCCTGCGAGATTTGCATCACACCTTTCTGGTCGGCGTTCTTGATGACCGGCACTACCAGGCCATTTGGCGTATCAGCCGCGAAGGCAATGTTGAAGTATTTCTTCAGCACCAGCTGATCGCCGTCGAGCGAGGCATTGAACTCCGGGAATTTGCGCAATGCGGCCACGGAGGCCTTGATCAGGAAAGCGAGCATGGTGATCTTCACGCCGGCCTTCTCGTTTTCCTTGTTCATGCTGACGCGGAAGTTTTCGAGCTCGGTAATGTCGGCATCATCATGATTGCAGACGTGCGGGATCATCACCCAGTTGCGATGCAGGTTGGCGCCGCTGATCTTCTTGATGCGCGACATGTCCTTGCGCTCGACCTCACCGAACTTGGTGAAGTCAACTTTCGGCCACGGCAGCAGGTCAAGCCCGGTGCCGCCGCCGGAGGCAGCAGCCGGCTGCTTCGCGCCCTGTGCCTGGGTGCGCGTATCGCCAGCCATCACGGACTTGGTGAAGGCCTGCACATCATCAACGGTGATACGTCCTTTCGGCCCGGACCCCTTGACCTCGGCCAACGGAACGCCCAGTTCGCGGGCGAACTTGCGCATCGATGGCGATGCATGCGGCAGGCTGCCGCTGGGAGCCGAAGTCGGGTCGTGCGCGGCCGGAGGCGCAGCCTGAGTGGCCGGTGCCG
>NZ_JBAVDI010000100.1:0-1526 GCF_049587115.1 Aeromicrobium sp.
TGCACTCGGCGGTCGTGGAGATCATCGTGAAGAAGGGCGGCCGCTGTCGCTACACGACCATCCAGAACTGGTCCAACAACGTCTACAACCTGGTGACCAAGCGCGCTACCTGCGAAGCCGGCGCCACCATGGAGTGGGTCGACGGCAACATCGGTTCCAAGGTGACGATGAAGTACCCCGCCATCTACCTGATGGGCGAGCACGCCAAGGGTGAGACGCTCTCGATCGCGTTCGCGGGCGAGGGCCAGCACCAGGATGCCGGCGCCAAGATGGTGCACGCGGCGCCCAACACCTCTTCCAGCATCCTCAGCAAGTCGGTGGCACGCGGCGGTGGTCGCACGTCCTACCGCGGCCTGATCCAGATCAACGAGGGCGCCCACGGCTCGAAGTCCAGCGTGCTGTGTGACGCACTCCTGGTCGACCAGATCAGCCGCTCCGACACCTATCCCTACGTCGACATCCGCGAGGACGACGTGTCGATGGGACACGAGGCCAGCGTTTCCAAGGTCTCCGACGACCAGCTCTTCTACCTGATGTCGCGCGGCATGGAGCAGGACGAGGCGATGGCGATGATCGTGCGTGGCTTCGTGGAGCCGATCGCCAAAGAGCTCCCCATGGAGTACGCGCTCGAGCTCAACCGGCTGATCGAGCTCCAGATGGAAGGAGCCGTCGGCTGATGACAGCAGTCGCCGACGCCCTCGAGATGTCGAGGGTGGATTCCCACCTGCACCCAGAAGGATCGTTCACCATTGCGGACCACCCGGTCCCGACCGGTCGCGAAGAGATCTGGCGGTTCACGCCGCTCAAGCGGCTCCGTGACCTGCACGCTGATGCGAGCTTCCAGACCTCGGTGACGAACGTCGAGTGGAACACCCCCGAGGGGGTCCGCGTCGAGCGCGTCGAGGCTGACCAGGCTCGCGGACTGCGTGGCATCAGCGGCCTCGTTCCCAACACCCGTTGGGCCGCCCGGGTGCTGTCCGAAGTCCCGACATCGCTGCTGGTCGACGTGCCCGCCGAGACTGAGCTCACCGAGCCCGTCGTCATCAGGCTCACCGGCACGGACGCCTCGCTGACCGAAGCTGCCCATGTCGCGTTGCGGTTCGGCCGCCACTCCAAGGCGGTCGTCGTCCTCGATCACGAGGGTTCCGCGTCCATGGCGCAGGTCGTCGAGGTGCTCGTGGAAGACGGTGCCGAGGTCTCGGTGGTCTCCCTCCAGGACTGGGCCGACGACTCCGTGCACCTGACCCATCACCAAGCGCTGGTCGGCCGCGACGCGGCGTACAAGCACGTCGCGATCAGCTTCGGTGGTGATGTCGTCCGGATGGACGCCAACGTCTCCTACGCCGGTCCGGGCGGGTCGGCCGAGCTGCTCGGCCTCTACTTCGCCGATGCGGGCCAGCACATCGAGCACCGGCTGTTCGCTGACCACAACGAGCCGCGCACCAAGAGCAACGTGATCTACAAGGGCGCGCTGCAGGGCGAAGGTGCGCACACGGTCTGGGTCGGCAACGTGCTGATCCGCAAGG
>NZ_JBAVDI010000101.1:0-2492 GCF_049587115.1 Aeromicrobium sp.
CTTCTCGCCTATTCGCGGGTCACCTTCGGTTCGCTTTGCGAACAGTTTGGGACCCGCCAGTGAGCGAGAAGTGACCCGTCAGCGTGGGGGGGGTTAGGGGTGGGTCATGGACATGACGTCGAGGGCCTCGTCTAGGTCGGCCTCGCTGATGTCCCCACGCTCGACGAATCCCATCTCTATGACGACCTGCCGGATGGTCTTCTTCTCCTTGACCGACTGCTTGGCGACCTTGGCCGCATTCTCGTAGCCGATGAAGCGGTTGAGCGGAGTGACGACCGACGGGGAGGACTCGGCGAGGAACAAGCACCTCTCCTCGTCGGCAGTGATGCCGTCGATGCAGCGATCGGCCAGCACACGCGAGGCGTTGCCCAGCAGGCGCATCGACTCCAGCAGATTGCGACCGATGACCGGCAGCATGACGTTGAGCTCGAATGAGCCCGAGGCCCCGGCCGTCGCGATTGTCGCGTCGTTGCCGATGACCTGCGCCGCGACCATCAGCGTCGCCTCGGGCAGGACCGGGTTGACCTTGCCGGGCATGATGCTCGATCCCGGCTGCAGGTCGGGGAGGGCGATCTCGCCGAGACCTGTGCGGGGTCCCGAGCCCATCCAGCGCAGATCGTTGCAGATCTTGGTCAGGCTGACGGCAACGGTGCGCAGCTGCCCAGACATCTCGACAAGTCCGTCCCGTGCACTCTGGGCCTCGAAGTGGTCGACCGCCTCGGTGATCGGCAGCCCAGTGCTCTCGGCGAGGATCTCGATGACGCGCTGCGGGAAACCTATCGGGGTGTTGATGCCGGTCCCGACCGCGGTGCCGCCGAGCGGGACCTCGGCCGTACGCGGCAAGGAGGCCTCGATCCGCTCGATCCCGCGACGGATCTGATGGGCGTAGCCGCCGAATTCCTGGCCAAGGGTGACCGGGGTGGCGTCCATCAGGTGGGTGCGGCCGGACTTGACCACCGAGGCGAACTCGTCGGCCTTGGCCTCAAGAGACGTCGCGAGATGGTTCAGGGCCGGGATCAGCTCGTTGCTGGCCGATGCGGTCGCCGCGAGATGGATCGACGTCGGGAACACGTCGTTCGACGACTGGCTGGCGTTGACGTGGTCGTTGGGGTGGACGTCTTTGCCGAGCGACCGGGTGGCCAGGGTCGCAAGGACCTCGTTGGTGTTCATGTTGCTCGAGGTGCCGGACCCGGTCTGGAAGACGTCGATCGGGAACTGCGCGTCGTGCGCGCCGGAGGCGACTTCCTCGGCGGCGGCCACGATCGCATCGGCAATGTCCTGATCCAGGATGCCCAGCTCGGCATTGGCCTTGGCGCAGGCAGCCTTGATCTGCGCGAGCGCGCGGATCTGGGCCGGCTCGATCGGGGTGCCGGAGATCGGGAAGTTCTCGACGGCGCGCTGGGTCTGGGCGCGCCAGAGGGCGTCGGCCGGGACGCGTACCTCGCCCATGGTGTCGTGCTCGATGCGGTATTCGGTCATGCAGCGACGATATCGGTGGGACGCCAGCGGCCGCGCGACGGGCGTCCGGTTCGCATCGCCGTGCTCCGGGGTGGAGGATCAGGCTGGATGGATCGAGACCTCGCTGGCCTTCACGACCAGGAAGATCGGTCGTCCCGGCGCAAGGTCCAGCTCGGCAACGACCGGGACGGTGACGTCTGCGCTGAGGTCGTCAGTCCGCACCCGGACCTGGGCCCCATGCGGCTCAAGCTCACGGATCGTCGAGGCAAATACGTTGCGGGGACTGCCGGTCGGCGGCTCGACGTGCACGCTGACCGCACTGGGGCTGAACACGGCGACGGCTTCCTGGCCGTCTGCCATGGGCTGTCCGGACAGTCCAGCGACCATCGCCCCGGTCGAGGTGCGAACCGCACCGCCGGACGAGGTGCCACGCACTAGGTTGAGGCCGGCGATGTCCGCCCCGAACCTGCTCCGTGGCGTGGTGAGAACGTCCCGGGTCGGGCCGTGCTCCACGATCCGGCCGCCCTCCATCACGATGACCCGGTCGGCGAGCAGAAGCGCGTCGAGCACGTCGTGGGTCACGATGATCGCGGTGCGGTCAGCCAGCACTCGACGCAGGACCTGGCGCATCGCTGGGACGACCGTGACGTCGAGCGCGGCCATCGGTTCGTCCAGCAGCAGCAGTCTGGGTTCGGCGGCGAGTGCGCGGGCGATCGCGACGCGCTGCGCCTGCCCGCCGGAGAGCGTGGACGGCCGTTGGCCCGCCAGCTCGAGCGAATCGACGGCCGCCAGCCACGTCCGTGCCGCCGCCCTGGACTCGGCGCGCGAGTGTCCAGCGCTGCGTGGACCGAAGGCGACGTTGTCGAGCACGCTCAGGCGCGGGAACAACAGCGGATCCTGGGCCAGCAGGGCGGTGCCGCGGTCGTGCGCGGACAGCCACGTTCCGTCTGCAGCGTCAAACAGGACAGTTGCTCCGAGGACGGCTCGCCCGGCGTCGGGGCGCAGCACCCCGGCGATCGAGGCGAGGACCGATG
>NZ_JBAVDI010000102.1:0-3073 GCF_049587115.1 Aeromicrobium sp.
CTACGAGACCTCCGCCCGGGCCACGCTCAAGGCCGAGGTCAGCGACGAGGGCCGCGCGCTGGTGAGTGGCCGGCTACTGGCCGACATCTGCCGCAGCCTGCCCGCGAAGCCGGTCGAGATGGTGCTCGACGGGGCCCGGGTCTCCCTGACCTGCGGCTCCGCCCGGTTCAGCCTCCAGACGATGCCGGTCGACGACTACCCGACCCTGCCGGACATGCCGACCGCGACCGGGACCGTGCAGAGCGACCAGTTCGCCCACGCCGTCGCCCAGGCGGTCACGGCGGCCGGTCGCGACGACATGCTCCCCGTGCTGACCGGTGTCCGGATCGAGATCGAGGGGTCGACGATCTCGCTGCTCGCGACCGACCGGTTCCGGCTCTCCCACCGCGAGCTCTCGTGGGATCCGCGCTCTCCCGACGAGTCGATGGCGGCCCTGGTGCCGGCCAAGGTGCTCGGCGACACCGCCAAGTCGCTCACCGCCGGCAGCACGGTCAGCATCGCGTTGGCAGCCACCGGATCGGGCGAGGGCATCATCGGGTTCGAGGGGGCCGCTCCCGGCGGCGTGCGCCGGACCACCACCCGCTTGCTGGACGGGGAGTTCCCCAAGGTGCGCAGCCTGTTCCCGCACGAGCACCAGACGATCGCCAAGGTCGACAAGGCGGCGCTGATCGAGTCGGTGAAGCGGGTCGCCCTGGTGGCGGAGCGCAACACCGCCGTCCAGCTGGCGTTCAGCGACGGGGTGCTCACCCTGGACGCCGGCTCAGGCGACGAGGCCCAGGCCTCGGAGTCGATCGAGGCGACCATCGACGGCGAGGACATCGTGACCGGGTTCAACCCGCAGTTCCTGCTCGACGGGCTGACCGCGATCGACCAGTCCGTCGTGGAGCTGGCGTTCACCCAGTCGTCGAAGCCGGTCGTGATCAGCGGGTCGGTCGGTGACGGCGAGGAGGACTCGCCGTTCCGCTACCTGCTGATGCCGCGGCGCCTGCTCTCCTGAGCCGTGTCCCCGGTCCGGGTCTCCCGGCCATCACTCGGGGACGAGGACGGCGCGCGAGTAGCCTGGGGGCCGCTCCGCGCGGGCCCGCCTCAGCGGGGCGGGGTGCACACGACGGCAGCACAGCGAAAGGGAGCGGCATGGACCTCGGTCTGATCGGGCTCGGCAAGATGGGTGGCAACATGCGCGAGCGCCTGCGCCGCGCCGGGCATACGGTGGTCGGCTTCGACCGCAACCCGGAGCTCAGCGACGTGGACAGCCTGGAGGCGATGCTGGACAAGCTCCCGTCGCCCAAGGTGGTCTGGGTGATGGTGCCCGCCGGTGAGCCCACCCGGCAGACGGTCGCCGCCCTCAAGGACCTGATGAGCGAGGGCGACATCGTCATCGACGGCGGCAACTCGCGCTGGACCGACGACAAGCTGAACGCCGACTCGCTGGCCGCGAAGGGCATCGGCTTCGTCGACTGTGGCGTCTCCGGCGGGGTCTGGGGCCTGGAGAACGGCTACGCGCTGATGGCCGGCGGCGCCAAGCAGGACATCGACACCGTGCAGCCGGTCTTCGACGCCCTGAAGCCCGCGGGCGAGTTCGGCTGGGTGCACGCCGGGAAGGTCGGGGCCGGTCACTTCTCGAAGATGGTGCACAACGGCATCGAGTACGCGCTGATGCAGGCCTACGCCGAGGGCTGGGAGCTGCTCAGCAAGGTCGACGAGGTGGAGAACGTCACCGAGGTGTTCAGCTCGTGGCGGGAGGGCACCGTGATCCGGTCCTGGCTGCTGGACCTGCTGGTCGCCGCCCTGGAGGACGACACGAAGCTCGAGCAGATCGCCGGCTACGCCGAGGACTCCGGTGAGGGTCGCTGGACCGTGGAGGCCGGCATCGACAACGCGGTGGCCACCCCTGCGATCACCGCGGCGCTGTACGCGCGGTTCGTCTCCCGGCAGGACGACAGCCCCGCGATGAAGGCAGTCGCCGCGATGCGCAACCAGTTCGGCGGGCACGCGACGAAGGTCAACGCGCCGCCCACGACCGGCAGCAACTAGGCCCGCCCCTCCGTGCACGTCGCCCACCTCTCGCTGCACGACTTCCGGTCCTACCCGGAGGCGGAGGTCCCGCTCGGCCCGGGGGTCACCGCCTTCGTCGGACGCAACGGGCAGGGCAAGACCAACCTGGTCGAGGCCGTCGACTACATCGCCCGGCTCGCCTCGCACCGGGTCGCCGGGGACGGTCCGCTGGTCCGGCTGGGCGCGGACCACGCGGTGGTGCGAGCCGCGGTGGTGCGCGACGGCCGGGAGGCGCTGCTCGAGGTGCAGATCAACCCCGGCCGGTCCAACCGCGCCCGGGTGAACAGGTCCCCGCTGCCGCGGGCCCGCGAGATGCTCGGTCTGGTCCGCACGGTGCTCTTCTCCCCCGAGGACCTGGCCCTGGTCAAGGGAGACCCCTCGGAGCGCCGCCACTTCCTCGACGACCTGCTGGTGCAGCGCGCGCCACGCTTCGCTGGCGTGCGCGCCGACTACGACCGGGTGCTCAAGCAGCGCAACTCCCTGCTGAAGACCGCGGGGGCGGCCCGCCGCCAGGGCCGTCGCAGCGACGCTGCGCTGTCCACGCTGGGGGTCTGGGACTCCCAGCTCGCCGCGGTCGGGTCGGAGCTGCTCGCGGCCCGGCTGGTCCTGGTGGAGCAGCTGCGCCCGTACGTCGTCACCGCCTACGACGCGGTGGCCCAGGGCGCGACCCGCACGGACGCGACGCTGACCTACAAGCCGTCGTTCGAGCTGCCCGTCGCCACCACGAGCCTGTCGGAGGGGGACCCCGGGAGCGGGGCGTCGCCGGGGACGTCCGCGCCCCCCTCGCACGACCGGGAGGTGCTGGGCCGGGCACTGCTGGCCGAGCTGGAGCGCCGCCGCGACGACGAGATCGACCGCGGGATCAGCCTGGTGGGCCCGCACCGTGACGACCTGACGCTGATGCTCGGCCCGCTGCCGGTGAAGGGGTACGCCTCGCACGGCGAGTCCTGGTCCTTCGCACTCGCGCTCCGGCTGGCCTCCTACGACCTGCTGCGCGCCGCCGGCGACGACCCGATCC
>NZ_JBAVDI010000103.1:0-6750 GCF_049587115.1 Aeromicrobium sp.
GCCCCGGGGATCATCGACGACGAGGACCTCGTCCGGGTGATCGAGCGTGAGTGTCGGACCATGACCACATCGGTCGAATCGACCAGCCTGGCCGGTTCGCCCTCGGAACAGCTGGGAGCGATCCGGAAGCAGAACCGAGCAGTCAGCCGGATGGTCGCGATGATCGAACAAGGTCACGGGCAAGCCATCAGCAAGGACCGTCCGACCAGGCTGTGGCTGGACGATTGGCGCACGATCGTGGACGCCCGCAACACCTTCGTCCAGGAGCTCGTGGACGACAGCGGGGCGACGTTCGACGTGCCACTGGACCCCGAAGGCGTGCCCATCGATGTCCGAATGCAGAAGGTGTGGCTCGGCGACTCCTCGTGCAGCGTTCCCAGCGCTCTCCTCAACCCCTATCCCGGCGTCCCCGTCGGCGCCTGACGCGCCGCGGCTTTCTGCTCCTGCTTGAACGCACGCACCTTGGCCAGCGACTCGGCGTCCACGACGTCGGCGACCGAGCGATGACCCTTGCGGCCGTAGTCCCCTGCGACCTTGGTCCAACCGGCCGGCTTGACCCCCAGCTGCTTGGCCACCAGGGCCGTGAAGATCTTGGCCTTCTGCTCACCGAATCCCGGCAGAGCCCGCAGTCGTGCCAGCAGCTCCTTGCCCGTACGAGCCTCGGTCCAGATGCGTGCCGCGTCCCCGTCGTAGTCGTCGACGACCACGCGAGCCAGCGCCTGCATGCGACCGGCCATCGACCGGCCATAGCGGTGAATGGCCGGCGGTGTCGCGCACAGATCGGCGAAAGCCTCAGGCTCGGCGTCGGCGATCGCGGCAGGATCCAGCGTCCCGAACCGATCAAGCACCTTGGCCGGACCGGCAAAGGCTCGCTCCATCGGGAACTGCTGGTCCAGCAGCATGCCGGCAAGAAGAGCGAACGAGTCGTTGGTCAGCACCTCGTCGGAGTGCGGGTCCTGAGCGATCTGGATGGGCATGCCACCAATCATGTACTGCAACTTGCGCCAAGACACTCAGGAGCTGGCTGAGCGTCGGCTGATTTTGGCAATCCCGACCGCAGAACCATTGACCGAATGTACAGTGGCGCGAAAATTTGGACCGGGGACCGGCGTGAAAGGGTGCGGATGACATCGACACTTGGAACGGTGCGGAATGCTGCCCGGATCTCGCGGCAACCGACCTTTCCATTCAGTTCTACGGAGGCGTTCACCGACGGCATCTACGCGATCGCCGCGACACTTCTGGTCCTCGATCTTCGCCCGCCCAACGTCGAGCCCGGCGATCTTGCGTCCACTCTCGGGGATGAGTGGTTTCTGTTCCTGGTCTACGGGCTCGGGTTCCTGCAGATGGCGGGCGGATGGAGCATCCTGCGGCGATTGCGGACCTGGGCTCCGACAGTCGACTACTACGTCGTTCTGCTCACCCTGCTCATCATCGCCCCGTTTGCGCTCGAGCCGTTCACGCTGGCCCTGCTCAGTGAGTCCCGCGGCAACGCGGACGACTTCGCGACAGCGCTCCAGGTGGCAGCCGGCGCCTTGCTCGCCAGCCTTGCCGCCTACATTGCCACGTTCGAGTACCTGCACCGCAGAAAGTTCTTCCGAGATGACCTCGACCCCGACATCTTCACGTTGGCCCACCGCATTTCCAAGATCATCTGGCTGCTCCCGGCGCTCACCCTGATACTTGCACCGTTCCTTGGCACGTGGGCCGCTGTGCCCCTCTTGATACACCTTGTCCTCATGCTCATGCCGATCGACGCCATGCCAAGGACCCCCGTCGGGCCAAGCTGACCAGGCAGAGAGCTGGCGGATCCGGCACCCTCTTCCGTGCGCGTGAGCGTCCCCACGAGCGTGGTTTTTCGGTGGGTCAGACGGCGCAGCTCGGCGCGGGCGGTAGCGCCTGCGGGACACCCAGTGACGGCATGCCAAGGCCGACCGAGCGGACCTCGGTGCGCCCGTGACGAGACTCCCAGGCGTCCCCAGCAGACGTGCGTCGAACGCCGACCGGAGCCTCGTCGCTGACCAGGTGATGTGGTGCCGCGTAGGTGATGCGCACATCGACCATGTCGCCCGGCCTGATCTCGTGGTCACCCGGTGCGAAATGAACCAGGCGGTTGTCGCGGGCCCGACCGGTCAGCCGATGAGTGGCGCCATCCTTCTTGCCCTCGTGATCGGCCACGAGCAGCTCGACGACCCGACCCTCCTGCTTCTTCGCCTCGTCCCACGCCACCTCGTTGACGACTTCGATCAGCCGGTCGTAGCGCTCCTGCACGACTGTCTTGGGCAGCTGATCGGGCAGATCGGCAGCGGGTGTGCCCGGGCGCTTGGAGTACTGGAAGGTGAAGGAACCGCTGAAGCGCGCCGCGCGGACGACCTCGATCGTGTCGAGGAAGTCCTCCTCGGTCTCGCCGGGGAAGCCGACGATGATGTCGGTCGTGATCGCGGCCTCCGGCATGGCCTCGCGAACCCGGTCGATGATGCCGAGGAACTTGCTCTGCCGGTACGACCGGCGCATCGCCTTGAGCACGCGGTCCGAGCCGGACTGCAACGGCATGTGCAGCTGAGGCATCACGTTGTGGGTCTCGGCCATTGCTGTGATGACGTCGTCGGTGAAGTCCTTGGGGTGCGGGCTGGTGAACCGTACGCGTTCCAGTCCCTTGATCTCGCCGCACGCCCGCAGCAGCTTGGCGAAGGCCTGCTTGTCGCCGAACTCGACGCCGTACGCGTTGACGTTCTGTCCCAGCAACGTCACCTCGATGACTCCGTCGTCGACGAGCGCCTGGATCTCGGCGAGGATGTCGCCGGGACGGCGGTCCTTCTCCTTGCCGCGCAGTGCCGGGACGATGCAGAAGGTGCAGGTGTTGTTGCAGCCCACGCTGATCGACACCCACGCAGCGAAGACCGAGTCACGTTTGGTCGGCAGCGTCGAGGGGAAGACCTCGAGCGACTCGAGTATCTCGACCTGTGATTCCTCGGCAATGCGAGCGCGCTCCAGCAGAACAGGCAGGGAACCAATGTTGTGCGTACCGAAGACGACGTCGACGTAAGGCGCCTTCTGGGTGATCGTGTCCCGGTCCTTCTGCGCGAGGCAGCCCCCGACGGCGATCTGCATGCCCGGGTTCTTGGCCTTGACACTGGCGATGTGACCGAGGTTTCCGTACAGCTTGTTGTCGGCGTTCTCGCGCACCGCGCAGGTGTTGAACACGACCAGGTCCGGGGTGTCCTCCTCGGCCTTCGCGTAGCCAGCCGTCTCCAGCAGGCCCGACAGTCGTTCGCTGTCGTGGACGTTCATCTGGCAGCCGTAGGTGCGCACTTCATAGGTCTTGGTCATGACCCGGCCATGGTACGTGGGATTCCCGCGGGTCTGGAAATCACGAAACTGTGCCCGAAGACCTCGTCGGAGCGCTGACCGAGCGTCAACGGGACGTCGAGACCCTCAGACAGAGATATGGAGCATCCAGCCCGTTTGGGCACCGCTGAACGGTCGGTATCGTGAGCTCATGGTTGAGCCGACTGTGGACGGGGGCGTCGTGCACGAGCTTCCCGCTGACCTCCGTCACGCCCTCAGCAGCAACGAAGCGGTTCTTGCCGCCTGGCAGGACATCACGCCGCTGGCTCGCAACGAGTTCATCTGCTGGGTGGACGACGCCAAGATGGACGAGACCCGCGCACGTCGAATCCGCCGAACTCAGGAGGAGCTTGCGGAGGGCAAGCGCCGACCCTGCTGCTGGCCCGGCTGCACGCACCGTGAGCGCACGGGTCGCTGACGCCGTCCTCCCGGGCCCCGCGGTGGACGGTGCTCCGCAGATGCGCGCTGCAGCTTACCAACGAACGCGCCGATGATGACGAGGCGCGAGAACCGGACGGGTCAGCAGCCCTTTGCGGTCGTGTAGCAGCGCAACCGCGGCTCGGCCGGGACCTGCTTGGCGCCGACCAGGTTGACGTAGGGCAGAGGAACGCTGGCCAGGCCAGGTGCTCCGGAAAGAACCTGCACGATGTTCTGGAGGTTCAGCGGATCGACCCCCGGGTGGTACTGCTGCAGGCAGACACCGCGGTTGATGCGCGAGACCTTTGCCGGCCCCGCGTGACCCAGAGCGTCCATCGCCAGCGCATATGCCGTCGGATCGATCGTGCCGATTGCCAGGTGCTCGTAGAGGTCGAGCGGGCAGATGTCCTGCGTAGCGACATTGGTGATCGCACCCTGGCCGGTGTGCAAGGCCGAGGACGCCGTGGCATTCGTGTCGCTGGGCCGCACCACCTGGTCGGTGTGCGTGTAGATCTGGGTGTAGGAGATCCCCTTGAACGTCTCAGCACGACTGTTGAGCGCGGCAATGAACTTCGCCGTGGCCTGCTGCTGCCAGACCGCCGGCAGACAGGTCGTGACGCCCACCTTGCAGGTCGGCAGGCTTGAGGTGCCGTGGTTCGACCCAGCCATTCCGATCACGTCGTCGACCATCACTCGGGTGTCGGGCCAGAAGCGCAGGGCCCACCGCATCGACATGCCGCCCTGGCTGTGGCCCAGGATCGCGATGTCCCGGGTCGACTTGGCCCGCATCGTGCGGATGGCGTAGACGAGGTACTCCCCCGAGACCTGGATGTCACCGAGGGTGTGGGACGGCATGTGGATCGCGCACCACGGCCGCTTCTGCGCCGTGAACGCCCGCTCGTAGTTCCACGAGTAGTTCTCATCGACCGTGACGCCGGTCGCGGGGTTGAGCAGGACCGGCTGGAGCGTCGACGTCTTGAAGTTGCCGCTGCACTGCAAGGCCGCCTTCAGCGTCGTGGTCTTGACCGTCAGGCGCGGCCCGGGTCGGTCCAGCGGGGCGTACGGCGACGAAGCCGTCGCCGAAGACGTGGTCACGACCGACGCTGCGACCAGCGCGGCGGTGCACAGCAGGGTGGACAGGACAGATCGACGCATCAGTGGACTCCCTCAATAGGCGGAGGGTCTAACGAGACCGAACCCTCCGCGTTACACCCGCGCCATCATTGCGGGCTCCCCCCGGGGGGCCGACGCAGGCTGCGCCTCGCATGGCAGGCCGAATTACTTCATTTCGTCACGCAACCAATCCCCCGATATCGAGAATTCGGGCTAGGTTGATGCGCATGGCAGACCAGACCGCAATGGTTTCGATGCAAGGCGTCCAGAAATGGTTTGGACAGTTGCACGTGCTGCAAGACATCGAGCTGAACGTCGCCTCGGGCGAAGTGGTCGTCGTGATCGGGCCGTCCGGATCAGGCAAGTCGACGCTGTGCCGAGCTATCAATCGGCTCGAGACGATCGATGAGGGCACGATCAAGATCGACGGGTCGACGCTGCCCGAGGAGGGCAAGGGCCTGGCCCAGCTCCGCGCCGACGTCGGCATGGTCTTCCAGTCGTTCAATCTCTTCGCCCACAAGACAGTTCTGGAGAATGTCACGCTCGGCCCGATGAAGGTCCGAGGTGTCAAGAAGGCGGCCGCCGAGAAGCGCGGACATGAACTGCTCGAACGCGTCGGCATCGACAGTCAGGCCGACAAGTACCCAGCACAGCTGTCCGGGGGCCAGCAGCAGCGAGTGGCCATCGCCCGTGCGCTGGCGATGGAGCCGAAGGTCATGCTCTTCGACGAGCCCACCTCGGCGCTCGACCCGGAGATGATCAAAGAAGTTCTCGACACCATGGTCGACCTCGCCAAGGGCGGCATGACGATGATCGTCGTGACGCACGAGATGGGGTTCGCCCGCACGGCTGCCGATCGGGTGCTGTTCATGTCCGACGGCCAGATCATTGAAGAAAACACCCCCGAAGAGTTCTTCACCAATCCCACCTCCGATCGCGCCAAGGACTTCCTCGGCAAGATCCTCAAGCACTAGAGAGGAAACACATGAAACGCGCACCATTTGCCATCCTCGCAGCCTCCGCAGCACTGATTCTGGGAGCCTGCGGGAGCGCTGGGGAGGACTCAAACCCAGTCGACACCAAGGTCGACGACAACGCCGCGAGCCAGTTCGAGGACGGGACCGCGATGAAGGCAATCGCCGAATCCGGCAAGGTCCGCATCGGCGTCAAGTTCGATCAGCCCGGCCTCGGGTTCAAGAGTGCGGGCGACCCCCAGCCCGTCGGATTCGACATCGAGATGGCCAAGATCGTCGCTGCCAAGCTTGGCATCGCCGCGGACAAGGTCGAGTGGGTCGAGACCATCTCGGACAACCGCGAGCCATTCCTGCAGAAGGGCACGGTCGACTTCGTGTTCGCGTCCTACTCGATCACCGACGATCGCCGCAAGGTCGTCGGCCAAGCTGGGCCGTACTTCCTGACCGGCCAGCAGCTGCTGGTCAAGAAGGGCAGCGACATCAAGGGCGTCGCCGACATCAAGGGCAAGGAAGTCTGCTCCGTCACCGGCTCGACCTCGCTCAAGCAGGTCGAGGAAAAAGGCGCCAAGGCCCGCGGCTTCGAGACGTACTCGCAGTGCCGTGACCAGGTGCTCGACGGTGGTGTCGACTCGATGACGACCGATGGCTCGATCCTGCTCGGCTACGCCGCGCTCAACCCGGACGAGCTCGAAGTTGTCGGCGAACCGTTCTCCGAGGAGCGCATCGGCATGGGCTACAGCCAGGACAAGCCTGAGCTGTGCCAGTTCCTGACGGACACAATTCAGGAGGCCATGGACAACGGCAACTGGGCCAAGGCTTTCGAGGCCACACTCGGCAAATCTGGTGCTGAGACACCCGAGCCGCCGAAGATGGACGCCTGCGCCTGATTCCCCCGCGG
>NZ_JBAVDI010000104.1:0-15409 GCF_049587115.1 Aeromicrobium sp.
CCTCGACACCGGCGGCCGCGTCGCCCGCTTCGAGAAGCGCTACGCCAAGAAGACCGAGAGCAAGTAGCTCCACTCCGGCACCGGCCCGTACCTTGTGTACGGGTCGGTGCCGTTGTCTTGTCCGCACCCAGTCCGAGGAGCACCCGTGTTCGAAGCCGTCGAAACGCTCGTCGCCGAGCACGCCGAGCTCGAGGTCCGCATGTCCGACCCCGCGGTGCACTCCGATCAGGGACTGGCCAAGCGCCTGGGGCAGCGTTACGCCGAGCTGACCGCGATCGTCAGGACCTACCACGACTACCTGCAGGCGACCGACGATCTGGAGGCAGCCCGCGAGTTCGCTGCCGAGGACTCCTCGTTCGTGGCCGAGATCGAGGCGCTCGAGCCGCGCCTGCACGAGCTGAGTGAGCGGCTTCAGCGCCTGCTCGTGCCGCGCGATCCGGCCGACTCCAAGGATGTCATCCTCGAGATCAAGGGCGGAGAGGGCGGAGAAGAGTCTGCGCTTTTCGCGAGTGACCTGCTGCGGATGTACACCCGCTACGCCGAGCAGCGGGGCTGGAAGACCGAGATGCTCGACGCGACCGAGTCGGCGCTGGGTGGTTACAAGTCCGTCACGATGGCGGTCAAGGCCAAGGGCACCCCGGAGCCCGGCGAGGCGCCCCACGCCCTGCTGAAGTTCGAGGGCGGAGTTCACCGGGTGCAGCGCGTGCCGGTCACGGAGTCGCAGGGCCGCATCCACACCTCCGCCGCGGGCGTCCTGGTGCTGGCCGAGGCCGAGGACATCGACATCGACATCCAGGACAGTGACCTGCGCATCGATGTCTATCGGTCGTCGGGTCCGGGCGGGCAGAGCGTCAACACGACTGACTCGGCCGTGCGAATCACACACGTGCCGACCGGGATCGTGGCGAGCTGTCAGAACGAGAAGAGCCAGCTGCAGAACAAGGAGCAGGCCATGCGGATCCTGCGGGCCCGGCTGCTCGAGGCAGCACAGGCCGCCGCCGATGCCGAGGCGTCGGACGTCCGCAAGTCCCAGATCCGCACGGTCGATCGCTCCGAGCGCATCCGGACGTACAACTTCCCGGAGAACAGGCTCTCCGACCACCGGACCGGCTTCAAGGCATACAACCTCGACCAGGTCATGGACGGTGCGCTCGCTGACGTCATCCGTTCACTGGTCGATGCGGAGCTGGCCGAACGGCTTGCCGCCGTCGAGTCCGGCGCGTGATCCGATGACGGTGCGCAGTCAGGCTGAACGACTGCTCGAGGCGGCCACTTCGGATCTGGAGGCCGGGGGAGTTTCGTCGCCGCGTCACGACGCCGAGGTGCTGATGAGCCACGTCACAGGCGTCCCTCGAATGATGCTGCTGGGAAGCGCGAAGCCGAACGGTCGACAGGTGCAGGACTTTCAGGCGCTCGTGTCGGCGCGCGCTTCCCGCATCCCGCTCCAGCACCTGATCGGCTCGGCGGCCTTCCGATTCATCGATGTCGAGGTGGGACCCGGTGTGTTCGTGCCCCGCCCCGAGACCGAGGTGTTGGCCGGGTGGGCGATCGCCCACGCCAAGAACGAGCCCGCGCCGGTCGTCGTCGAGCTGTGTGCCGGCGCCGGTGCAATCTCCCTGTCGGTCGTGCACGAGGTTCCGGGTGCGGTCGTCCACGCGGTGGAGCTGGACGAGCCAGCGTATGAGTGGGCTCAGCGCAACCTTGCCGACAGCGGTGTCGATCTGCGGTTGGGCGACATGGCCGACGCCTTCACCGACCTCGACGGCACGGTCGACATCGTCGTCGCCAACCCGCCGTACATCCCCTTGGACGCTTGGGAGAGCGTCGCGCCGGAAGCGCGGGACCACGACCCTGCGCTCGCACTGTGGTCCGGCGATGACGGCCTGGACGCGATGAGGGTCGTCGAGCAGGCCGCCTGGCGGCTGCTCAAGCCAGGCGGCGTCGTGGGTGCCGAGCATGCGGACGTCCAGGGCGAGTCAGCCCCTGCGGTGTTCGCGCGGCGATGGACCTCGGTGCGCGACAATCGCGACCTCGCCGATCGGCCGCGGTTCGTCACGGCGACCAAGCCCCGCCGATAGGGTCGACCCATCATGGGCGTCAATGAGCTGAGTCTGATCGGCGTCGCGATCGCCGTCGGACTCGGGGCAGCGTTGCTGCCGGTCTTCGTCAACGCCGAGGTGTACGTCGTGGCGATGGGCGCGACGGTCAACAGCCGTCCGTTCCTCGCGCTGCTGATCCTGATCCATGTCGTGGCGACCACGATCGGCAAGGCATTCGTCTTCCAGCTGGCTCGCCGGGGGACCAACAAGATCCGGATGATCGAGCCCCACCCGCCGCGAAACGCGGTGTCGGCATGGTTCCGGAGGATCGGTCAGCGATTGTCCCGGACCCGGTTCTTCCGCTGGATCAAGCGGATCAATGACTGGTTGCTGTCCCTGCTCGACCGGCCTTACTCGGGCGGTCTGACAGCGTTCATGTCGTCGTTGATCGGCATCCCGCCGCTGGCGATCGTCACGATTCTTGCGGGCGCGTCCAAGCAACCTCAGTGGGTCTTCTTGACGACTGTCTTCACCGGACGCCTGATCCAGTTCCTCGCGATCGCCTTCCTGCTCCACAAGGTCAGCTGGTTCTGACCCCACTGACGGGATGTGCTTCCGCGCCGGGCCTAGGATGGCCCGGTGAGATTCGACTGCAGCGTGGACGAGGAGTTCGATCGCGGGCTCCTGGCAGCGCAGGCGGTGCTGGAGGAGGGCAAGCTCGTCGTGCTGCCGACCGACACGGTCTACGGCATCGCTGCGGATGCGTTCAATCCGCAGGCGGTCCAGAGCCTGCTGGACGCCAAGGGACGGGGTCGCCAGATGCCACCGCCCGTCCTGGTGGGGGCGCCGTCGACCCTCGACGCTCTCGCCGTCGACATCCCGTCGTGGCTGCGATCAGTCGTGACCGAGCTGTGGCCGGGGCCCCTGACGGTCATCTGCCGTCAACAGCCGTCGTTGACCTGGGACCTCGGCGAGACGCACAACACCGTTGCAGTCCGGATGCCGGACGACCCCCGGGCGCTGGCCCTGCTGAAGCAGACCGGTCCGCTGGCCGTGAGCAGCGCCAACACTACGGGAGACCCCGCCGCGCTGTCGGTGGACGACGCGGAGGACATGCTCGGTGACCTGGTCGCGGTCTACCTCGACGGCGGGCGCAGCACCACCGGCGTGCCGTCGACAATTCTTGATGCGACCGGCTCGACCCCCCGCGTGCTGCGCATCGGCTCGATCTCGATCGACGACCTGCACGCCTTCAACAACACGATCGAACCGCCCGAGGCGACCACATGAGGGAGTACCTGGTCGTCTTCGGAATCGCGCTGGGCGTGACTTACCTGCTGGCGTCGATCGCACGTATGTCGGCCTACCGTTTCGGTGCGGTTGCACGAGTCCGTGACCGCGACGTCCACGCCATCCCGACCCCGTACTTCGGCGGCCCGGCGATGCTGGGCGGTCTGATTGCCGCCTATCTCGTCGCGACCAACCTGCCATTCCTCTCGATGGCGGATGACGGCGTGTTCCAGGACGCTCGCGCCGTGATCCTCGGTGGAGCCGTGATCTGCCTGGTCGGCGTCGTCGACGACCTGTTCGAGCTCGATGCGCTCAGCAAGTTCGCCGGGCAGGTCCTGGCCGGCGTCATCGTGGTCGCCCAAGGCGTGCAGTTCGTCTATCTCCCGCTCTACGGCAACTACATCGGACTCGACCAGGTGCAGGCCATGATCTTCACGGTCCTGTTGATCGTCGGCACCGCGAATGCGGTCAACTTCGTCGACGGACTCGACGGCCTTGCTGCGGGCATGGTCGCGATCGGATCAGTCGCGTTCTTCGCCTACGCCTTCGTGCTCGCCGTCGAGAACGGCGAGACCCGCGCCATCGCTGCGGCGCTGCTGACCGCGGCGCTGGCCGGAGCGTGCGTCGGAATCCTCCCGCACAACTTCTTCCCCGCACGCATGTTCATCGGCGACTCGGGGTCGATGCTGATCGGCTTCGTCCTGGCGTGTTCGTCGATCAGTCTCACCGGCCAGTTCCCGGCCAGCAGTCTCTCCGAGGGCATCGGCGGCGCGGAGAACAGCTTCCTGCCAGCGTTGCTCCCGCTGATCCTGCCATTCACGATCCTGCTCGTGCCCTTCGTCGACCTGGCGCTCGCCGTCGTGCGCCGCACGCGGGCAGGGCGCTCGCCGTTCAGCCCTGACAAGATGCACATCCACCATCGACTTCTTGAGATCGGGCACTCTCACCGGCGCGCGGTCCTGCTGATGTACGCCTTCGCGGGCCTCGTCGCGTTCGGCAGCGTCGTCATCAGCCTGTTCAGTGGGTGGCAGTCGATCGCCGGATTCGGCGCCCTGGCTGTCATCACCATCGCAGCGGTCTTCCTGCTGCCGAAGTTCGAAGAGAAGGTCTGGTCATGAAGACTCTGCGCCCTGTTCTGCTGCCCGTCGTCGCGCTCGTGGTGGTCTGCGCGATCGCAGGCGGAATCTTTGCGGGCGGCGACGGGGTCCTCGGCGCGCTGCTTGGCGGTGCGGTCGTGGTGCTGTTCCTCGGTGCAACCCCGCTGGTGCTGACCCCGATGGTCAAGGCGGGCCCGATGCTGTCGCTGCCGATAGCCCTGGGCTTCCTGGCCACGAAGTCGCTCGCGGTCCTGATCGTGCTAGTGCTGCTGTTCGACGTCGGAAATGCGGCCGAGCACGTCGACTCCCTGTGGTTCGGCATCGCAGCTGTGGCGACGTCATTCGCGTGGACCGTGCTCCAGGTTCGCGGCTTCCGCAGCCAGCGTGTCCCCACGTATGACCTGGACAACGAGGGCTGATCCGCCCCTGATAGTCTCGGCCCTGCGAAGACGACCCCGGACAGCTGGTCCGGCTGGGAGGCATTCGCACGACAATGACGCTGGCCGTATGCCTTCAACGACGCGTTGAGGGCGACCACGCCATGAGACAAAGGTGACCGAGTGACTCTCGCCTCGTTGGTGATCGCCGCTTCCTCAGGGCCGCCGAGCCCCGGGCCCGCTGACTTCGATCTTCCGGGTATTGCCGGAACCATGGTCACCAAGCCCATGCTCCTGGTCCTGCTTTCAGGCGTCATCATCGTCGTGCTGTTCAACGCCATGGCTCGTCCGGCAGCGGTCGTCCCCGGTCGCATGCAGTTCGCCGGCGAGATGGTCTACGGATTCGTCCGCAACGGTATCGCCCGCGAGAACATCGGCTCGGCCGAGTTCATGCGCTTCGTGCCCTACCTGTTCACCATCTTCTTGTTCGTGCTGGTCAACAACTTCTACGGCTTGATCCCGCTGTTCCAGTTCCCGACGATGTCGCACATCGGTTACCCGCTGTCGATCGCGATCCTGAGCTGGCTGGTCTACAACGGCGCCGGAATCAAGAAGAAGGGCTTCGTCGGCTACCTCAAGCACGAGACGGTCCCAGCCGGGATGTCAGGGCCGATCCTGCTGCTGCTGGTCCCGCTGGAGTTTCTCTCCAACATTCTTCTCCGTCCGATCACGCTGACGCTTCGTCTCTTCGCGACGATGTTCGCCGGGCACCTCCTGCTCATCCTGTTCTCGCTCGGCGGCGAATACCTGCTGCTGCACTCGGACAACACCCTCGCGCTCCCGGCTGGCATCATCTCGTCGCTGCTGGCAATCGCGATCAGCTTCCTGGAGATCCTCATCATGTTCCTCCAGGCGTACGTGTTCACACTGCTCTCGTCGATGTATGTCGGCGAGGCTCTGGCAGACGAGCACTGAGCACCACCTCAAGACCTACAACTTCATACGCCCCAACAGCGACGCTCGATCGAGCGTCTCAACGAAAGGAAATGCCGTGGGAGGCACCGCAAACATGATCGGCCTCGGCCTGGCCGCGATTGGTCCCGGTATCGGAGTCGGCCTGATCTTCGCCGCGTTCGTCACCGGCGTCGCACGTCAGCCTGAGGCTGAGGGCAAGCTGCGCCAGATCGCCATCCTGGGCTTCGTCCTCGCCGAGCAGTTCTTCATCATCGGTCTCGCGCTGGCTTTCGTCCTCAAGTCCAGCAACACCTGATTCCGATCACCCGACAGAAGGCACGCCCATGATCACGTCACGTCTCGCGTTCGAGGCAGCGGCGGCGGAAGAGGACATCAATCCTCTGATCCCGCACACTGCCGAGATCGTCATCAGCCTGATCGTCTTCGGCCTGATCTTCTTCCTCCTGAGGAAGTTCGTCATCCCCGCATTCGAGAAGGCATATGCCGAGCGCACCGCCGCGATCGAGGGCGGCATCGAAGAGGCTCAGGCTGCCCAGAAGGAAGCCAAGGCCGCACTCGACAAGTACACCGAGCAGCTCGCGGGGGCGCGTCACGAAGCCGCCGCGATCCGTGAGGAAGCCAAGGAGCAGGGCGCGCAGATCATTGTCGAGCTCCGTGCCCAGGCGCAGGCCGAGGCCGAACGCATCACCGCTACTGCGCACTCGCAGATCGAGGCGGAGCGCTCGCAGGTCCTCGCGCAGCTCAAGGGTGAGGTTGGTTCGATGGCGACGCAGCTCGCGGGTCGCATCGTGGGCGAGTCCCTCGATGACGACGCTCGTCAGCAGCGTACGGTCGAGCGCTTCATCGCCGAGCTCGAGGAGTCGGCCAACTGATGCGAGGCATTTCAGCGAAGTCCCTGGTCGAGGTCCTCGCCGCAGTCGATGCGGCGTCGAGCTCGGCGAGCGACCTCGGAGCCGAGCTGTTCGGCGCCGTCTCCACCCTGGACGGCGCTCCGGCGCTTCGCCGGGTGCTGACCGACCCGTCGACTGAGGCCTCAGCCAAGGTCGGTCTGGTCAATCAGGTCTTCGGATCCAAGGTCGGCGCCGACACGCTGTCGGTGCTCGACGCAGCTGTCGGCGGGCGGTGGGCGTCGATGCGAGACCTCACCGATGCGCTCGAGACTGCAGGGGTCGCCGCTGAGGTGGCCGCCGCAGATGCCGTCGGAGACCTCGACGCGCTCGAGACCGAGCTGTTCGAGGTCGAGCGGCTCATTCGGTCCGATGCGGACTTGCGCCAGATCGTCTCGGACCGGGGAGTCCCGGCCGAGGCCAAGGGGAGCCTGCTGGCGACCCTGCTGGAAGGCAAGGTCACCGGAGCCACTCTGGCTCTGGCGACGCAGGCCGCCGCAGCACGCACCGGTTCTTTCGAGAAGGTCCTGTCCAGCTTCGGCGACACGGTCGCGGCCCGACGGAGCCGGCTGCTGGCCGAGGTTCGTGTGGCCCACGAGCTCGGCGACGTCGAGAAGACGCGCCTGGCCAAGGCCTTGGCCAACAAGTACGGACGCGACGTCCACCTGAACATCATCGTCGATCCCACCGTCGTCGGAGGCATCGCTGTCTCCATCGGTGACGAGGTCATCGACGGCACCATGTCCACTCGCCTTGAAGTCGCCCGCCGGCGTCTTGCAGGCTAGAACACACTCACCGAACAAGAAGGCAGGCACACACATGGCGGAACTCACGATCCGTCCGGACGAGATCCGCGACGCATTGCAGAAGTTCGTGGCCGACTACAAGCCGAGCGCTGCGGCAACCGAAGAGGTGGGCGTCGTCGCCGAGTCCGGTGACGGCATCGCCCGCGTCGAGGGTCTTCCCTCGGCGATGGCCAACGAGCTCCTCGAGTTCGAGGACGGCACGCTGGGCCTCGCGCTCAACCTCGACGTCCGCGAAATCGGTGTCGTCATCCTTGGTGAGTTCTCCGGCATCGAAGAGGGCCAGACCGTACGTCGTACTGGCGAGGTGCTCTCGGTACCCGTCGGCGACAACTACCTCGGTCGCGTGGTGGACCCGCTCGGCACGCCGATCGACGGCCTCGGCGAGATCGAGACCACCGAACGCCGCGCCCTGGAGCTCCAGGCTCCCAACGTCATGCAGCGCAAGAGCGTGCACGAGCCGATGATGACGGGTCTCAAGTCGATCGACTCGCTGACCCCCATCGGCCGCGGACAGCGCCAGCTGATCATCGGTGACCGGCAGACCGGCAAGACCGCGATCGCCATTGACACGATCATCAACCAGAAGGCCTTTTGGGAGTCCGGCGACCCTGACAAGCAGGTTCGCTGCATCTATGTCGCCATCGGCCAGAAGGGTTCGACCATCGCGGGCATCCGCGGTGCGCTCGAGGAGGCTGGCGCGCTGGAGTACACCACGATCGTGGCGGCACCGGCCTCTGACTCGGCGGGCTTCAAGTACCTCGCTCCGTACACCGGATCGGCCATCGGCCAGCACTGGATGTACGCCGGCAAGCACGTCCTGATCGTGTTCGACGACCTCTCCAAGCAGGCCGAGGCGTACCGCGCTGTGTCTCTGCTGCTGCGCCGCCCGCCGGGCCGCGAGGCGTACCCCGGCGACGTGTTCTACCTGCACTCGCGGCTCCTCGAGCGCTGCGCCAAGCTCAGCGACGAGCTGGGCGCCGGCTCGATGACGGGTCTGCCGATCGTCGAGACCAAGGCCAACGACGTGTCGGCCTACATCCCGACCAACGTCATCTCGATCACGGACGGTCAGATCTTCTTGCAGTCCGATCTCTTCAACGCGAACCAGCGTCCGGCCGTCGACGTCGGCATCTCGGTGTCGCGTGTTGGTGGCGCGGCGATGCAGAAATCGATGAAGGCCGTGACGGGCTCGCTCAAGGTCGAGCTCGCGCAGTACCGCGCGATGGAGGCGTTCGCGATGTTCGCCTCGGACCTCGATGCTGCGTCCAAGCAGCAGCTTGCCCGCGGACAGCGCATCATGGAGCTGTTCAAGCAGGGTCAGTACGCGCCGTTCCCGGTCGAGGATCAGGTCGTGTCGATCTGGGCCGCGACCACCGGCAAGCTCGATGCCGTCCCGGTCGAGGACATCAGCCGTTTTGAGTCGGAGTTCCTCGACTACCTCAAGCGTTCCCACGGGCAGATTCTCTCCGCGATTCGGGAGACCGGGAAGTTCGAGGACGACAACGAGCAGGCGCTCGTGGCTGCCTACGACTCCTTCCTCGACCAGTTCGAGACCGGCGAAGGACGCTCGATCAAGGCTGGTCACGAGGAGTTCGACGCACTGCCCGACGAGGATGTCGAGCAGGAGCAGATCGTCAAGCAGAAGCGGGGCTGACGATGGCAGCTTCGGTACGCGAGCTACGCGCGAAGATCAGGTCGACCCAGGCGACCAAGAAGATCACGCGCGCCATGGAGCTCATTGCTGCGTCGCGCATCATCAAGGCGCAGCAGCGGGCAGCGGCGGCAGCGCCGTACGCCCGTGAGCTCACGCGCGCCGTCTCGGCCGTTGCCACCTTCTCGAACGTCGACCACCCGTTGACCAAGGAGAAGGACAACCCGGCCAAGGCCGCGGTGCTGGTCATCTCCAGCGATCGTGGTCTGGCCGGCGCCTACTCATCGTCGGTGCTCAAGGAGGCCGAGCGCCTCGTGGAGAAGCTTCACGGCGAGGGCAAGGCCGTCGATCTCTACCTCACGGGTCGCAAGTCGGAGGCGTACTACAACTTCCGCAGCCGGCCATTCGTGCAGTCGTGGACCGGCTTCTCGGACAAGCCCGAGTACGCCAACGCGCGCGAGATCGGGAATGAGCTGGTGCGGGTCTTCAACATCGACCCGGATGCGCCGCGCGATGCGGACGACAACACCGATCCGGCCATGGCCGTCGACGAGCTCCACGTGGTCTTCACGCGGTTCAAGTCGATGCTGTCGCAGGAGCCGGAGGTCATCCGACTGCTTCCTCTGGAGGTCGTGGAGGGTGCCGAGGCTCCCGAGCAGGACGAGGCGCTGCCGCTCTACGAGTTTGAGCCCTCGGCGCACGACGTGCTCGATGCGCTGCTCCCCAAGTACGTCCACAGCCGTATCTACTACTGCCTGCTGCAGGCCTCCGCTTCGGAGCTTGCCGCGCGACAGAAGGCGATGAAGTCCGCGACGGACAACGCCGAAGATCTGATCCAGAAGTACACCCGGACCGCCAACCAGGCCCGCCAGGCGGGTATTACCCAGGAAATCAGCGAGATCGTCGGTGGCGCCAACGCGCTGGCCGATGCAACCGCTGGGAGTGAGTGAGAGATATGCCTACCGCCAACAAGTCCGAAGACGTCCAGGGTTCCGCCGTGGACACGGCTGACCTCGCTACCGGTCGGGTCGCCCGTGTGATCGGGCCGGTGCTTGACATCGAGTTCCCGAGCGACGCGATCCCCGAGATGTACAACGCGCTCAAGGTCGACACCGAGGTGGACGGCGTCACCGAGACGCTGACCCTCGAGGTTGCCCTCCACATCGGTGACGGACTGGTCCGCGCGATCAGTCTGCGTCCCACCGACGGCATCGTCCGCGGAGCCACCGTCACCAACACCGGCGGACCGATCTCGGTTCCGGTGGGCGACCAGACACTCGGCAAGGTGTTCAACACCACGGGCGACGTCATGAACCTCAAGGAAGGCGAGAAGTGGGAGGTCAACGAGCGCTGGGGCATTCACCGCAAGGCGCCCGCGTTCGACCAACTCGAGTCCAAGACCGAGATGTTCCAAACCGGCATCAAGGTCATCGACTTGCTCACGCCCTACGTCCTCGGCGGCAAGATCGGCTTGTTCGGCGGCGCCGGAGTCGGCAAGACCGTCCTCATCCAGGAGATGATCGCCCGCGTGGCCCGCGACCACGGCGGTGTGTCTGTGTTCGCCGGAGTCGGCGAGCGCACCCGTGAGGGCAACGACCTCATCGCCGAGATGGAGGAGGCGGGCGTCCTAGGACAGACTGCGCTGGTCTTCGGTCAGATGGACGAACCGCCGGGAGCGCGTCTTCGCGTAGCCCTGTCGGCGCTGACGATGGCCGAATACTTCCGCGACGTCCAGAACCAGGACGTGCTGCTGTTCATCGACAACATCTTCCGGTTCACGCAGGCCGGCTCCGAGGTCTCGACCCTGTTGGGTCGCATGCCCTCGGCCGTGGGCTACCAGCCGACGCTGGCCGACGAGATGGGAGTGCTGCAGGAGCGCATCACCTCGACGCGTGGTCACTCGATCACGTCGCTGCAGGCGATCTACGTGCCGGCCGATGACTACACCGACCCGGCACCTGCCACGACGTTCGCACACCTCGATGCCACGACCGAGCTCAACCGCGAGATCGCGTCGATGGGTATCTACCCGGCAGTGGACCCGCTGACCTCGACGTCGCGCATCCTGGACCCGCGCTACATCAGCGCAGACCACTACCGCACGGCCAACCGGGTCAAGAGCATCCTGCAGCGCAACAAGGAGCTTCAGGACATCATCGCGATCCTCGGTGTCGACGAGCTCAGCGAAGAGGACAAGACGCTGGTGTCACGTGCCCGTCGCATCCAGCGCTTCCTGTCGCAGAACACCTACGTGGCCAAGCAGTTCACCGGAATCGAAGGCTCGACGGTCTCGATCGACGAGACGATCGATGGCTTCACCAAGATCTGTGACGGCGACTACGACCACGTGGCCGAGCAGGCATTCTTCATGTGCGGCGGTCTCGAGGACGTCGACAAGAAGTGGGCTGAAATCCAGAAGAGCCTCTGATGGCAGAACCGCTGCAGATCGAGCTCGTGGCCGCCGACCGCGTCGTGTGGTCGGGGCAGGCGAGTGAAGTCATCGCCCGCACGGTCGAAGGTGACCTCGGCGTGCTGTCGGGACATGCCCCGCTGCTGTCGTTGCTCATGCCCGGTGTCGTCGAGATCAAGCCGCTCGACGGCGAGGTGGTGCGGGCGGCAGTTGCCGAAGGATTTCTCTCAGTCGCCCACAATCACGTGTCGATTCTGAGTGAGGATGCCTTCCTGGCCTCGGAGGTCGACGCGAGCGCGACACGTGCTGAGCTCGAATCCGCACAGGCGGGCGACGACCAGGGTGCCGTGCTGCGGGCCGAGGCCAAGCTCCGCCTGATCGACAAGGCGTCCTGACGGACTAGGGGGAGGTCGCGATGCCGGTGTGGGTGTGGCTGGTCGACTTCCTGGTGTTCGGCGTTGCCTTCCTCGTGCTGCTGGTGGTCGGGCTCCTGGTCCGGCGGCGATTCCTGGGACGGTCCGGGGGCACGTTCGAGATGAGCGTCAACCGGCATCCCGAGGCCCAATCCAAGGGCTGGATGCTCGGACTGGCGGTGTATCGAGAGACCGAGCTCGAGTGGTATCGCACCTTCTCGCTGTCACCCAGGCCGACCTATCGCTTCATCCGCGGCGACGTGCGTGTCGACGGCCGACGTGAGCCGGTCGGTCACGAGGCGCACGCGATCCACGTTGGGCACCTCATCGTCGGCACCGACAACGCCTCAGGCGTCCGCCAGTTCGCGATGAGCGCCAATGCGCTCACCGGGCTGCTGTCGTGGCTGGAGTCGTCACCGCCGGGGCAGCGAGTGAACAACGTGCTCTGAGGCCCGGTGCAGGTTTGCCATTTCGATTGACGGGCCCTGTCCGCGCGAGAGACAATCTCGGGGTGTGCGGGCGTTGGGTCCGACTACCACGAACAAGAAGGTCCACTGTGTTGAAGCGTCTCGTAGCTGCAGCGTCCGTGTCAGCGTTTGCCCTGGTGGGGCTCGCATCGGGCACGTCCGCCGTGGCCTCCGCCCACGACAACCACGTCAAGGTCGTCCAGACGACCGACCGGACCGACCAGCTGGCGGCCGGCCGTGCGTCGCAGCGCATTGATTGGGACTGACGGCGCCTTCAGCGCTCCCCGCCCGGCAACCACAGGACGTCCCCGTCCGCGCGATTGGCATAGCGCCCGAGGATGAACAGCAGGTCGCTGAGCCGGTTGAGATACTTCGCCGTCAGCACATTCATGCTGTCGCCGTGCTTCGCCATGGCGGCCCAGGCCGATCGTTCGGCCCGCCGGGTCACGGTGCAGGCGACATGGACGGCAGCCGCGCTCGGGGTGCCGCCGCGCAGGATGAATGACCTCAGCTTGGGCAGCTGCTCGTTGTAGTGGTCGCACCACGCCTCGAGCCGCTCGACGTAGTCCGGCTCGACTCGCAATGGTGGATACTCCGGATCGGCCACGACAGGGCAGGACAGATCTGCGCCAACGTCGAACAGGTCGTTCTGCACGTGAGTCAGGACTGCGACGACGTCTTCGTCGAGCCCACCCAGAGCGATCGCGAGGCCGAGGTGGCTGTTGGCCTCATCGACGTCGGCATAGGCCGCGAGACGCAGATCCAGCTTGCTCGTCTTGCTCATGTCACCCAGGTTGGTGGTGCCGTCGTCGCCGGTACGGGTGTAGATGCGTGTCAGATTGACCATGCGGGCAGTCTACGAGTGTGAGCAGGAACGCCCCGACTAGGCCGTGACCGTAGAGGTTACGGGGAGGTAACCTGACCCTCATGCCAGACAAGCCGTGGGTGATGCGCACGTATGCCGGACACAGTTCGGCGGCGGAGTCGAACGAGCTCTACCGTCGTAACCTCGCGAAGGGACAGACCGGTCTGTCGGTCGCCTTCGACCTGCCGACTCAGACCGGGTACGACCCCGACCACGAGCTCAGCAGGGGAGAGGTCGGCAAGGTCGGCGTCCCGATCCCACATCTCGGAGCGATGCGGCGGCTTTTCCAGGACATTCCGCTCGAGACCATGAACACCTCGATGACGATCAACGCGACCGCGATGTGGCTGCTCGCGATGTACCAGGTCGCGGCCGAGGAGCAGGGCGTCGACGCATCGCTGCTGTCCGGCACGACGCAGAACGACATCATCAAGGAGTATCTGTCCCGCGGTACGTACGTCTTCGGCCCGGCGCCCTCGCTGCGGCTCACGACCGACATGATCGCGTACACCGTCACGACGATCCCGAAATGGAACCCGCTCAACATCTGCAGCTATCACCTGCAGGAGGCGGGGGCGACGCCCACACAGGAGCTCGCCTACGCACTCACGACGGCAATCGCAGTGCTGGACTCGGTCCGTGACTCAGGCCAGGTTCCGCCCGAGGAGTTCGAGAAGGTTGTTGGTCGAATCTCGTTCTTCGTGAATGCAGGCGTCCGGTTCGTCGAGGAGATGTGCAAGATGCGCGCCTTCGGGCGGTTGTGGGACGAGATCACCCGCGAGCGCTACGGCGTCCAGGATCCCAAGATGCGTCGCATGCGCTATGGGGTGCAGGTCAACTCCCTGGGCCTCACCGAGGCGCAGCCCGAGAACAACGTGCAGCGCATCGTGCTGGAGATGCTTGGCGTCACGTTGAGCAAGGATGCTCGCGCTCGCGCCGTCCAGCTGCCAGCCTGGAACGAGGCGCTCGGCCTGCCACGCCCGTGGGACCAGCAGTGGTCGTTGCGCCTGCAGCAGGTCTTGGCCTTCGAGTCCGACCTGCTGGAGTATGACGACATCTTCGAGGGCTCGGTCGTGATCGAGGCGAAGGTCAACGAGCTGATGGACGGCGCTCGTGCCGAGATCGACCGGGTCCAGGCGATGGGCGGTGCCGTTGCGGCCGTCGAGTCTGGCTACATGAAGCAGGCACTGGTCGGCTCCCACTCGGAGAGACGCGCCCGTATCGAGGCCGGTGAGATGAAGGTCATCGGTGTGAACTCCTACGTCGAGACCGAGCCATCACCGCTCACCGCAGATCTGGACACCGCCATCATGACGGCCGATCCAGAGGCGGAGGCGAACGCGATTGCCGAGGTTCGGGCCTGGCGCGATCAGCGCGATCAGGGTGCAGTCGACGAGGCGCTGCAACGGCTCCAGCGTGAGGCCAAGTCCGACACCAACCTGATGGAAGCCACGCTCGAGGCGGTGCGCGCTGGCGCAACGGTCGGCGAGTGGTCCGGCGCACTGCGAGACGTTTTCGGTGAGTACCGCGCGCCGACCGGCGTGAGCGGGGTGGCGAGTGCCGCCGAAGCCGGTGCAGAGCTGACCGCGGTTCGTGATCGCGTGCGGCAGACGGGGGAGGACCTCGGCACTCGGCTGCGCTTCCTCGTGGGCAAGCCCGGGCTGGACGGCCATTCCAATGGTGCCGAGCAGATCGCCGTACGGGCCCGCGATGCCGGCTTTGAGGTCGTCTATCAGGGCATCCGGCTCACACCCGCGCAGATCGTCGCTGCGGCGGTCGCCGAGGACGTGCACTGCGTGGGCCTGTCGATCCTGTCGGGATCCCACATGGAGCTCGTGCCGGACGTCCAGCGCGCGATGAGCGAGGCTGGAATCGGGGACGTGCCACTGATCGTGGGTGGCATCATTCCCGAGTCCCACGCCCGCAGGATGGAGGCGGCCGGTGTTGCTGCCGTCTTCACACCCAAGGACTTCGGCATGACCACGATCATGGACCGAATCGTTGACGAGATTCGCAAGGCCAACGACCTCGACTGAGCCGCCGTGAGCCGCGCAGCCCCAGCTGCGCGACTCGCAGTGATATCAGTTGAGCACGCGGAAGTCGGCCGGCAGGCCGCCTCCGCTGACGATGTC
>NZ_JBAVDI010000105.1:0-15190 GCF_049587115.1 Aeromicrobium sp.
GAGTACAACGCGACGCTGCGCAAGGACGACTCGATCGAGACGTTGACTCCGGAGCGCGCCTTCGAGCTGTTGGCCGAGCGGCGCGCGAAGGGGCCCGCCAAGAAGGGCGGCAAGAAGACTGCCAAGAAGGGCTCCAAGAAGACGGCAGCCAAGAAGGGCACGACAAAGACGGCAGCCAAGAAGACCCCGGCCAAGAAGACCGCGGCGAAGAAGACCGCGGCCAAGAAGACCGCGGCGAAGAAGACGGCGAACTAGAAGCTCGGCCCAACCAGGCCAAAGCCCGGGCCGCCGACCGACGGCTGGCTGCTGCAGACTCCACAGAAGCAGGTGGACCGGGTCGAGCGGTCTGGTCCGGCGCACTAGGCTCGGCCCATGGATCCGCTCTTCACCGAAACTGGGGTATTTCTCGCGCTGGAGGGCGGGGAGGGTGCCGGCAAGTCGACCCAGGCCGCGCTCATGCTCGAGTGGCTGGAGAGCCTGGGACACCACGTGCTGCTGACCAGGGAGCCCGGCGGCACCGAGGTCGGCAAGATTCTGCGGCACATCGTGCTCGACAACGACACCGGCGAGTTGTCGCCCCGCACCGAGGTCCTGCTCTACGCGGCGGACAAGGCCGAGCACGTGGACCAGGTCGTCCTGCCCGCCCTGGCCGAGGGCGCGATCGTGCTGACGGACCGCTACGTCGACTCGACGTTGGCCTATCAAGGCGCCGGTCGGCATCTGGATCCGGCGGAGGTCGAGCACGTTGCGCGGTGGGCCACGTCGTCGTTGCGCCCGCACCTGACGATCGTTCTGGACATCGATCCGACGATCGGCCATGCCCGCTTCGAGGGTGCCGACCGCATCGAGTCCGAGCCGTTGGAATTCCACCAGCGCGTCCGCCAGCACTTCTTGGACCTGGCGGCCGCCGACCCCGCGCACTATCTCGTGGTCGGTGGTGGCGAGACGCCCGCCGAGATTCATGCCGCGATCCGGGCCGCGGTCGAGCCGTGGTTGGGACAGGCGTCGTGAACGTCTGGGCTGATCTCGTCGGCCAGGAGCCGGTGGTCGGCACCCTCCAGGCCGCGGTCTCGTCGGCCGGTGGCGATGGCCGGTCGATGACCCACGCATGGCTGTTCACGGGTCCGCCCGGATCCGGCCGCTCCAACGCGGCGCGGGCCTTTGCCGCGGCACTGCAGTGCGAGCGGGGAGGGTGCGGCGAATGCCATTCGTGCACGACCGCGCGGGCGGGCAGTCACCCCGACATCACCGTGATCCGCACCGACGGCCTGTCGATCGGCACCGACGTCGCGCGGGAGTACGTCCGCAAGTCCGCACTGCGACCGGCGCTGGGACGGTGGCAGGTGCTGATCGTGGAGGATGCCGACAGGTTGACCGACCAGGCAGCCAACGCCCTGCTCAAGGCCGTCGAGGAGCCGTCCCCGCACACGATCTGGATGTTGTGCGCACCTGCGGTCGAGGACGTCATCATCACGATCCGTTCACGCTGTCGGCCGGTCCTGCTCCGCACGCCGTCCACCGCTGCGATCGCCGGACTGTTGATCGATCGCGACGGCGTCGAGCCACAGCTGGCGGCTGCGGCTGCAGCGGCGTCGCAGGGCCACATCGGCCGCGCCCGCGGGCTGGCGACGGATCCGCAGGCACGTGAGCGACGCCGGGCGATCCTCGCCCTGCCGTCGTCGCTGCATGATCTGGGCGACTGCATGACCGCTGCGCAGGCCGTCAACGATGCCGCCTCGGCGAGGGCCGCAGACGTCGCGGACGCCGCCGACGAGCGGGAGCTCATGGACCTGCGCCAGGGGTGGGGGGTCGAGGAGCGCGGGCGCCGACCGGCCGGGTACGCCAGCGCTCTGTCCACCTTGGAGAAGGAGCAGAAGCGGCGCCGCACCCGACTTGCCCGCGACTCGATCGACGGCGTGCTGCTTGATCTGCTGTCCTTCTGTCGTGACGTCCTGACGGTCCAGTGCGCCACCGGCGTCGACCTCGTCAACGCCGACATCGGACCGGACATCGAAGAGATTGCAGGCGTGTGGACGCCTGAATCGACCATTCACACGATCGATGCCATCGTCGAGTGCCGTGAGTCGCTGACCGCCAATGCGGCCCCGTTGCTCGCCCTCGAACGCATGATGATGGGACTCCGCCGGTGAACAGGTCCAGAACAGTGATCGCTGCCGCCGCCGCGCTCGCGCTGGTGGTGGCTGCTGCGGTGGTGGCTGGTGTGGTCGTGTCGCGCGACGAGACCCGCAGCGGATGGACCCCGCCTGGATCGATCGCCGACTCCGCCCCACCTGCGCTCGAGCGGTTCTACACCCAGAAGGTCACCTGGTCGGACTGCAGCTCGGCGCATTGTGCGTGGATCACGGTGCCGATCGACTACGCCAGCCCCGATGGGGCAACGACCCGCCTTCGCGCGGTGGTTCACCCGGCCACAGGCGGAGCGGCGAAGCGCAGCATCCTGGTCAATCCGGGAGGGCCCGGCGGCTCGGCGATCGATTTTGCAGGCTCGATGGCGTCGAGCTTCGGCGCGGACGTACGGGCAAAGTTCGACATCGTCGGCGTGGATCCGCGTGGTGTCGGCCGCAGCAGCCCGCTGAAGTGCCTGTCGGATCGGGCGTTCGACTCCTTCACGGCAATCGATCCCGATCCCGACAGCTCCACCGAGATCGCGGCTCTGCGACGGAGCGTCACCGATCTCGGCAACGCGTGCAAGAAGAACTCCGGTGAGCTTGCTGCGCACGTGTCGACCGTCGAGGTTGCCAAGGACATGGACGTCGTCCGAGGACTGCTGGGCCGGACAAAGCTCGACTGGTTCGGAGCGTCGTACGGCACCGAGCTCGGCGCGGTGTACGCCCAGCTGTTTCCCAACAAGGTTGGCCGGATGGTGCTGGACGGGGCAGTCGATCCAGCGCTTGGCGCCGTAGAGTCCGCACTGGGTCAGACCACGGGCTTCCAACGCGCGATCGACGCGTATGCCGAGGACTGCGTGAAGCAGAAGAGCTGCCCGATCGGCCGCGATGCCAAGGCCGGACTTGGCCGGATCGCCGGTCTGCTGGCCCGGCTCGACCGGCAACCCATGCAGACCCGCGGCGAGCGCCGGCTGACAGAGGGGCAGGCGTTCTACGGCATCGCGGTGACGCTCTACGACAAAGCGACCTGGCCCTATCTCTCACGGGGGCTCGCGGCAGCATTCAAGGGCGATGGCAGCATCCTCCTGACGCTCTCGGACGCCTATTTCCGGCGTGGCAGCGACGGCGCCTACAGCGGCAACCTCGGCCAGGTCATCTATGCCGTCAACTGTCTGGACTCGTCCGAGCAGCTGAGCCAGGCGCAGACCGAAGCGCTGATCCCTCGCTTCGAACAGGCTTCACCCGTGTTTGGCCGGTCATTGGCGTGGGGCGTCCTCGCGTGCACTGACTGGCCGTTGGAGCCGAGCAATCCGCTACCGAGCATCAGTGCCGACGGCGCGCCGCCGATCCTGGTGATCGGCACGACGCGAGATCCGGCGACCCCGTACGAGTGGGCTCAGGCGTTGGCCTCCCAGCTGTCTTCTGGCGCGCTGCTGACCCGGGTCGGCGACGGCCACACCGCTTACAACTCCGGCAACGAGTGCATCACCTCGGCCGTCGACACGTTCTTCACCGACGGCAGCGTGCCCAAGCAGGGCCTGACCTGCCGGTAGCGCCGGTCGGCCTATTGACGCTCGGCTTCGTGGTGGTGGATGACTTCATCGATGATGAAGTTGAGGAACTTCTCCGCGAAGGCCGGATCGAGATCGGCCTCGATGGCCAGGGCGCGCAGCCGCTTGATCTGCCGCGCCTCGCGTTCGGGATCGGCCGGGGGAAGGTTGTGCTCTGCCTTGAGCCGTCCGACGCGCTTGGTGTACTTGAAGCGCTCCGCCAGGACATGGATCAGCGCGGCATCGATGTTGTCGATGCTCGCGCGGATCTCTTCGAGCTCGGCCTTCGTCGCGTTGGTCACGGAGGTGATTCTACGGGGGCGAGGCCGATGTGATGCCAGCGCAATCACCCGGTAGACTCAGTGATCGGTTCGGCGGGCGATCCCCGGCGGACCTCGGCCGCTTTAGCTCAGTTGGTAGAGCGTTTCACTCGTAATGAAAAGGTCGTCAGTTCGATTCTGACAAGCGGCTCCACGAAATTTCTGCTCAGGAATTCCTCTGCCGTGAGCAATGGGATGCGGTACCGAAATGTTCGGTTGTTTCCATTCCCTGCGCGATCTTGAGACTTGCCCTTGTAGGCGATGTCCGCTGTGCAGTTCGGTAGAGGCGCTGCCAGTCGTGGAACATCACTGCTCCACCCCAGCTGTCTCTGTCAGCGCAGTGTCAGCATCCAGGCGCGAGGGTGGTGTCATATCGCTGGAACGTCCGGCGGATAGAGAGGGATACATGAAGATCAACAAATCAGCAGGAATCGTTGCCGGAGTACTTCTCGCAATGACCGCAGCAGGCACCGGAGTTGCTGTTGCCGCCGACGGCGGCGGCACTGCGCCCGAGACGTCGGTATCGGCCGGGGCCGACACCGATACCAATCAGGGTCCAGATGCTGACCTGACCGAGCCCGGGCATCAGGATCCCAGCGATGCGGGCGATGCGCCGGAGAGCGGTGGCGAGTAGTACCGAGCGCAAGGCAGGCGACGGCAGGTCCGTTGCCTGCCTTGTCGCGCTCCGCGTGATCGGCAGAGACGACCTAGGCTCCACCTATGAGCGATGAGCTGCCCGGCGCCGTGCGGCCCTCGGCCTCGTGGGTAGGGCGGCATGCCGGTGTGCGCGCAAGGCTGACGATCGTAACTGCTGTAGTCGTCACGGCGGCAGTCGCGCTCGCGGGGCTCGCGCTCGTGCTGCTGCTGGGAAGGACGCTTGACAGATCGGCGACCAGTGCTGCGGAGCAGCGCGCCGCGGAGCTGGCGGCGGTGCTGAAGAGTCAGGGTCCCGCCGGCGCGAACAGGGTCCTTGCCACCTCGGTGGGCGAGACGACGATCGTGCAGATTCTTGACGCGGCAGACCAGGTTGTCGTCAGCTCGCCCCAGATAGCCGGCGAAGGTCCGCTGACACCGAGGCAAGGATCGGCGGGCTCATCGACGACGGTGGTCGTGGCGAACCTTCCTGTCGGAGACGGCGCGAAGTACGTGGTGGTCAATCGGGACGTCACTTCGTCCACCGGCTCCTATCGACTCGTCGTCGCGCAGTCGCTGGCGTCATCGGGGGCGAGCGTGGCCGCGGTCCAGCAGATCCTGCTGGTCGGCCTGCCGCTCCTGGCGGCCGTGGTCGGTGGCGTCACCTTTGTCTTCGTCGGACGCTCGTTGCGGCCTGTCGAGCTGATGCGCCGGCGGGTGGCTGACATCTCGGCAACCGACCTCTCGACGCGCCTGCCGGTCCCTCCAGCGATCGATGAAGTGCACCGGCTGGCGACAACGATGAATGCGATGCTTGACCGACTCGAGCACTCGCAGGAGGCTCAGCGCCGCTTCGTGGCCGACGCCAGTCACGAACTTCGCAGTCCCTTGTCGACCGTGATGGCGAACCTGCAGATCACTGGTGCGAATCCAGACCCGGAGGGCTGGCCTGAGTCGCACGCAGCCATGGTGGCCGAAACCAGTCGTCTCGACGACATCATCACCGATTTGCTCACCCTTGCCGAATCCGATCACGGCCTCTCGGTGAGTGAGCGCGAAGACGTTGATGTCGGCGAGGTGGTGGCCGAGCAGATCCGCAGGCTTCGCTCGACCTCGAAGCTCGACATCAAAGCTGAGGTGTCGCCGGTCGTGGTGAGTGCCAGCCTGCATCATGTGCGCCAGATCGTCCGCAACCTAGCCGACAATGCCGCCGCTCACGCGCGATCGACCGTCGAGCTGTCGGTCGTCGAGGACGGGCAGTGGGCATTCATCGAGGTGGCGGACGACGGGGTCGGCCTGGCGCCTGAGGATCGCGAGCGCGTATTCGACAGGTTCGTCCGGCTGGATGCAGGGCGCGCTCGCGATGCGGGCGGTACCGGCCTCGGACTCGCGATCGTCAAGGAACTAGCCGAGTCCTACGGAGGATCGGTTTCAGTCGACCAGGCCCACATGGGAGGGGCGCGTTTCCGGGTGCAGCTCCCGATGGGCGTCAACCGTCCGACAGCTGGTAGCCAGCGCCCCTGACGGTCTTGATCGATGTGCAATCGAAGGGTATGTCGATCTTCTGGCGCAGTCTGCGGACATAGACTTCGACGACATTGGGGTCGCCCTCGAAGTTCTCATCCCACACGTTCTGGATGATCTGGGTCTTGGTCACGACCTCGCCTTGGTGGCGGCTGAGGAACTCCAGGACGGAAAACTCGCGTGAGGTGAGTCTGATGTCGACCGCTCCCCTCGAGGCGGTTCGAGCGGCCGGGTCGACGCGAAGCTCACCAACCTCGATCACGGTCGGTCGCGCGGCTGCCCCCCGTCGGACCAGTGCGCGCAGGCGCGCAGCGAGCACGTCGAGGTCGAATGGTTTGGTGAGATAGTCATCCGCTCCGATGTCGAGCACGTCGACCTGGTCGCGGGATCCGTGCCGCGCCGTCAGTACCAGCACTGGGGTCCACACCTCCCTGCGCCGAAGCTCGCGGATGACGCCTTGCCCCGACAGCTGGGGGAGCATGAGGTCGAGGACGATAGCGTCGTATGATCCCTCGGTCGCTGCCCACACACCGTCCTCGCCGTTGTGGACGAGGTCGACCGTGAGCCCCGCCGCATTCAGGCCGCGCTTGACGGCACGAGCCAGCAGCACCTCGTCTTCCACGACCAGAACCTTCATCAGCATGCCTCCCGCGCCGACAGTATCCCGGTCGGCGCCGTTCATGTCCGCGGATCGCGCAAGCCCCGGCGGGCCTCGTCGACGTCATTCCCACCGGCGACGCCCCCAGCTCCCCCATGGCTCAGCTGATGTCGACCGCGAGGTCCATCGTGTGGGGCTCGAAGTCCTCGACGTGCTCGCGGATCGCAGCGATACTGCTGGTGAACGCCGACGATGATCGCCAGGCGTCCACCTGCTCAACGGACTCCCAAGGGCCCGAGCTGACGAAGAGTGATGGGTCCTCGCGGTCCCTCAGTAGGGTCGCGGTCGCCTGCGGCAGGTCGGCCCGAGTCCGATCGGCGAGCTTCTTCCACGCTGCCACGAAGTCATTCTCGTGGCCGGTCTTGACTCGCCATATTCCCAATGTGTAAACAGCCATGATTCCTCCTCGAACCGCTTACGCCGATCATGCGCCTGAGGGAACCGTGACGACAAGGGCTGCCGCGAAGCGCTGGTGACGGCGCGCGACCCGGCGGGGTGGTCAGAAGTTGCCGCGTTTGGCCTGTTCGCGCTCGATCGCCTCGAACAGGGCCTGGAAGTTGCCCTTGCCGAAGCCGAGCGAGCCGTGCCGCTCGATGAGTTCGAAGAACACGGTCGGACGGTCGCCGATCGGCTTGGTGAAGATCTGCAGCAGGTAGCCGTCCTCGTCCCGGTCCACCAGGATGCCGCGCTGCTGAAGGTCCTCGATCGGCACCCGCACCTCGCCGATCCGCTGACGTAGCTCGGGGTCGGTGTAGTACGAGTCCGGGGTGTCGAGGAACTCGATGCCAGCCGCGCGCAAATGGTCGACGGTGTCGAGGATGTCGTTGGTTGCGAGTGCCAGGTGCTGGGCGCCGGGACCCCGGTAGAACTCCAGGTACTCGTCGATCTGTGACTTGCGCTTGCCCACGGCAGGCTCGTTGAGTGGGAACTTGACCCGGTGATTACCGCTGGCAACGACCTTGCTCATCAGCGCGCTGTACTCCGTCGCAATGTCATCTCCGACGAACTCGGCCATGTTGGTGAAGCCCATGATCCGGTTGTAGAAGTCGACCCACTGATCCATCTGGCCGAGCTCGACGTTGCCAACGACGTGATCAAGCGCCTGGAAGATCCGCTTGGGCGCGTCTGCTGGGCGGACCAGCGTGGACGTCCGCTCGACGTACCCGGGCAGGTAGTGGCCCGCGTACGCGCTGCGGTCGACCAGCGTGTGGCGGGTGTCGCCGTACGCGGCGATCGCAGCGATCCGCACCGTGCCGTGCTTGTCGCCGATGTCGTGCGGCTCCTCCAGGATCGTCGCTCCCTGGGCGCGGGCGTGATCGATGCAGGTGTCAACGTCTGGCACCTCCAAGGCGATGTCGATGATGCCGTCGCCGTGCGTACGGTGGTGGTCAAGGATCGCGCTGTCGGGGTCAACGCCGCCCTTGAGCACGAAGCGCACCGCGCCACTCTCCAGCACGTATGCGTGGTGGTCGCGATTACCGGTCTCGGGCCCGGAGTACGCAACCAGGTCCATGCCGAACGCTGACATGTAGAAGTGGGCGGACTGACTGGCGTTGCCGACTGCCCAGACGACCGCGTCCCACCCGGTGACCGGGAAGGGGTCGGTCGTGGTGTCGTACTCGACCAGTCCGACCAGCTGCTTGAGCTGGGTGAGGTCGAGCTCGGCAAGGCGTTCGGCGTCAGTCAGATCGATGGTCATGTGTCCACATGAACGCATCCTGTCGGGATGGGCAAGCGGACCAGCATCTGGTACACATATGTGACATATCAGCCGAGTGTTGTGGCCGATGGCACGTCAGTATGCCTACTTGGAGGATTCATGGATCAGCTTGATGTTGCGTTGGTGACGGCGATGCGCGAGCATCCGCGGGTTGGTGACCTCGAGCTGTCCCGCATCACCCAGGTCGCCCGGGCCACGGTGCAGGCCCGACTGGCCAAGCTGGAGCAGGCCGGGATCATCACTGGGTATGGTCCGGACATCGACCTGGTCGCCGCCGGTCACCCCGTGCTCGCGTTCGTGACGTTGGAGATCGCGCAAGGACTGCTGGAGGCCGTCACCGAAGAGCTCGACTCCCTGCCCAACGTGCTGGAGGCGTACGTGACCAGCGGCAACGCCGACGTGGTCTGCAAGATCGCGGCTACGTCGCACGAGGACCTGCAGGCGACGCTGCTGCACATCAGCCGATCCGGGTCGGTCGCCCGGTCGACCAGCGTGATCGTGCTGTCGGAGGTCGTCAAGCCCCGGGTCGAGCCGATGCTCAGGAAGGGTGCGTTGGCCGGCAGCAGTCGGGCCCCCAACTACCCCCGCCCCCGAGATTTGTGACGGGTTGCACCGGTTTCGGCGTTCAGACGGGGCAGAACGTCACAAATCTGGAGGGAGGGTGGCGAGGCGGTCGAGGGCTTCCATGAGGACTTCGGGACGCTTGCAGAACGCCCAGCGCACGAGCGGACGCCCAACCTCGACGTGGTCGTAGAAGACCTGGTGCGGGATCGCGACCACGCCCACCCGTTCGGGCAGCATGCGGCAGAAGTCGACGCCGTCCTCGAAGCCCAGTGGCCGGATGTCGGTCGTTGCGAAGTACGTGCCCGCGGGGACGAACACCTCCAAACCGATCCGGGCGAGCCCGTCGCACAGCAGATCCCGCTGAGCCTGCAGCTGTGCACGCAGGCTGGCGAAGAAGTCGTCGTCGGAGCCCAGCGCGTGGGCGATGGCGGGCTGCAGAGGTGAGCCCGACGTGTAGGTCAGGAATTGCTTGGACCCCAGCAGCGCATTGATCAGCTCGGCCGGGCCTGTGGCCCAACCGATCTTCCAGCCGGTGAATGAAAAGGTCTTGCCACCGCTGGAGATCGTCAGGGTCCGCTCGGCCATCCCCGGCAGCGTCGCGATCGGGATGTGGGCAACGCCGTCGAACGTCAAGTGCTCGTAGACCTCATCACTGATCACCACCAGGTCGTGCTCGATCGCGATCTCTGCGATGGCCTCGAGCTCCTCGTGCGTCAGGACGGAACCGGTCGGGTTGTGCGGTGAGTTGAGCAGGACCGCGGTCGTCCTCGGTGACACAGCGGCACGCAGCTCCTCGACCGGCAGCCGGAAGTCCGGCGCACGCAGGGTGACCGGGCGCCGCACGGCGCCCGCCATCTGCAGCATCGCCACGTACGAGTCGTAGTACGGCTCGAGCACGATGACCTCGTCACCCTCGTCGATCAATCCGAGAAGTGCCGCCGCCACGGCCTCGGTCGCACCAGTCGTGACGGCGACCTCGGTGTCCGGGTCCACCGACAGGCCGTAGAAGCGGAGCTGGTGGGCCGCGATCGCCCGGCGAAGCTCGGGCACGCCCGACCCAGGCGCGTACTGGTTGCGGCCGCCGCGCAGGGCATCGACAGCCCGCTCGACCACGGCGGACGGTCCGTCAGTGTCGGGGAAGCCCTGGCCCAGGTTGATCGATCCGGTCCGGACCGCTTCCGCGCTCATCTCGGCGAAGATCGTGGTGCCGAGCCCGGCGATACGTGCGCTGGAGGTCTTCATGATCATTCGACCCTAGTCGCGGCCTCGATACGGCTCCACCGAAGGGATCGGCCCGCCCGCGCACAAGACCGCAGGCCGACGCGGTGACGCCGGCGCCGGACATAAGTCGCCCCACCGTTCTCGGGGGGTGAAACGGTGGGGCGACAACAGGCGCCAACGGCGTGAAGCACATCGACCCTGCAATCCCAACTATACGCACGAGGCCCAACCTCCGTGAACTGTTTGGCGAAGATTCCGCCGCGGGCCGAGCAGCCGGAATTCGCGTCAGATTGTCCGTGTGACAAAGACGTGGCGCGGGATGACACAATCTCCTGCATGACCACCACGCTGACTCCGAAGCGGCCGCCCAAGAGCGTGGGCCGCCGGCTCACGACCGGTCTCGGTGTGACGCTGATCCTGGCCGGGCTGGGACTGCTGGCCTACTTCGCTTGGCAGTACTTCGGCACCAACGTCGTCTCCAAGCACAAGCAGGCGGAGATCAAGCAGAGCCTCGCGGTCGACTGGGGCAAGGGCATCGAGGGAGATGCAATCGGCCTGCTGCGGGTCAAACGGTTCGGCGACAAGTACGAGGTGCCGATCGTCAAGGGATTCGACGACAAGGCCTTGGCGCGGGGAGTCGGCTGGGACACCAAGAGCGCCAAGCCCGGCCAGATCGGCAACTTCGCGATCGCGGGGCACCGGGTCACCCACGGCGAGCCGTTCAGCAAGTTCCCCAAGCTCAAGCGCGGCGACAAGGTCGAGGTCGAGACCCGCACCCACATCTACACCTACCGGCTGCGCAACTCCGGCACCTCGATCACCGTCGACTTCACGGTGTCCTGGCCGCTGTGGCGAGTCCCCGACCCGGACGCACGCAATCAGCAGCCCGACCGCGCGGTCATCACGATGCTGACCTGCTCGGAGCTGTTCCACACACGCAACCGCAACGTCGTGATCGGCGACCTGATCGACACGATCGACAAGAGCAAGCCGCGCCCGGTCAAGTCGGACTGACCCCTACGCTGGGCGCATGCATGACTACCAGCGTGAATTCATCGAGTTCGCTCTCGACCGTGGGGTGCTCCGGTTCGGGGAGTTCACGCTCAAGTCAGGGCGTACGTCCCCGTACTTCTTCAACGCCGGCCTGTTCAACACCGGCGGACGGCTCGCGACGCTCGGACGGTCGTACGCCGCCGCGATCGATCGCAGCGAGATCGCCTTCGACGTGCTGCTCGGTCCGGCCTACAAGGGCATCCCGATCGTGTCGGCCACGGCGGTCCAGCTGTCCGAGCAGCTCGGGCGCGACGTGCCGTGGTGCTTCAACCGCAAGGAGGCCAAGGACCACGGCGAGGGTGGGCTGATCGTCGGGTCGGCGCTGAGCGGACGGGTCCTGATCATCGACGACGTCATCACCGCCGGCACCGCGATCCGCGAGGTCATGCAGATCGTGGCTTCTGAGGGCGCTGAAGTGGCCGGCATCCTGGTCGCTCTGGATCGGCAGGAACGCGGCCGCGGCGAGTTGTCCGCCATCCAGGAGGTGGAGCGGGACTTCGGCGTACCCGTGCTCTCGATCATCGATTTCGGTCAGATCATCGAATACGTCCAGGAGACGGGGCGGCATGCAGAGCACCTCGACTCCATCCGCGCCTACCGCGACGAGTTCGGGATTGCGGCACCACGGACATGACTGAGCCCGTGCCTGAGGTCGGCGTCGGTCCGTGGGACGGGGATTGGCCCGAGGGTGAGCAGTACGACCACGAGCTGTTGCGCGACGGCGACCGCCGCAACGTCGTCGACCGCTATCGCTACTGGCGGCTCGAGGCAATCGTCGCCGACCTGGACCTGCATCGGCATGGCTTCCACGTGGGGATCGAGAACTGGCAGCACGACTTCAACATCGGCTCGATCGTGCGGACCGCCAACGCCTTCGCCGCCGCCGAGGTGCACATCGTGGGGCGGCGTCGCTGGAACCGGCGCGGCGCGATGGTCACCGACCGATACCAGCACGTCCGGCATCACGGCTCGATCGCCGACTTCGCGGGGTGGGCCGCAGAGCAGGGACTGGCAGTGATCGGCATCGACAACGTGGCGGACTCCGTGCCCATCGAGACCGCCGTCCTGCCCGAGGCGTGCGTTCTCCTGTTCGGTCAGGAAGGACCGGGTCTTTCGGACGAGGCGAGGCAGGCGTGCGAGCGGACGCTCTCGATCGCCCAGTTCGGGTCGACCCGGTCGATCAACGCGGGCGCTGCCGCGGCGATCGCGATGCATTCCTGGATCCGTCAGCACGCCAGGTCTGACCCCGGGTCCGCGCCAGCCGTCTAGGCTCGTCGCCATGAGCTCCCGCGTGGTCGTCATCGGCGGTGACGCGGCCGGCATGAGTGCTGCCGCCGCGCTCCGTCGCACCCTTTCCGAGGATGCCGAGATCGTGGTCCTCGAGCGTGGAAGCTGGACGTCGTACTCCGCGTGCGGTATTCCGTACTGGATCTCGGGCGAGGTCGCCGCGCCGGAGGACCTGGTGGCGCGAACCGCAGCGGAGCATCGGGCTCGGGGCATCGACCTCCGGCTCGGTGTCGAGGCCACGGTGATCGACCCGGAGCGACGGACCGTCACCTTCCGCAGTCGCGACGGCGACTCGGGCGACATCACGTACGACCGACTGATCATCGCCTCGGGCGCCGAGCCCGTACGTCCCGACCTGCCCGGCATCGATGGGACGGGGATCTACGGGGTGCAGACGCTTGCCGACGGCCAGGCACTGATCGACGGCCTCGCGGCAGCTCCGCGGAGCATCGTGGTGGTCGGATCGGGTTATGTGGGACTGGAGATCGCGGAGGCGTGTGTGGCACGAGGCTTCGACACGACCGTCGTCGACCGCGGCCCCGCACCATTGCCGATGGTGGAGCCACTTCTGGGCGCGCAGGTCGCGGTAGCGATGCGCGGCCGGGGCATCACCTTGCTGTCATCGACCAGCGCGACCGGCTTCGCCCTGGACGCCAGTGGTCGGGTGATGGGTGTGAGGACCGACGGCGGGGCGATCGAGGCCGATCTGGTGGTCCTGGGTCTGGGAGTCTGGGCGCGGTCGGCGCTGGCGGCCGCCGCGGGCTTGCCGCTCGGGGAGAAGGGCGGCATCGTCGTCGACGAGCACCAGCGAGTGATCGGCTTTCCGGGCATCTGGGCGGCGGGTGACTGCGTCGTGACGAAGGATCGCGTCACGGGCGAGCTGGTGCACCTTCCTCTGGGCACGCACGCCAACAAGCAGGGCATGGTCGCGGCCGACAGCATTGCAGCGGACCTGCTGGGTCGCGAGCCGCAGCTGTTCTTTCCCGGGGTGGTGCAGACCGCGATCACCAAGTTCTGCTCGCTTGAGATATCCCGAACCGGGCTCGGGGAGCAGCAGGCCCGGGACGCCGGCTTCGAACCCGTCATGGTCCACATCGAGACGACGAATTTCGCCGGCTACATGCCAGGTGTCGGCATCATGACCGTCGTGATGGTCGCCGACCGGCCGACCCGCCGCCTGCTCGGGGCGCAGATCGTCGGAGCCGCCGGTGCCGCGTTGCGCATCGATGCTGCCGCGACCGCGATCGCGGCCGGGTTGACCGTCGACGACGTCATGATGCTCGACCTCGCGTACGCCCCGCCGTTCTCCTCGGTCTGGAGCCCGATCCAGGTGGCAGCACGCGCCATCGTCAAGGAGCTTCGAGGGTGACTCGCCAGTAGCGGGAGGGGCTGGGATACTTGCCTCGCACCCGCCAGCCATTCGAGGAGATCCGCATGCCCGTCGCCACCCCCGAGGTCTACGCCGCGATGCTCGACAAGGCCAAGGGCGATTCGTTCGCCTACCCGGCCATCAACGTGTCGTCCTCGCAGACGCTGAACGCCGCCCTCGCCGGGTTTGCCGAGGCCGAGAGCGACGGAATCATCCAGGTGTCGACCGGCGGTGCGGAATATCTGTCCGGCCCCACGGTCAAGGACATGGTGTCGGGCTCGCTGGCCTTCGCGGCGTTCGCGCAGGAAGTCGCCAAGAAGTATCCGGTCAATGTCGCGCTGCACACCGATCACTGTCCCAAGGACAAGCTCGACGGCTTTGTTCGTCCGCTGATCGCTGCCTCGGAGGAGCGGGTCAAGGGTGGTGGGCTTCCGTACTTCCAGTCGCACATGTGGGACGGTTCGGCCGTGCCGCTGGACGAGAACCTGCAGATCGCGCAGGAGCTGCTGGCGCGCTGTGCCGCCGCGAACATCATCCTCGAGGTCGAGATCGGCATCGTCGGTGGCGAGGAGGATGGCGTCGAAGGTGGCATGGGCGAGCACCTCTACACGCGGCCCGAGGACGCGCTGGCCACGGCCGAGGCTCTCGGCCTGGGTGAGAAGGGCCGCTACCTCACGGCCCTGACATTCGGCAACGTGCATGGCGTCTACAAGCCGGGCAATGTCACCCTGCGCCCGGAGATCCTGCAGGCTGCGCAGCAGGCCGTCGGCGCCAAGTACGGCAAGGATGCCCCGTTCGATCTGGTGTTCCACGGCGGATCGGGATCGTTGCCCGAGGAGATCTCGGCGGCCGTCGACTACGGCGTGGTCAAGATGAACGTCGACACCGACACCCAGTACGCCTTCACCCGTCCGGTCGTGAGCCACATGTTCGCCAACTACGACGGTGTCCTGAAGGTCGACGGCGAGGTCGGCAGCAAGAAGGCGTACGACCCGCGCGCCTGGGGCAAGGCTGCCGAGGCCGGCATGGCGACTCGTGTCGCCGAGGCCTGCGCAGCGTTGCGGAGCGCTGGCACCAGGCTCTGACTGTGTGGTGCTGGGCCGTAGGGTGCGAACATGACCAACTTGTTCGGTGAGCCCCCCGCAACCCTGCTGCCCGAGGA
>NZ_JBAVDI010000106.1:0-25844 GCF_049587115.1 Aeromicrobium sp.
CCACTGGACATCACGAGCGACGCGGTCATCGATGACGTCGTCGATGCCGTCCGTGACAAGTTCGGGTCGGCGTCCCTGCGCCGAGCGACCCAGATCGGCAAGCGGGAGCACCTTGCCGCGCCACTCATGCCGGACTGATCTGCTCAGCCCTCGGGGAGGTCCGCGAAGGCCCGCTTCATGTCGCGATACCAGCCCATCGACTTCTTGGGGTGGCGCCACCGCCCCTTCATCTCCTGGCGTGCCTCGTTGTGGGTGGTGTCGCCAGCCTCGTCCGTGTCCTTCAGGTGCTGGTCCTGGGCCTTGATGGCGTCGTCGGCGCTCTCAGCGTGATGCTCGAGGTCGCAGGGACCTCCCAGCTGGCGGCAGGTCATGGTCTTCATGGCGGTACGTCCTCCTGGATAGGTCCTCTTGTCCGGATGACGATCACCGGGCCGAGAATGTGACAGTACGGCGGGAGTCAACCCCGTCGGTCTGGGCCGAGCCGTCGCACGACCTCAGCGACGACGGTCGGGTCGGCAGCGAATCTGATGCCGTGGATGACGCCGTCGACTATCGCGAAGTCGAAGACAACCTTCGCCACCCCGCGGTCGAACCAAGCAGCAGCCGCTCGCTCGCGGGCGAACACGGCGAGTGCGGAGTGGGCCGACCCGTCGAAGAACTCGGCCACGGCCCGCCTGCCCTCGATCCGTTCCGGCGTCCCCAGCAGGATCGCGGTGCGGTCGCCCGTCACGGCGACGTCGGGGGCGAGCATCTGGATGAGGCGATCGAACTTGCCCTCCTTGGCCGCCTCCATGAAGGCGTCGACGACCTCCCAGTCTGCCGGCGCGGTCCCGGCGATCGGCCGGCCGATCCGGTGTCGTGCCCGCGACGCGAGTTGTCGGGCCGCGGCCGGAGTCGTGTCGAGAACGAGCGCAACCGTCCGGAAGTCGATAGCGAAGCTGTCGTGCAGCACGTACGCGACCCGCTCGCTCGGCGAGAGCCGGTCCAGCACAACCCGCAGGGCAGCGCCGACGGCCTCGGTCAACGCGACCTCGTCGGCCGGATCAGGATCAGCCTGCTCCTCGCCCACCTCGTCGGTGGGCACCGGCACGCGTGCCTTCAGCCGGTCGAGGCACAGCCGGGTCGTCACGGTAGTGAGCCAGGCCGGCAGACTCAGGATCTCGGCGTCGGTCGAGGCGAGGCGTAGCCAGGCCTGCTGCACGACGTCCTCGGCCTCGACCGGGTCCGCCAGCACGCGGGACGCGATCGCGACCAGCCGCGCGCGTTCGGCCTCGAAGGCCTCCGTCGGACCCATGGAACCGCCAGCGCTCGCCTGGGTCAGGAGTACTTCTTCTTGAGCTCGTCGTTGACGAAGCTGGGGATCAGGCCGGACACGTCGCCACCGTGCTTGGCGATCTCCTTGACCAGGCTTGAGGCCAGGAAGGAATACTCCGGCGTCGTCGGGATGAAGATCGTGTCCACCTCGGTCAGGCTGCTGTTCATCTGCGCCATCTGCAGCTCGTAGTCGAAGTCCGTGACGGCCCGCAGACCCTTCACGATCGCCGTCACGCCGTTGTCGTTGCAGAAGTCGACCAGCAGCCCCGCGAAGGACGCCGTCGAGACATTGGGCAGGTGTGCCGTGGCCCGGTCGAGCAGATCCAGTCGTTCCTCGATCGTGAACAGGCCACGCTTGTTCTCGTTGACCAGCACCGCGACCACGACCTCGTCGAACAGCCGCGCTGCTCGCTCCACGATGTCGAGGTGACCATTGGTCACCGGGTCGAAAGAACCGGGGCACACGACCTTCGTCATGTCAGCGACCGTACCAAAGCGTCGTCTCCCCGTACTTCTTCTCGCGGAGACCCTCGACGCCCTCGGGCCACCCGAACGGATCCCGAGTCGCCCGCTCCACCACGAACAGGGCGCCCGGACCGGAGCTGCGCCCCCTGATGTCGGCCACCAGCGAAGCAACCTTGTCAGTCGCCATCGCGTAGGGCGGGTCGATGAACACCAGTCCGAACGTCCCCCCGGGCGCTTCCGCCACGTAGCGCTCGGCGCTGGTCCGCGTGACGGACCCCCGTGCACCAAGCTCCTTGAGGTTGTGCTGGACGACGCGCGCCGCACGCGGGTCGGACTCGACGAACTGGGCGAACTGCGCCCCTCTGGACAACGCCTCCAGTCCCAGCGCACCCGAGCCGGCGAAGAGGTCCAGCACGGTGAGGTCGTCGTCGAACCCGCCCAGCTCGGACTCCAACGAGGAGAACAACGCTTCGCGCACCCGGTCGCTGGTGGGCCGTGTCCCGTCACCCTTGGGTGTGTGGATGCGTCGCCCGCCATACCTGCCGGCGATGATCCTGGTCATGTGCGCTCCAGATATTCGGCCTGCTCGGAGTGCTCCAGAGCATGCACCGCCGCGGCCAGTGCCGGCAGGGCCGTCAGTCCCGGATCGGACTCGACGACCGAGTCGGCCAGGCGGCGGGCCTCATCGATGACGTCGCCGTCCTTGACGACCGACAGCAGACGCAGACTGGACCGGACGCCAGACTGCCGCGCGCCGAGCACGTCCCCCTCGCGACGCAGCTCGACGTCAAGGCGAGAGAGCTCGAAACCGTCCGAGGTCGAGGCCACCGCGTCGAGCCTCTCCCGCGCCGGCGACCCGTCCTCGGTCGCCGTGACGAGCAGGCACAGACCGGCCTCGGTGCCGCGACCGACCCGGCCGCGCAGCTGGTGCAGCTGGGACATGCCGAATCGCTCGGCGTCCATGACGACCATGACCGTTGCGTTGGGCACGTCGACACCGACCTCGACCACGGTCGTCGCGACCAGGACGTCGAGGTCACCGCGTGCGAAGGCGTCCATCGTGGCGTCCTTGTCCTCGGCGCTCAGCCGTCCGTGCAACCGGCCCACCCGCAGCCCGTGCAGCGATCCGCCGGCGAGCTCCTCGCTCAGCTCGACGAGCGACCGGGTGTCCTTGTCCTGGCCGTCATCACTGTCGCCGATGCGGGACACCACGACATACGCCTGGCGGCCCTTGGCGACCTCCTCCCGCACCCGCGCCCAGCCCCGTTCGAGCCACGCGGGCCGTTCGGCGATGGGGACGACTGTCGTCTGTATCGGCTGCCGACCAGCCGGCAGCTCGCGCAGGGTCGACACCTCCAGATCACCGAACACCGACATGGCGATGGTGCGCGGGATCGGCGTCGCCGTCATGACCAGGACGTGCGGCGTGACCTCGGCCCGATCGACCAGAGCGGCTCGCTGCTCGACCCCGAACCGATGCTGCTCGTCGACCACCAGCAGACCCAGCTCGGCGAACTGCACGTGATCCTGGATGAGCGCGTGGGTACCGATGACGATCCCGGCCTCGCCGGAGGCCGCTTCGAGCAGTGACTCCTTGCGCGCCTTGGCGCCCTGTGATCCGGTCAGCAGACGAACCCGCGTGGCACCATCGGCGCCGCCGAGCATTCCGCCCTTCGCGAGATCTCCCAACATCGCGGTGATGGCGCGGAAGTGCTGTGCCGCCAGGACCTCGGTCGGCGCGAGCAACGCGGCCTGCGCGCCGGCATCGACGACCTGCAGCATCGCGATGAGCGCCACGATGGTCTTTCCCGATCCCACCTCGCCCTGCAGCAGACGATGCATGGGGTGCGTGTGCTCGAGGTCTGCGGAGATCTCGGCGACGACCTCGCGCTGGCCCGCCGTGAGCTCGAACGGCAGCGCCGACTCGAACCGCTCGCGAAGGCCGCCGGTGGCGACCGGCCGGGAGGCCGCGTGCTCCCGCTCCAGCTGGCTCCGACGCTGCGCGAAGACCGTCTGCACGACGAACGCCTCCTCGAACCGAAAGCGGTCACGTGCGCCCTGCCAGTCCGCCGCCGCGCGTGGCCGATGGATCGCCTGGAAGGAATCGCCGAGGTCGAGCAGACCTCGCTCCGAGCGCACGTCCCCAGGTAGCGGGTCGTCCAGCGGACCAATCGCCTCGAGACACATCCCGACGCACTGCTCGATCTTCCAGGAGGGCATCGCGGCGGTCGCACGGTAGAGCGGGATGATGCCGCGGCCGAGCCGCGAGCTCTCGGCCGGGTCACCGGACTCCTGGATCGGCTCCCAGTCGGGGTGCGTCAGCTGAAGCTTGCGGTTGAACTCGCTGACCACTCCTGCCGCGAGGCCCAGCGAGTCCGGCTGCATCGCCTTGAGCCGCCAGGCCTGCTGGAAGAACGTCAGCGTCAGCTCACCAGTGCCGTCGGTGACCACGACCTCGGTGCGGGTGCGCCGACCACCGGGGCCGAACGAGTAGTTCTTGACCGAGGCGACCCGGGCCAGGATCGTGACGTGCTGGCCGACCTCCAGCCCCGCCAGATCGGTCAGCTTGCCCAGCTCGGCGTATCGCCGTGGGTAGTGCCGCAGCAGGTCTTCGACCACCAGCATGTCGAAGGTCTTGGTGAGTGGCTTGGTCGTCTTGTCGCCCAGGACGTTGACCAGCTTGGTCGACAGCTCGATCATCACTCGACCGCGATGAACAGCGGATAGTTTTCCTGGCCACCCTCGTAGACCACCAGATCGACGTCGGGGCGCAGGGAGCGAAGGTGGGCCGCGATGGAATCCTCGATCCCGCGCTCGACGCCCTCGCCCATCACGACTGTCAGCATCTCACCGGCCGGGGACAGGATGCGGTCGATGACGTCGTACGCGACCGAGAGGATGTCCTGGCCCACGACCGCGAAGTCACCCGCCACGACACCCAGGACGTCGCCGGGCTCGCACGGCCCGACCATGGTCATGCCGGGTTCGGTCGCGACAGTGACGGCTCCGTGCTGCGTGTGCGCGGCTGCGCTCGACATCGCCACGACGATCTCGTCGAAGGCCAGCCCCGGGTCATGCACGGCGAGTGCCGCCAGGCCCTGCACCTGCGCGTACGTCGGGATGACGGCGACCCGAACACCGTCCTGCCGAGCGGCCTGGGCTGCAGCCTCGAACCGGCGCACATAGCGCTGGTTGTTGGGCAGCACGATCACCTCGGCCGCCCCCGCGCTGCGCAGGGATGCACTCATCTCGGCGATCGTGAGTGGGTGCTCGCGGGTGAACTCGAGAGTCTGCGCTCCGGCTTCCTCGCACAACGCGGTGAGTCCGGCACCGGTCGTCGCCGAGATCACGACGCGTCCCGACCGTGGGGCCCGGGCCATCTGGTCGGCGAAGTGGGTCACCGCGATGCGGTAGGGCCGACCGGCGCCGATCCCGGCCTCGATCGCAGCACCGACGTCATCGACGTGGACGTGGACGTTCCAGAGCCGCTCACCGCCCACGATGACGAGCGAGTCGCCCATCGGCAACAGCGCAGCGCGAAGCTCGACGACTCGATCGTCATCGGCCTCGAGGAGGTACATGACTTCGTACGACGGCCCGTCCGCGCTGAGGTCGTCGCCCGCGCCGGCGACCGGCACCGGCACGAAGCTGCTCGCCTGCGCCGGCACCCGACCGGTGAGCGCCTGCTCGGTTGCGTCGAGCACCACCACCAGCGCCCGCCCTCCAGCGTCCACGACGCCCGCGCGGGCCAGGAGCTCCATCTGCTGCGGGGTGCGGGCCAACGCCTCGCGCGCAGCACGGGCTGCCTTGGCGAAGACCGTTCGCCCATCGACCCCGGCCTCTGCTGCCTCGGTCGCTCCACCGGCTGCGGCCTTGGCGACCGAGAGGATCGTGCCCTCGACGGGCGCGCCAACCGCAGCCCACGCTGCGTCCGAGGCAGCCACGAACGAACGAGCGACCTCAGCGGCCGTGACCTCGCCGCCCTCGAGCTGCAGATCCTTGAAGCAGGCCCGGACCAGCTGCGACAGGATCACTCCCGTGTTGCCCTTGGCACCGGTCAGCAGCCCGTCGACATATGACTTGACCACGACCGACAGCGGCGCGTCTACAGCCACGGTCGCAATCGCTTCCGAGCCCGACACGAAGGTCAGATATGCGTTCGTGCCGGTGTCGCTGTCGGGGACCGGGAAGACGTTGAGCGCGTCGATCTCGGCTCGAGCGGCCGAGAGGGCTCCGGCGCACAGCTGCGTCCACGCCCTGAATTGCGCGGAGTCGAGGGTGAGGCCCATGGGGGGAGGCTATCGCTCCACGGCCCCCGCACAGACGACCGCGCGGGCTGATTCGCGTCTGCGTCGGTTCGTCGGCTATTCTTGTGCGGTTGCCATCTGGTCCGTCGGGCCAGCAGGGCACCCCCATTTGTTCGTCAAGTCTCAATGTTCAGGAGTTCGCCGTGGCTGCGGTCTGTGATGTGTGCGCCAAGGGACCCGGCTTCGGCCACAACGTCTCCCACTCGCACCGACGCACCAAGCGTCGTTTCGATCCCAACATCCAGCGCGTCCGCGCTGTGATCAACGGGACCCCCCAGCGTGTCAACGTCTGCACCGGCTGCCTCAAGGCCGGCAAGGTGTCGCGCTAGTCACTTTTCTGGTCCAGCCAGTCAATTGACCCTAGAGTCATCTCGTGATCAACGAGATGACCGACCGTGTCCACGCCTTCGGCGATGATGCACTCGGCGACCTCGACGCAGTCGGGGTCGCCGTTGCCATTGCCTCAGGTCGGATCAGCGCCCGCGAAGTCACCGAGGCCGCGATAGCGCGAGCCGAGCGCGTCAACCCGGCCCTGAACGCCATCCAGCACTCCGACTTCGAGCGTGCCCGCAGCGCTGCCGACCGGCCTGCTGCCGGGGCGCTCTCGGGCGTACCGACCTTCGTCAAGGACAACACTGACGTTGCCGGGTTGCCGACCGATCAGGGCTCACTCGCCGTCAGCTCTCGGCCCGCCACCGCGAATGCGCCATTCACCGACCAGTTCCTGTCCGCCGGTCTGACCGTCCTGGGCAAGTCGACGATGCCGGAGTTCGGCTTCAATGCGTCCACCGAGTACGAGAGCCTTCCGCCGACCCGCAACCCATGGAACACCGGATACTCGGCCGGCGCTTCCTCGGGCGGGTCCGCAGCGCTGGTGGCGGCGGGCGTCGTTCCCATAGCGCACGCCAACGACGGCGGTGGCTCGATCCGGATCCCTGCCGCCGCGTGTGGTCTGGTCGGGCTGAAGCCGACTCGTGATCGCGTCGTGCCGGCGGCCGAGGCTGCGAAGCTGCCGGTCGACATCGTGTCCAACGGCGTGGTGACGCGCTCAGTGCGCGACACGGCACACTTCCTCGCAGCAACACAGGCCTACCTGCCGGCCGTCGGCCTACCACCGATCGGGCTGGTCGAGGGTCCGTCGGACCGCCGTCTCCGCATCGGCATGATCGTCGACTCGATCACCGGGGTTCCGACCGACGAGGACAGCAGGAAAGCTGTGCTCGCGACCTCGGACCTCCTGGGTGCCCTGGGCCACGACGTCGTCGAGGTCGATCTGCCTGTGGACCGGGCGTTCATGGAGGACTTCAAGCACTACTGGGGTCTGCTGGCGTTCTCCACCCAGCACTTCGGCCGAAGCATCATGGGTCCCGGCTTCGACAAGTCGCTCACCGACCCGCTGACCCGGGGACTGGCCCGCAGGTTCATCCGGCAGGCGTGGCGCACACCCGGCGCCATCCGCGGTCTCAAGCGCTCCGAGCGGCGCTACCGAGCCGCATTCGCCGACGTCGACCTGATCATGTCACCGACCCTGGGATTCGCGACGCCCGAGCTGGGCCACCTGTCCCCCGCCGTCGAGTTCTCGGTGATGTTCGAGCGACTGATCCAGTACGCCGCGTTCACACCGCTCAACAACGCCGCCGGCGGTCCCGCGATCTCGCTGCCACTGGGACGATCCTCGGCCGACATGCCGATCGGCGTGCACTTCTCGGCCGATCATGGCGACGAGCAGACCCTCCTCGAGATCGCCTACGAGCTCGAGGCCGCGCAGCCCTTCGCGAGGATCCAGGACTGATTCGTCACACCACTCAGCGAAAGTGCTGATGACCGGCCGGACCGTCGTACGGCTGCCCGTCGACCGTCACGCCGCGGCCGTCCGACACGGTGCCGATCCTGGTCCACCCGCTCGGGAGCTCTCCCTGCGAGCTGAAGGTCGCGACCAGGGCGTAGTCGTCCCCGCCGGTCAGCACGAATCCCAGCGCATCGGCGCCGAGGGCTTCGCTCACGGTCGCCACCGGACCCGGGATCTCGAAGGTGACGGACTCCAGGTCGATCGAGACACCGCTGGCATCGGCGAGGTGGCCCAGGTCGGCGAGCAAGCCGTCGCTGACATCGGTCATCGCAGTCGCGCCCGCCGCTGCGGCCTGCGGCCCGGCGGCATACGGCGGATGCGGCACCCGGTGCGTCTCGACTGCAGCCTTGGGCGAGCGGAAGCCACGACTCAGCGTCGCGTAGCCGGCACCCGCCAGCCCCAGGATCCCGGCATATGCCACGACATCGCCGGGCAGGGCACCCGACCGAAGGACGGGGCGTGCCACGTCCCCCATGGCGGTGACAGCGAGGACGATCTTGTCCGAGGCCGTGACATCACCGCCGACGATGTGCGCGCCGACATTGGCACACTCCTCCTCGAACCCACGGACCATCTCCAGGACCCACGAGACCGGCAGATCCGCCGGTGCACCAAAGCCCAGGGTCATGGCGGTCGCGACGCCGCCCATCGCATTGATGTCCGAGAGGTTGCATGCCGCAGCCTTCCGGCCGATGTCGTGGGCGGAGGACCAGTCGCGACGGAAGTGCCGGCCCTCGATGAGCAGATCGGTCGACACGATGTACGACCCGTCGTTGGTCGAGATGTGAGCGGCATCGTCCCCGGAGCCGAGCAGGATGTATCGGTTGTCACCGATCTGCGCCCGGACCTGGTCGATCAGCCCGAACTCTCCGACATCACCGATGGTGGGCTCGTTCGCAGCACTGGTCGCCATGAGGGCATTGTGTCGCAGCCACCGGGCCACTGGGCCCACCGGATCAGGTAGCGTGTCACAGTCCGGTCAAACAAAGGGGTTCTCGATGGCTGTTCAGGCATACATCCTCGTCCAGACCGAGGTCGGCAAGGCCGCCGACGTCGCCACGGCTATCGCCGCCATCGCTGGCGTCACGCTTGCTGAGGACGTCACGGGTCCCTACGACGTCATCGTGCGGGCCGAGGGTCCGAGCGTCGACGAACTGGGCGCCCTGGTCGTCACCCAGGTCCAGAACGTCCCTGGCATCACCCGGACGCTGACCTGCCCCATCGTCCGTATCTGAGGCGTGAGACGCGCACCCCTCACAGCTGCCCTGCTGGGCCTGCTGCTCGCGGCGTCCTGCGGATCGACGCTGTCGGTCGACGGCTACCCGACCGAGCCCGGCACTTCGGTCAACTGTGAGGCGCTGCTCGCGGACCACCCGTTGACGGTGGCCGGACAGAAGAACCGGATCGTCCGGGACGCCAACGCCGCCGCATGGGGCGATCCTCCGATCATCCTGCGCTGTGGTGTCGAAAAGCCGCGCGACCTCGGACCGGCAGCACGCTGCGACATGGTCAACGACGTCGGCTGGTTCACCGAGTCGACCGCTGACGGCTACCTGTTCACGACCATCGGCCGGGAGTACTTCGTCAGCGTCGAGGTGCCGCACACGTACGATCCCGAAGCCGATGCGCTGGCCGATCTCGCCGATGCCGTCGCGCGGCACGATCCCGTCGTCAAGCCATGCGTCTGACGGTCTAGCGCAGGCCGGTGTCGCGGTGCAGCGCGAGCTGGATCAGTCGGTCGACCAGCTCTGGGTAGGAGACGCCGCTGGCCTCCCACAGCACCGGGAACATCGAGTAGGGCGTGAAGCCCGGCATCGTGTTGATCTCGTTGACCACCAGGCCCTCGTCGGACCAGAAGAAATCGACCCTCGCGAGGCCTTCACAGCCCACCGCCTCGAAGGCCTTCACCGCGTAGGTGCGGATGCGCTCGCGCAGCGTCTCGGAGATGTCGGCCGGCACGACGTTGAGGCTCGTGCCGTCGAGGTACTTCGCCTCGAAGTCGTAGAACTCGTGACGCGAGTCCGCCGCGACGGTGATCTCGCCGACGACGCTTGCCACCGGTGTCCCATCGGGCTGCTGCATCACGGCGCACTCGAGCTCCCGCTTGCCTTGGGCTGCGGCCTCGACGATGACCTTGGGATCGAAGCTCCGGGCCGCACGCATCGCTGCGTCGAGCCCGTCCCACGTGTCGACCATCGTGACGCCCGAGCTGGATCCGGCACGCGCCGGCTTGACGAAGACCGGCAGGCCGAGTGCCCGGATGCGCGCCTCGACCCGGTCGCGCTCACGACTCCACTGCCACGGAAGCACCGTCACGTACGGGATCTGCGGCAGGCCGGCTGCCGAGAACACCGTCTTGGTGAACGGCTTGTCCATGCTGACGGCGCTGGACAGGACCCCGGCGCCGACGTAGCGGACGTTCGCCATCTCGAACAGGCCCTGGATCGTGCCGTCCTCGCCCCACGGGCCGTGCAGGAGTGGGAACACCGCATCGAATTCACTCAGGTCCTCCCAGCGGAACGCGGGACGATCCGCGCGCACCTCGGGAAGCTGACCGGCTGCGATCTCGGGCCATTCAGCAGTTTCCTCGACCCACTGACCGTCGCGAGTGATGCCGACCGGACGGATGTCGTAGCGCTCGGGGTCGATCGCCGCGATCACCTCACGGGCGGTGAGGCACGAGACGCCATGCTCGCTGGAACGGCCGCCAAAAACAACGGCGAGGCGCGATCTGCCGAGTGAAGTGTTCATCGAGAGGCTCATTGCCGAGCACGATACCGGTCAAGGCATGATGGCTTCATGCGCGGACACGAACTTTCACCCTCGACCATTGCCGTCGGCTCCGGGCGTCCGAACCGGGTCCCGGGAGGACCGCTCAATGCGCCGATCACGCTCGCCAGTGCGCTGGTGCCGGGCGGCGCCTCGGAGTACGGCCGCCAGGGCAATCCGACCTGGGAATCGTTCGAGACGGTGCTCGGCGCGCTGGAGGGAGGACGGGCTCTGGCGTTCGCCTCGGGGATCGCGGCCACGACGGCCCTGTTCGATCTCGTGCCCGGCAACGCCGCTGTGGTGGCTCCGCGCCACGCCTACTACGGCACGATCAACCAGCTGCAGGAGCGTGCGCGACGAAAGCAGATCGAGCTCCGGCTCGTTGACATCGACGACACTCAGCAGGTGATCAACGCCTGCCAGGGTGCCGCGCTGGTCTGGATCGAGTCACCGACCAATCCAGCCCTGGAGATTGCCGACATCGCCGCGATCGCTCAGTCGGCGTCGCAGTCAGGTACCGCAGTCGCGGTCGACAACACCTTCGCGACTCCCCTGCGCCAGAAGCCGCTCGAACAGGGCGCGGACTTCGTCGTCCACTCGGCCTCCAAGCTCCTGTCCGGGCACAGCGACGTCATCCTCGGCGCTGTGGTCACCAACAGCGACCGGGCGTACGACGCCATCGAGAAGCGGCGCCGTGTGCTCGGCGCGATCCCGGGAGCCATGGAGACCTGGCTCGCAACGCGCGGTATGCGGACACTGCACGTCCGGCTGGATCGGGCCGAGGAGAACGCCCGCGAGCTGCACCGGCGGCTGTCAGCCTCAAGTCGTGTCGTCTACTCCCGTTATCCCGGTTTCGGCACGATCATCGCCTTCGAGGTCGTCGGCGGCGCCGCGGTCGCGCAGAAGATGACTGAGCAGAGTGACGTCATCACGTATGCGACGAGTCTGGGTGGTGTCGAGTCGACATGGGAACGACGCCGTCGACACGCCGGAGAGCCCGAGAGCGTCCCAGAAGGACTGATCCGGTTCTCGGTGGGCATCGAGGACGTCGAAGATCTGTGGACCGACGTCGAGAACGCGCTGGCTGCGTTCTCCTAGACCGTCTCGGGCTTGGCCTGTCTGGAGATCAACCGCGAGACCAGGTCGTCCGGGCTCATCTCCCCCTCGATCAGTGCGGCCACGTGCTCGACGATCGGCATCTCGACGCCATGCAGCTTGGCCAGCTCGCTGACCGACACGCATGACTTGACCCCCTCGGCGACCTGGTTGGTCTGCGCCGTGACCTCCTCCACGCTCATTCCCTGACCGAGCTTCTCGCCGAACGTCCGGTTGCGGGACAGGGGTGACGAACAGGTCGCGACGAGGTCACCCATGCCGGCCAGGCCCATGAACGTCACAGGGTCCGCTCCGATCGCGGCACCGAGACGTGCGGTCTCGGCAAGCCCTCGAGTGATGACCGATGCCTTGGTGTTGTCGCCGTAGCCCAGGCCCACGCACACGCCGACGGCGAGGCCGATGATGTTCTTGGCGGTGCCGGCGAGCTCGCAGCCGATGACGTCGGTCATGGAGTATGGGCGGAACGAGGCTGTGTGGCAGGCCTGCTGGAGACGCTCGGCCACGGCTTGATCAGCACAGGCAACCACGCTGGCAGCCGGTTCACGATTGGCGATCTCACGCGCCAGGTTGGGCCCGGAGACGACAGCGATGCGCTCAGGTCCGGCGCCCGTGATCTCGGCGATGACCTCACTCATCCGCTTGTGCGTTCCCAGCTCGACGCCCTTCATCAGGCTCACGAAGATCGCGTCCGGGGGGACGTGCTTGCTCCAGGACTCGAGATTGGTGCGCAGCTGCTGGGAGGGGACCGCGAGGACGACGATCTCGGCACCGGCCAGCGCTTCGGCGGGATCCGACGTCGCCGAAACTTCCTTCGGCAGCGCGACCCCGGGGAGGTAGTCGGAGTTCTCGTGGGCGGTGTTGATGGCTTCGCAGAGCTCGGGGCGGCGGCCCCAGAGGCGCACGTCGTTGCCGGCGTCTGCCAGCACCAGCGCGAATGCCGTTCCCCACGATCCTGCGCCCATCACGGCTGTCTGCGCCATTCACGATTCCCGTCGCTGGTAGTTGGTTTTCGGTCTGCTCAACGTATGCACATCGATGCGAGGTGTCGAGGGAAGCTCTCCACGCACTTGGGACATCATGGCAGTCAAACTGTCCATCAGCCGGTCGGTCGCTGTGTGAAGCACCTTCTCGGTCAGCTCCTGGTCGACGAGGTCGGACAGATCGATCGGCTTGCCGACCCGGATGTGAATCGTCCTGCGGGGGAACAGCCGCACCCGCTTGGCGTAGGGCCACAGGATCTCCTGCGGCCCCCACTGCATCAACGGCACCAACGGCCGACCGGTCATCAGGGCGACACGGACGGCTCCCGTTCGACCGCTCATGGGCCAAGCGGCCGGGTCACGGGTGATCGTGCCCTCGGGATAGATCGTGACGACTCGACCCTCCTCGACCGCCGTGGCCGCGGCACGCAGGGACTCTGCAGCGCCCGTGGTGCTGCGATAGACCGGAATCTGCTCGGCGGACCTCAGGATCCAGCCAAACCCCTTGGCGCTGACCAGCGTGTCCTTGGCGAGGAACTGTGGAGCGATGCCGTTGTCCAGCATGAAGTGCGAGATCAGGAACGGATCGAGGTGCGAGATGTGATTGGGCGCCAACACAAAGCCGCCATCCGGCAGGTTGTCCATGCCCTGCCAGTCTCGCTTCGTCACCAGCATCAGCACGGGCCTCAGGAAGAACCTGATGACCCGAACGACGGTGGGGACGGGGTGTTTCGCCATGACCGCGAGCCTAATCCTTCGGCTCGGCACTAGGGTGACTGCCATGCAGGGCACCGTCGCAACCTTCGATCCGTCCACCCGCAGCGGGCGGCTGCTGACCGACGAGGGCATGCCACTGGAATTCCCGGCTGCCTCGCTCGCCGAGCACATCCGGCACCTGCGTGTCGGTCAGCGCGTGTTCATCGAGACGGACGGCACCTCCGTGACCTCCGTCGCCATCTGGCAGCAACGCTGACGGGTCACTTGCAGCGGCGTGGCGGGCCACTTGTCGCGTGCCGAGGGGTCAGCAGCGGCGTGTGTGCTGCTGGCGAAGCTCAGCGACGACTGCGCCGCGTCGATGTCAGAGCGTGGCGGGTTTGAAGCTGGGGCGCGTCGCCTCGTACGCGAGGATGTCAGCCTCGTGTCCCAAGGTGATGCCGACGTCGTCCAGACCCTCAAGCAGGCGCCACCTGGTGTAGTCGTCGATCGTGAACAGGCCCTCGATCGCTTCGGCGCCCTCACCGGCCTTGACGGTTCGCGACTCGAGATCAATCGTGATCGACGCGCCGGGATTCTCGTCCAGGTGATCCCACAGCCGCTGCACGACGGCGTCGTCGACCTCGGCGGCCAGCAGCCCCGCCTTGCCCGAGTTACCTCGGAAGATGTCGCCGAACCGCGGCGAGATGACGACCTTGAAGCCGTAATTCTGCAGCGCCCACACTGCGTGCTCGCGGGACGAGCCCGTGCCGAAGTCCGGGCCGGCGACCAGGACCGTGGCGTCTTTGTACGCATCCTGGTTCAGCACGAAGGCCGGATCGCTTCGCCAGGCCGAGAACAGGCCTTCCTCGAATCCGTCCCGGGTGACCTTCTTGAGCCACACCGCGGGGATGATCTGGTCGGTGTCGACATTGCTGCGCCGCAGCGGTGCGCCGACTCCGGTGTGCGAGGAGAACTTCTCCATGATCAGGCTCCTGCCTTCTCGAGCTGGGCCAGGTCGGCCGGCCCGGCCAAGTGCCCCAGGATTCCGGTGGCCACTGCAACGTCGGGCGAGACGAGGTGCGTACGGCCACCCTTGCCCTGGCGACCTTCGAAGTTGCGATTGGACGTCGAGGCGGCTCGTTCCCCCACCATGAGCTGGTCAGGGTTCATCCCCAGACACATCGAGCAGCCCGCGCCGCGCCACTCCGCGCCGGCGTCCTTGAAGATCACGTCAAGTCCCTCCTGCTCGGCCTGCAGGCGTACCCGCACCGAACCCGGGACGACCAGGATGCGGGTGTCGGCCGCCACCTTGTGACCCTCCATCAAGGAGGCAGCGACCCGAAGGTCCTCGATCCGACCGTTGGTGCACGAGCCGATGAACACCGTGTCGACCTTGATGTCCTTCATCGGAGTGCCGGCCTCGAGACCCATGTAGCGCAGGGCGTTCTCGGCGGCGATCCGCTCGTTGTCGTCCTCGAACGACGCGGGATCCGGCACATTGCCTGACAGCGGCACGCCCTGGCCGGGGTTGGTACCCCACGTGACGAACGGTGTGATGGTCGAGGCGTCGATCGTGATGACCTTGTCGAACTCGGCATCATCGTCTGTCACCAGGCTGTCCCAGTGCGCGACGGCGGCATCCCAGTCGGGGCCCACCGGCGCGCTGGGGCGCCCTTCGAGGTAGTCGTACGTCGTCTGGTCGGGAGCGATGAGCCCGGCCTTGGCGCCCCACTCGATCGACATGTTGCAGATCGTCATCCGGGCCTCCATCGACAGGGCACGGATCGCGTCGCCGCGGTACTCCACGATGTAGCCCTGGCCGCCACCCGTGGTCTCCTGGGTGATGAGTGCCAGGATCAGATCCTTGGCCGTTGATCCGGCTGGCAGTTCGCCGACGACGTCGACGGCCATCATCTTGGGCTTGGCCTGCGACAGCGACTGCGTGGCGAGCACGTGCTCGACCTCGGAGGTGCCGATACCAAAGGCGATCGAGCCAAACGCCCCGTGCGTCGAGGTGTGCGAGTCGCCGCACACGATCGTCATGCCGGGCTGGGTCAGGCCCAGCTGCGGTCCGACGACGTGGACGATGCCCTGGTCGAGGTCACCCATGGGGTGCAGACGTACACCGAACTCCGCGCAGTTGCGACGCAACGTCTCCACCTGCGTGCGGGAGACCAGGTCAGCGATCGGCTTGTCGAGGTCGGTCGTCGGAATGTTGTGATCCTCGGTAGCCAACGTGAGATCGGGACGGCGCACCGGACGCCCGGCGATCCGGAGACCATCGAAGGCCTGCGGACTCGTGACCTCGTGGATCAGGTGCAGGTCGATGTAGAGCAAATCCGGCTCGCCCTCGTGGCGGCGAACGACGTGCTCTTCCCAGATCTTCTCGGCCAGGGTCTTGCCCATGGTGGTTCTCCTCGACGGATGCTGTGCTTCTCAGGCTTGCGTCTCACAATGCGATACGGCAGTATCAAGACATGGACAACTCTAGCGGAGTCGGGGTTCTCGACAAAGCCGCACTCGTGCTCGCCGCCCTCGAGCCGGGTCCGGCAACACTGGCGGGGCTTGTCGCCAGCACCGGTCTGGCCCGTCCCACCGCCCACCGGCTCGCGGTGGCGTTGGAACATCATCGACTCGTCGCTCGGGACATGCAAGGACGCTTCATCCTCGGACCCCGGCTCGGCGAGCTCGCGGCAGCCGCCGGTGAGGATCGCCTGCTGGCCGCGGCCGGTCCCGTGCTGGCTCGCCTGCGTGACATCACCGGCGAGTCCGCCCAGCTGTTCCGTCGCCAGGGCGACTTCCGCGTGTGCGTGGCGGCCGCGGACCGCCCAACCGGTCTGCGCGACTCGATTCCCGTTGGCGGCCAGCTCACCATGAGCGCCGGCTCCGCAGCCCAGATCCTACTGTCGTGGGAGGACCCAGAGCGGATGAACAAGGGGCTGCTCAAGTCCACGTTCTCGGCCGCTGAGCTCTCCGCCGTGCGCCGCCGCGGCTGGGCGCAGAGCGTCGGCGAGCGGGAGAACGGGGTGGGCTCGGTGTCCGCACCGGTCCGCTCCCCCTCGGGCAAGGTCGTCGCAGCGGTGTCGGTGTCCGGCCCGCTCGAGCGCCTGACCCGCCAGCCCGGTCGCATGCACGCACCAGCCGTCGTCGCCGCGGCCGAGCGGCTCTCGCAGAGCCTGCGGCGCACCAGCTAGGCGGCGAGGTCGTCGGGCGACATCACCTGCAGGACCGAGTCGTCAGCCCGGTGAATCGGCCAGTTAGCGAGGGACTGCATCGACATCGCAGCGTTGATCGCACGAATCCAGGCAAGATCGGTCGTCCGCGTCCCGGCGTTGCTCGGGCGGGCCCAGAGCACTGCCCACGAGCCTTCCGGATCGACCTCGTCGAGAGACGATCGCAACGAGCGCGCGAGCGCGACCAGCATCGAGCCGTCCGGTGCGACGGGACAGTCGGTGAGGTTGATGACTGATGGGAGGACAAGTCCGTCGCAGCCCAGCATGATGGCAAAGATCTGTCGGGTGCCGAACCCCAGTGGCTCGATGAGCAGCCGCCAGGCGGCCTCGAGATCAGCCAGCGTTCGGATCGGTGGGAGCTGACGGAGATCGCGTGAGGTCATGTCACCACGATCTGTCCTCGCGCGGCGACCGTCGAACGCTCCGTCCACAGGCAATTCATTCAGATCAGCTCCATGAGGAGCTGCTCCTTGCGCATTCGGCCGAATCCCACGACGCCCTGCTCCCGCGCTGCCACGCGCAGCCGGGCCACGGTCCAGCTCGGCTCAGGCAGCGGCGGCGCGTCCCGCAGAGCCAGAGGTTCGGCGCGGGGATGGTCCGCGATCACCAGACGCTTCCGGCCCTCGGCCCGGTTCCCGGACCACCGCCTGGCCAAGTTCGTCGTCTGAACGATCGCGGTCACGGCCGCCGCGCGTACCTTCTGCACCGGCGATCGCCCTCCGGCCTTCGGACGCCACGAGCCCGATGCAGCCTGCAGACCATGAACCCGGTTCTGCAGGAGCGCCACCTGATTGGCGAGCTCTTCGGAGCGCGCCTCGGCAGACAGCAGTTCGAGCTCAAGCGTGCAACGGCTCGGCGATCTCGTGCTCGTGGGTGACATGCGGACCTCCCCTTCAGGTCACACCACCGTGCCCTCCGGGGGTAAACGCAGAGCGAACGCGATCAGAACAGTCCAGGCATTTCGAGATCGAGCAAGGTCTTCTTGCGCTCAAGCCCACCGGCGTATCCGGTCAGCGATCCGTCCGATCCGATGACTCGGTGGCACGGCACCACGATCGGAATCGGGTTGGCACCGTTGGCAGCCCCGACGGCGCGGGAGATCACCGGTTCGTAGCCCAGACGGCGCGCGATGTCGGCGTAGCTCACGGTCTCGCCGTACGGGATCCGCCGCAGCTCGGCCCACACCTTCTTCTGAAACTCCGTGCCGTCATTGGCCAGCGGGAGATCGAAATCGGTCCGCTCCCCGGCGAAGTACTCGGTGAGCTCCTGCTGGGCCCGGTCCAGCAGCGCATGGGTGATCCGCCGGCTGCGCGGAGCCGCGGCACCGAAATCGATCGCGGTCACGAGGTCGGCGGAGACATGGATGCGCAGCCCGCCGATCGGGGAATCCATCCATCGGGTCATCGTGCTCATCCGGGTGTCCTTTCGAAGGCGGAGGTGGCGCGCCACAGGTGCATGCCCGCGTAAGAGCGCCACGGACGCCACCGGTCGGTGTCGTCCTGGGTCAGACCACGACGTTCGAGCTCCCGCCGGAGCACGAGATCGGTGGTCAGGAGGATGTCTGGGTGGGCCAGCGCGCGCATCACGATGTAGTCGGCGGTCCAGGGGCCGATGCCTCGCATCCCGACCAGCTGCTCACGGACGGCCTCGCGATCGGCACCGGGATCGAGCTCGAGCATGCCGGCAGCGACAGCGTGCGCGAGATCGACGATGGCTCGCGCACGTGACTGCGGCATGCCCATCTCCGTGGGGTCGGCCTCGGCGAATGCCTCGGGCGCGGGGAAAGCATGGGTGAGTCCGAACGACGCCGCGAGTTCGAAGTCGACCGCGGTCCCCCGCGTCGGCACATGGCGTCCCAGGACCGTGTTCGCGCCGGCGACCGAGACCTGCTGGCCGACGATCGTGCGCACCGCGACCTCGAAACCATCGACGTGCGCCGGCACCCGCAGGCCCGGCGCCCCTGCCACCAGTTCACGAAGGGACGGATGGGCGCCAAGCACTGAATCGATCGCGGCCGGGTCGGCATCCAGGTCGAGCATGCGCCGGGCCCGGCCGATCGCAACGGCGGTGTCGCGCAGATCCGCCAGCTCCAGCTCGCACGACACATGGTCGTCGTGCAGTATCAGCGCCATGGCACCCAGCCCGTTGGGGAGGCGCAGCACCCGGGCGTACGTGCGGTCGCGAATCGCCTCGACCCCGGGCAGAAGATGCGCCCGGAGGAAGTCGAGCAGCGCCTCGGCGTGGAATGGCTGGCGCACGGCGAGGCGCACCGTCACCCGCCCGGTGGGCGTGCTGCGCCGGCGGCCCCGCATCTGCGTCGGAGAAAGTGCGTAGACGTGCCGCACCGAATCGTTGAATTGCCGGATCGACGCGAAGCCCGCCGCGAAGGCGATGTCTGACATCGGCATCTGGGTCGTCTCGATCAGCACCCGGGCAGCATGTGCCCGGTTGCTGCGGGCCAGCGCCAGCGGCCCGGCACCCAGCTCGTGGGTCAGCATCCGGGTGACGTGACGCTGGCTGTAGCCGATCCGGCTCGCCAGGCCCTCGACACCCTCACGCTCGACGATCCCGTCGCCGATCAGGCGCATGGCGCGACCCACTGCATCCGCGCGTACATTCCACTCCGGCGATCCTGGCGTCGTGTCGGGCCGGCAACGTCGGCACGCCCGGAATCCGGCCTCCTGAGCAGCGGCGGCCGTGGCATGGAAGGTGACGTTGTGACGCTTGGGTGTCACGGCCGGGCATGATGGTCGGCAGTAGATACCGGTCGTCGTGACCCCCGTGTAGAAGACGCCGTCGAAGCGCGCATCTCGAGACTGCACCGCGCGATAGCAGCGTTCGTGATCGGTGTGCATGCCTCCATCATGACGCCCGGTCACGACACTTACTAGCGGGATTCGGACGCAGTGGCCGCGGGTCTGGCCGGCGCTGCTCACCGACGGAGAGGCCGTGCCTTCAACTGGGCCGAGTGGCGCAAGGCCCGCCCACCACGTAGAAGATCCCCTGACCGGCGTCCGCGCTGGTCAAGGGATCTTTCCATGGTAGCCCCGACGGGATTCGAACCCGCGCTACCGCCTTGAGAGGGCGGCGTGCTAGGCCGCTACACAACGGGGCCATGGGTGGTCTTGCGACCGCACAAAACCCTACCAAAGCATGCTCGAAAGCTGCTCGGAGGGTTTCGCTGGGATACTAGGACTCGAACCTAGAATGGCGGTACCAGAAACCGCTGTGTTGCCAATTACACCATATCCCAATGGCTACGGACTGGGTCCGAGCCGAGGTCACACTTTACCCGACTCCCCCGCTCCGACCCAAACCGGGAGGGCTGGTCACGAGCCGATCACGGCATGCAGGCGCGCCAGTGCAACGTCCCGACCGAGCAACTCCAGCGACTCGAACAACGGCGGAGAGATCCGACTGCCCGTCACCGCAACGCGAACCGGACCGAATGCCAGGCGAGGCTTGAGGCCGAGCCCTTCGATCAGTGCGCTCCGCAGGGCGGACTCGATCGTGTCGGTGGACCAGTCTGCGACCTCGGCGAGCGCCTCGTGTGCCGCACGAGCCACCTGGACACCCGCATCGTCCAGATTCTTCGCGCGGTCAGCCTCGTCGATCGAGAAGTCTGCGTCGCTGACGAAAAGGAAGCGCAGCATGTCGACGGCCTCGGTGAGCAGCGTCATCCGCTCGTGGACCAGCGGCGTCGCAGCCGCGAGCGTGCGCATCTGCTCCTCGGATGGCTCCGCGTCGATCAGACCGGCCGCCTGGAAGTACGGTACGAGCCGCTCACGCAGCTCCGGCTCCGGCAGCAGCCTGATGTGCGAGCCGTTGATGGCCTCGGCCTTCTTGATGTCGAAGCGCGCCGGATTGGGATTGACCCGTCCGATCTCGAACGCCTCGACCATCTCGGGGATCGAGAAAACGTCTCGGTCCTCAGCGATCGACCAGCCCAGTAGCGCCATGTAGTTGAGCAGCGCCTCAGGCAGGAAGCCCTTGGGTTTGTAGTCCAGCAGGTTGGACTCGGGATCACGCTTGGAAAGCTTGCGATTGCCCTCACCCATGACGAACGGCAGGTGGCCGAACTCGGGCGTGAATCCGCCGCCGACGCCGATCTCGGCGAATGCCTCGTAGAGGGCGATCTGCCGAGGTGTCGAGCTGAGCAGGTCCTCGCCGCGCAAGACGTGCGTGACGCCCATCATGGCGTCGTCGGTGGGGTTGGTCAGCGTGTAGAGCGGCTGGCCGTTGGCCCGCACCAGAACGTAGTCCTGCACGTTGGCGGAGTCGAAGGTGATCTCCCCTCGCACCAGATCAGTGAAGGTGTAGACGCGCTCAGGCATCTTGAACCGGATGACCGGCTGCCGGCCCTGAGCCTCGTACGCCGCGATCTGCTCGACGCTGAGGTCACGATGCAGTCCGTCGTAGCCGCTGGGCCTGCCGGCCGCGCGAGCCGCGTTGCGGCGCTCCTCCAGCTCCTCGGCGCTGTCGTACGCCTTGTAGGCGAAGCCCGCATCGAGCAGCCGCTCCGCCACGTCGGCGTAGATGTCCATGCGCTCGGACTGGCGGTAGGGACCGTGCGGGCCACCGACTTCGGGGCCCTCGTCCCAGTCCAGCCCCAACCAGTGCATGACTTCCACGAGCAACGCGAACGACTCCTCGTTGTCGCGCGACGTGTCGGTGTCCTCGATGCGGAACACGAACTGGCCCCCGTGGTGCCGGGCGAAGGCCCAGCTGAACAGGGCGGTACGGGCCATACCGACGTGCGGGTTGCCGGTGGGGGACGGGCAGAAGCGCGCCACGACCGGGCGGGGCAGATCACTGCTCACGGCTCACCACACTGTTCGTGAGGGTGCCGATGCCCTCGATGCTCACGCTGACGTCGTCACCGACTTGCATCGGGCCGACGCCCTCGGGCGTACCGGTGAGGATGACGTCGCCGGGCAGCAGCGTCATGAACGAGGACACGTACTCCACGATGTCGGGCACGGAGAAGACCATGTCGGACGTGCGCCCGTCCTGCTTGATCTCGTCGTTCAGTCGCGTCGTGACCGCGACGTCTGCTGGGTCGAAATCAGTCTCGATCCAAGGCCCGAGCGGGCAGAACGTGTCGAAGCCCTTCGCTCGCGCCCACTGGCCGTCGCTGGCCTGCAGATCGCGTGCCGTGACATCGTTACCGATCGTGTATCCGAAGATCACCTTGGCAGCATCGGCCGCTGAGATGTCGCGACAGATGCGGCCGATCACGACGGCGAGCTCACCCTCGTAGTGCACGTCCCGGCTCTGGTCGGGATAGAAGATCGGCTCCCCCGGCCCGATGACGCTGGTGTTGGGCTTGAGGAAGATCAGCGGCTCGGTGGGCACCTCTCCACCCATCTCGGCGGCGTGCTTGGCGTAGTTCTTTCCGACGCACACGACCTTGCTGCGCGGGATGACCGGCGCCAGCAGACGCACGTCGGCGAGCGGGATCTTTTGTCCGCTGAGGTTGAGCCCCGCGTACAGAGGGTCGCCGTTCAGCACCGCGATGGTGGGGACGCCGTTGTCGTCCCCGATGACTCCGAAGCGGGGGTCGTCGTCACCCGCAAACCTGGCAATGCGCACGGTCTTCAGCGTACGGCTTCGCCGGTTGCCTCCCGACTCCGGCTGGCTCCGCCCGCGCTCTTCGCAACAAATGTGAGATGAATCACCATGGGGAGCAATCCGGCTGCCCACCCGTCGCGAATACGGATCAGTGGCCGACACGCGGCCACAGCATTGGAGGTTCCTCATGAGATTCCAGATCAAGATGCTGCTGGCCGCAGGTATCGCAGCGGCGGCACTCACCGCCACGGGCGGGCCGGCGTCAGCCGCACACTGCAACGACAGCGGCGGCCCGGGCAACTCCGACTTCTCCTCGCACGTGCAGGCCAACAACGGTCCGGGTGGGCACAACGAGGGCGACCACCAGGGCTGGAGCTCCTGCAACCCCAACGCCAAGAGCGGCGGACGCTGACTCGCGGGGCGGCGGGTCGACTGAGGTCCGCCGCCCAGCGCAGCCTGGTCAGGCCGAGCCGTAACGCCGGTTGCGTGCGGCGTACTCCTCGATCGCGGTCCACAGCGCGCGCCGGTCGACGTCGGGCCAGGCAATGTCGCTGAAGACCAGCTCGGCGTAGGCCGACTGCCACAGCAGGAAGTTGCTGGTGCGCTGCTCCCCCGACGTCCGCCAAAACAGGTCGACATCCTCCATGTCGGGCTCGTCGAGATAGCGGGCAAAGGTCTTCTCGGTGATCTTGTCGGGACTGACCCTCCCGGCTGCGACGTCACGCGCCAGCGCCCCAGCGGCGTCGGCGATCTCGGCACGTCCGCCGTAGTTGACGCACATCGTGAGTGTCAGCACGTCGTTGTCCTGGGTCAGTTCCTCGGCAGTCTCGAGCTCCTTGATGACGCTGCGCCACAGACGGGGACGACGACCTGCCCAGCGCACCCGTACTCCGAGCTCGTGCATCTCGTCGCGGCGTCGCCGGATCACGTCGCGGTTGAATCCCATCAGGAACCGCACCTCATCGGGCGAGCGCTTCCAGTTCTCGGTCGAGAATGCGTACGCCGAGATCGCCTTCACGCCGATCTCGATCCCTCCCTCGACGACGTCGAACAGCGCCGCCTCGCCCATCTCGTGACCCGCGGTGCGCGGCAGGCCGCGCTGCTTGGCCCACCGCCCGTTGCCATCCATCACGATCGCCACATGACGCGGAACCTGTTCGAGTGGGATGTCGGGCGGCGTCGCGCCCGAAGAGTGCGGGACCGGGTGACGCACCTCGCGCCGCACTAGCGATCCACGTGGGTCAGGGAGCGCAGTCCACGCTCGAGGTGCCACGACAAATAGGCGCTGACGATGCTGCTGGCCTCACGGCGGGATCGGTCGTCCGAGGTGCCGACGGACGCCCAGTCACCGCTGAGCAGGCCCGCGAGCAATGTCACGGTGAACGGCGACGGAGCGGCCGAGCCAGCGACCCGGCAGTCGTCGCAGAGCATCCCGCCCGATGCGGCATGGAAGTTGCGGTGCGGACCTTCTGCAGCGCAACGGGCACACCCGTCGAACGTCGGCGCGTAGCCCGCGATCGACAGCGCCCGGAGCTGATAGGAGTCCAGGATCAGGCTCGGCGTCATCCGCCCCTCGGTGAGCGCGCGCAGGGCCCCGACGAGCAGCTGTAGCTGCGGCACGGCCGGCTCGCCGTCCTCAGTCACGAGACGCTCCGCGGTCTCGAGCATCGCGGTGCCGGCGGTGTAGGCCGCGTAGTCGGCGCCGAGATCCTTCGCGAATGCATTGACGGTCTCGGCCTGCGTGATGATGTCGAGCGACCGGCCCTCGGCAAGCTGCAGGTCGACGTGCATGAACGGCTCGAGCCGACCGCCGAATCGCGACGTCGTCTTGCGAACGCCCTTGGCGACGGCTCGCACCAGGCCGCGGTCGCGGGTGAGCAACGTGATGATGCGATCGGCTTCGCCGAGCTTGTGGACACGCAGCACGATGCCGGTGTCGCGGTAGAGGCTCACCCGCCCATTGTGCCGTGCGGGTGGGACATATGTGCCGCACGGCTCGCCCGGGGGAGACCACTGCGCGGCCGTACGATCGGGGCATGGCCCAGACCTCCGGCTATTCAGGCACACCCCAGCTCAAGAAGCTGGACATCAGGCCAGGCGTGCGGCTCGTCGTGATGGACGCGGACTCGAAGTGGTCGTTCGCCGAACCGCTCGTCGACGTCGAGCTGGTGCCTCCCGGCCCGACCGATGTCGCCCTCGTCTTCGTGCGGTCCGTCGCCCTGCTGGACTCGCTGGTCGAGTGGAGCGAATGGATCTTCCCCGCCGGCTCCCTGTGGATTGCCTGGCCGCGCCGGGCCGCAGGTCACGTCAGCGACATCACCGAGAACGCGATCCGCGACGCCGCGCTGGAGATCGGTCTGGTCGACGTCAAGGTCGCGGCGATCGACCAGGACTGGTCGGGCCTCAAGCTCTTGTGGCGCAAGGAGAACCGGGTCCGCTGATCAGTCGAGGCAGAACTCGTTGCACTCCGGGTCGAGCATCGTGATCAAGCCGTACTCCATCGGCGGTGCGGGCTCGACCCGGTGGACGCGGTTCGTCAGCCGAACTCGACGCCCTGCGCCAGGGGCAGCTCGGTGGAGTAGTTGACGGTGTTGGTCGAGCGGCGCATGTATGCCCGCCACGCGTCGGAGCCGGACTCACGGCCTCCTCCGGTCTCCTTCTCGCCACCGAAGGCGCCGCCGATCTCGGCACCAGAGGGCCCGATGTTGACGTTGGCGATGCCGCAGTCCGAGCCGACGGCCGACATGAACGTCTCGGCCTCACGCACGTCGAGGGTGAAGATCGACGACGACAGGCCTTGAGCGACCTCGTTGTGCATCACCATGGCCTCGGCGAAGTCGGTGTACGTCAGCACGTAGAGCAACGGTGCGAAGGTCTCGGCCTTGACGATCTCGGTCTGCTTGGGCATGTCGACGATGGCGGGGTGGACGTAGAAGCCGTCGCCGGCGACGGTGGCCCGGGTGCCGCCGGTGACGACCTCGCCACCGTCGGTCTGCGCCTGCTCGATCGCCGCCCCGAAGCCCTCGAATGCGCTCTGGTCGACCAGCGGGCCCACCAGGGTCGACGCATCCAGGGGCGAGCCGATCGGCAACGTCTCGTATGCCGCCTTGAGCCGCGCCACCAGATCGTCCTTGATCGACTCGTGCACGATGATCCGGCGCAGCGATGTGCAGCGCTGACCGGCAGTACCGACCGCGGAGAACACGATGCCGCGGACTGCGAGATCCAGATCGGCCGACGGGGCGACGATCGCGGCGTTGTTGCCGCCGAGCTCGAGCAACGTCCGACCGAGACGGGCCGCGACGCGTGGGGCGACCTCCTTGCCCATCCGAGTCGAGCCGGTGGCGGACACCAGCGGCACGCGGGGATCGTCGACCAGGGCCGCGCCGACCGTGCGGTCACCGATCAGCACCGCCGACAATCCCTCGGGGACGCCCGCACGACGGCCGGCCTCGGCCGCCAGTGCCTGGCAGCCCAGTGCGGTCAGGAGAGTCTTCTCGGACGGCTTCCAGACCACGGCGTCGCCGCACACGAAGGCCAGAGC
>NZ_JBAVDI010000107.1:0-3346 GCF_049587115.1 Aeromicrobium sp.
GCCAGAACGAGACCCCCTCCCCGTAGGACAACGAGCGGCCGCGGTGCCAGCGGACGCTGTCGGAGAGACCGTCGATGTATTTCTCGAACTCCCACCCCAGTCGGCTCTTCCCCACTCCAGGGTTGCCGCTCACCAGCACAACGCGAGGTCTGCCGTCAGCCTGGGTGGCATGGAAGAGGTCCTTGATCTTCCGCATCTCGACGTCGCGGCCGGTGAGCGGTGCCTCCAGCCCGTCGACCCGCTGAGCCCCGCCCACCGAAGCGGTGATCGCCTCCGCCCGGAACAGACGTACGGGCTCGGCCTTCCCCTTGAGCACGTGCTCACCCATGTCGCTGTAGGCGATCGCCGCTGCGGTCAGCCCGCGAGTCTCCTGGTCGGTCCACACGGTGCCGGGATCGGCGGCGGTCTGCACCCGAGCGGCCGTGTTCACGGCGTCGCCGGCCACCATTCCTTCGTTCACAGCGCCCAGGGTCACCGCTACCGATCCTGTGGTGATGCCCACCCGCATCTGCAGCGCCGGGACACCGATCGTGACTCCCAGAGCTGCAATCTCGGCCACGAGATCGCGGCCGGCACGCACGGCGCGTTCGGCGTCATCCTCGTGCGAGACCGGCACTCCCCAGACCGCCATCACGGCGTCGCCGATGAACTTCTCGATGGTGCCGCCATATCGACCGACGACGGTTCGAGCGAGCGTGAAGTAGTCAGTGAGCAGCTCACGAACCTCTTCGGGGTCGCGACTCTCCGACAAGTTGGTGAAACCCACCAGGTCTCCGAAGAGCACGGTCGTGGTCCGGCGTTCGGAGACCGGCCGGCTCGGCCCAGCGGGAGCGGCCGCAGGTCCCGACAGCGCGGCGCCGCACTCGTGGCAGTACTTGCTGGTCCCCGGAGTGCCACAGGATGGACAGGTGCGGGCCAGTGAACTACCGCACTCCCCGCAGAACTTGGTGTCGTCAGGGTTGCTCGAGCGGCAGTTCGAGCACATCGTTGCCATTGACTGCCGTCCTCCACGATCGGACCCGGTTCCACGCGTGATTAGCGCGCTGACTCTCGACAAGGTAACCGTCCGGTCGTTTCTGCGCACCAGTTTGACGGGCTCCTCGCGACGTCGGCCGACACCACCGAACCCCCGCGACCGAGGCTGTTGGGCAGTCGTCGTGCGGGCCGCCGTCCCTTGCTAGCTGCGGTCAGCCAGCCAGGGTGCCGGCGAAGATCTGCCAGGCGAGGGCTGACTTCGCGGTGAGGCTCAGCAGCAGGTAGATGCGCTCCCCGAACAAGTAGCTGCGCCAGCGGCCGAGCTGGCGGTACTGCAGCCACTGGTTGAGCGCGAAGCTGTTGAAGAAGAGGAAGAGCGAGATGAAAATCCCGTAGACGAACCCCGGAGGACCGGCCGACGAGGCGGACCCCGGAGACAGCAGGTAGATGCCAATCGCGACCCAAGGCGCCGCTCCGGCGACGCAGCCGAACGTGAACGGCAACCAGCCGCGACTCCCGGGCTGCTCGTAGCGCTCCTGGAGCCACCCGAACAGGATCATCGACGCGTTGACGCCGAAGAGGGCAACCAGGGCGGCGATGTCTGAGATGCCGACGAGCTGCGCGATCAGGACGATCATGAGCGACGCTGACAGCGAGTACTCGATCCAGCGGGCAGGGTTGCGCTGGCCCTCGAGGTCGCCGAGATACCGACGCCACCAGACCGTGCACATGAGTGCGTGGGCGAGCGCGGACAGCGCCAGGAAGGCGGCGACCGCCAGGCCGGTCGGGATGTCGAACAGCACCACCGGCTGCTGAGCCGCGGTGCCGGGTGGGCCCTCGAGGTAGGCGGCGGTGACCGGGAGCGAGAAGTTGGTTGCGAGGGCGACGACCAGGATCGCCTGGCCCAGATGGACGACGGCTGCGATCGCGTTCTCGCGGCGCAACCTCGCTGCCGACGCGTGGTCGATCGTCGCCTCAGAGGTCATGGAACGCTCCCGGATCGAATAGGTTGCGAGCCGCGGCACCGCCAGCTCGCATAGCGCGAGTCTCACACATCGCGCGGGTGCGTCGAGATGATCAGGGTTGCGGCGCCGATGGCTGGTCACCACGTGCTCGGGGGACCATGCGCACCCGACCGCCGGAGGAGGGGATGAGGGTCACGCCGAGCAAGCGAGCCTGCTCTGGCGACCCGGCAGGTTCCGGCCGCGCGCCGGAGAGGACCGAGCGGAGCACGACCTCGAGCTCGAGCTGAGCGAGGGCGGCGCCGACACATCGTCGGGCTCCGCCCCCGAACGGTGTCAGTGCGTATGCGTCGGCTTTGGGCCCGAGGTGTCGGGTCGGGCGAAACTCTTGCGGCTCCGGCCAGAGCTCCGGGTCCTGATGCATGCCGCAGAACATCGCGCTGACATAGGCGCCGGCAGGCACCGGATGCCCTCCGAGCTCGGTGTCCTTGGTGGCAATGCGGACTGAGTCGATCACGGGAGACCGCAGCCGCATCGATTCCTTGATCGTCGCGCGCAGGATGTCGTTCGATCCGGCCGCCAGGTCAGCCTCGAGGTGCCCAAGAGCGGTGGGATTGTGGGCGAGGAGATGGAGGGTCCAGGCCAGGGCCGTCGCGGTGGTCTCGTGTCCCGCGACGACCAGCCCCTTCAGCTCGTCACGCAGCTGCGCATCGGTGTAGCCGAGACCGTCCTGGTCCCTGGCACCGAGCAGCACGGAGAGCACGTCATCCCGTTCGAACGCAGCTGGGTCGGCGCGCCGGCTGCCGGAGGCGGACGCGGCTGGCATGCCCGTTGCCTATCTCCGCACCCTGGAGGACAGCCGCCGGTTGCGAGACGCCTTCCAACCCGGCCGGCAGATCGCGATCATCGGCGGCGGCTGGATCGGTCTTGAGGTCGCAGCCGCTGCGCGGAGCGCCGGGTCCGACGTCACCGTCGTGGAATCGCTGGACCTGCCCCTGGTGCGTGTGCTCGGGCCGGAGGTGGCGACCACCTTCGCCCGGCTGCATCGCGCTCATGGGGTCGACCTGCGTCTCGACGCCTCGGTCGACTCCTTCGCGGTGACGAGCGACGGTCGCGCCGCCCTTCGCTTGGCCGACGGATCCCAGCTGACTGCCGACCTAGTGGTGGTAGGCGTCGGTGTCGAGCCCAACGCCACGACAGCCAGTAGTGCAGGACTCGACGTCGACAACGGGATACTGGTCGATGAGCGGCTGCGCACCTCCGACCCACAGGTGTTCGCAGTCGGTGACGTCGCCAACCACCTGCATCCGACGCTCGGCCGCCGGATCCGTGTCGAGCACTGGGACACCGCGATCCACCAGGGCCGCACCGCCGCGGGCAACATGCTCGGTGGGGACGAGGCCTACACC
>NZ_JBAVDI010000108.1:0-16200 GCF_049587115.1 Aeromicrobium sp.
GCTCGAAGGCGCGCTCCGGAGTCAACGTCTCGATCGAGTCGTCCTTGCGCAGCGTCGCGTTGTACTCACCATCGGTGACATAGGTGCCGAACCGGCCATCCTTGGCCACGACAGGGCTGCCACTGACCGGGTCCTCGCCGAGCTCCTTGAGCGGAGCTGCGGCGGCCCGTCGGCCGTACGTCTTCGGCTGGGCGTAGATCGCCCGCACCTCATCCTCGGTGATCGTGAGGAGCTGATCCTCCCGCTCCAACGAACGCGAGTCCGTGCCCTTCTTGAGATAAGGACCGTAGCGGCCGTTCTGCGCAGTGACCTCGACGTCATCCTCGACGTACACGACCCGCGGCAGAGTCAGCAGCTGCACTGCCTGCTCGAGCGTGATGGTGTCGAGATCCATGTCCTTGAACAGACTCGCGGTACGCCCCCGGTCTGCCTTCTTCGCACCTTCCGGGAGTGCTTCCGTGACGTAGGGGCCGTAGCGGCCGCTCTTGGCAACGATCGCCAGACCCGTCTCGGGATGCGCTCCCAGCTCCTTCTCGACACCGGACGGTGAAGCAAGCAGCTCCTTCGCCTTGTCGAGGGTCAGCTCGTCAGGCGGGAGGTCGTCCGGCACATTGGCGCGGGTCGGCACCTTCTTGCCTTCGGCATCCTCGGTGAACGGCGCCCCCTCGACGTACGGGCCGTAACGGCCGACGCGCACGTCGATGTCCTCGCCCAACGGGAACGTCGCGAGTCCGCGCGCGTCGATCTCCGGAAGATTCTCCACCAGTCGCTTCAGCCCGGTGTTCCCCTCGCCCTCTCCGGTCCAGAAGTCGCTCAGGACCTTGAGCCGGTCCTCGCGGCCACCAGCCACCTCGTCGAGCACGTCCTCCAGCTCGGCGGTGAAGGAGTACTCGATGAGCCGGCCGAAATGCTGCTCGAGAAGCCGAATGACCGAGAAGGCGATCCACGCCGGCACCAGGGCCGTGCCCTTCTTGTAGACGTAACCGCGGTTCTGGATCGTGCCCACGATCGAGGCGTACGTGGAGGGTCGGCCGATCTCGCGGGTCTCCAGCTCGCTGATCAGGCTGGCCTCGGTGAAACGCGATGGCGGCTTGGTCTCGTGCGCGGCCTTGCCCAGCTCGGCGGCCGTCACCGACTGCCCCTCGCTCAGGTTGGGCAGCTTGGTCTGCTGGTCGTCGCCCTGGGTGTCGGCGTCATCGTGCGACTCGACGTACGCCTTGAGGAATCCGTAGAACGTGATGGTGCGGCCCGAGCTGGAGAACAGCACCTCTTCTCCGGTCGCTGCAGTGGCGCCGACGCGCACCGAAACCGAGTTGCCGCGGGCATCGCGCATCTGCGAGGCGATCGTTCGCTTCCAGATCAGTTCGTAGAGTCGAAGCTCGTCACCGGACAGGCCAGCCTGCTGCGGCGTCTTGAACCGCTCGCCGGCCGGGCGGATCGCCTCGTGGGCCTCCTGAGCATTCTTGACCTTGCTGGCATAGACCCGCGGAGAATCAGGCAGGTATTCCGCGCCGTACAGCTCCTTGACCTGGGCCCGGGCGCCGTTGAGCGCAGTCTGCGACAACGTCGTCGAGTCGGTACGCATGTAGGTGATGTGCCCACCCTCGTACAGCCGCTGCGCGACCTGCATCGTGCGGGCGGCGCCGAAACCGAACTTGCGCGAGGCCTCCTGCTGCATCGTCGTGGTTCGGAAGGGCGCATAGGGCTTGCGCGTGTACGGCTTCTCCTCGACTGACTTGACCGCGAACGGCTGGTTCGTGAGGGCGTCGGCGAGCGCGCCGGCCTTGGCCTCGTCGAGGTGCACCACCTTGTCAGAGGTCAGCGCGCCGGTGTTGTCGAAGTTGGTGCCGGATGCGACTCGTTTGCCGTCGACGCTCGACAGCTTGGCCGGGAACTGGCGCGGGTCAAAGCCCTCGCCGGCGTCGAAGGTCGCCTCGAGGTCCCAGTAGGAGGCGACCCGGAACAGCATCCGCTCGCGCTCGCGCTCGACGACCAGCCGGGTCGCCACTGACTGCACGCGGCCCGCGGACAGACCACTCATGACCTTCTTCCACAGGACAGGGCTGACCTCGTAGCCGTAGAGGCGATCGAGGATCCGCCGAGTCTCCTGCGCGTCGACCAGATCCATGTCGACGTCTCGGGGATGCGCGATGGCGTACTGGATCGCGTCCTTGGTGATCTCGTTGAAGACGATCCGTTTGACCGGCACCTTGGGCTTCAGCTCGTCGAGGAGATGCCACGCGATGGCCTCACCCTCACGGTCCTCATCTGTCGCCAGCACGAGCTCGTCGGCGTCCTTCAGGAGCTTCTTCAGCTTGGTCATCTGCGACTTCTTGTCGGCCGAGACGACGTAGATCGGCTCGAACTCGCTGTCGACGTTGACCCCGAGACGACCCCAGGTCTCACCCTTGAAGGCGGCTGGCACCTCATCGGCACCGCGCGGAAGATCGCGAATGTGTCCGACCGAGGAGTCCACGACATAGCCGTCCCCGAGATAGCCCGCGATGCTGCGGACCTTGTTGGGTGACTCGACGATGACGAGACTGGTCAAAGAAACTCCTGTGTCGGTGGGACGTGGCATACGCTAACGCGTGCTGTCAAGGGATCACGCACCGCCACGGAGGGCGCACCCACCGCTGCTCGTGCCGGGGGTCAACGAAATCGACCGAGCAGCGAGCCGACGCCGCCCAGACTCCTGGCTGCGAACGCGAGGCCCTTGCCCCCAGGCAGCCCGAGACGGCGTCGGGTTCTCGGCACCTATCCTCGAGCGATCCGGATCGTTGTCGGCAGCCCAAGCAATGTCGCGCTCGACCGCTGGAGAATGAGCACCGCCGTGCGCGCCGACGAGGCCTAGGTCAAGAAGCCGTCCGCAACCAGAGCGCGCACCGACGCCGCGTAAGTACCGCGCAGCTCCGCCGAATCGCGGTCGAGCAGCGAGGCCAGGGCGTCGAGAATCTGACCAGCGGTGAGATCCCCATCGCTCGCGCTGACCAGACCAGCCTCGACGGTGTCGACCTGCCGGGCGCGTCGCACGCCCTGCTGCAGGCGGAAGACGATCGACTCCGGGTGCTCGGCGCCAGCAGGTCCGCGCGTCTCCTCCACGACATCAGGCGCGTGCCGGAATGCCGTTCGCAGCACAGCGTCGTCGTCCAGACCACGCAGCAGCTCGGTCCCTCGTCCCCACGTGGCGACCGACGGGCCTATCGGCGGCGCGAGCTCGCCGGCCCACTCCTCGACCCTGAGGACCGGGGCCATGGAGGTCTTGCGAAGACTCAGCCAGCCGAAGCCGATGGCCTCAATCCGCTCGGCAACGAACCAGTCGAGCCAGGCGTCGTAACGCTGGATGTAATCAGGTGCCGCTGCCAGGCCCGCGTCCGTCAACCACATCTCGACGTACTCGGACGGATCGACCAGCTCACGTTGCAGGATCCACGCGTCCACGGGCTGCCCCTCGAGCCACTCCCCCATGCCATCGCGCCAGTCGGCTTCCTCGCGGTGCGCCCAGTTGGCCAGGATCTGACACCACCCACCGTCATTCAGGTGGGTCGCGGCGTTCTCGACCAGGTGTCGGACGACGCTGTCCCCGGGCATGCCGGAGTCACGGTAGACGAGCACCTCGGACCCCGGAGGCGAGATGACGAAGGGTGGATTGGTCGCGATGACGTCGAACGTCTCACCCGCGACGGGGTCGAAGAGGCTGCCGTCGCGCACATCGATGTCGAGCCCGTTGAGGGCTGCCGTCAGCCTGGCCATCGCGAGCGCGCGCGGGTTGACGTCGGTCGCCACGACCTGCTCGGCGTGCTGCGCGAGGTGGAGCGCCTGCACACCGCAGCCCGTACCGAGGTCGAGGGCACGGCCAGCGGGCTCTCGGATCGTCAGCTGGGCCAGCGACGACGAGGCCTCACTGATCCCGAGCACGTACTCGGGGTCCATCGGAGCAGCTGCACCATCGAGTCCCGGGGTGGGATCGCACACGATCCACCAGTCGTGGGTCTCATCGCCGTACGGCCGCACGTCCACCAGCGCCCGGACCTCGCCGCCGGAGGCGTGCAACATCCCGGCCGCGATCAAGGGCTCGACCAACCCGGGAAGGGCGGCATCTGCGCGCCCGCGATCCACGCCGATCTGCAGGGCGAACAACCGCACCAAGGTCGCGAGCTCTCCACCTCCGCGGGTGGCCCGCCTGGCCGGCACGGTCTGATTACGGGCGAGGGCGCGATGCGCGTCCTCGCCTAGCAGCGCGAAAACCGCGTCGACCGTGAACTCGGCGCGCGTCAGCGCCTCGCGGAGTGCCTGGACGTGCGAAGCCTCGATCACGTCCCCCACCCTGTCAGAGGTGCCTGGACGCGCGAACGGCGCAGACCCGAAAGTCTGCGCCGTTCGTCCGTACCTCCGACTAGGCGACGTGGACGGTCTCCTCGACCGGTCCGGCCTCCAGCGCGATCGGGCGACGCTTGGACACGTAGACCGCGACCGCGATGATCAGCGCGGCGCCGACAGCGATCGAGTAACGGATCCAGTCATTGGCGTCACTGCCGTAGCTGTACTTGACGACCAACGGGACGACCAGCAACGCAACCAGGTTCATGACCTTGAGCAGCGGGTTGATCGCCGGTCCGGCGGTGTCCTTGAACGGGTCTCCTACGGTGTCACCGATGATCGTCGCCTCGTGGGCCGGCGATCCCTTGCCACCATGGTTGCCGTCCTCGACAAGCTTCTTCGCGTTGTCCCACGCGCCACCGGAGTTGGCGAGGAACACCGCCATCAGGGTGCCCGTGGCGATCGCACCGGCGAGGTACGCGCCGAGCGGTCCGACACCGAGGCCGAAGCCCACGGCGATCGGGGCGAAGATCGCCAGGATGCCCGGCGTCGCCAGCTCACGCAGCGAATCGCGGGTGCAGATGTCGACGACCTTGCCGTACTCGGGGCGACCCGTGCCCTCCATGATGCCCGGGATCTCCCTGAACTGGCGGCGAACCTCGTAGACCACGGCGCCCGCAGCGCGGCCGACGGCGTTGATTGCCAGGCCCGCGAACAGGAAGACCACGGCGGCACCGATCAGCAGGCCGACCAGGTTCGCCGGATCGGCGATGTTCAGCACGCCGGTCAGGGCCTGCTGATCGCTGATCGACAAGGTGTCGGCGAAGGCACTCTTGGCTGCATCACCCTCCAGGCCCTGGAACACCAGGACCAGCTGGTTCTTGATGTTGTCCGTGAACGCACCGAACAGCGCAGTCGCGGCCAGAACAGCCGTGGCGATCGCGATGCCCTTGGTGATTGCCTTGGTCGTGTTGCCGACGGCATCCAGCTCGGTGAGGATCTGGGCACCCTCCTCGTCGACGTCGCCGGACATCTCAGCGATGCCCTGGGCGTTGTCGCTGACCGGGCCGAAGGTGTCCATCGCGACGATGACTCCCACGGTCGTGAGCAGGCCACAGCCAGCCAGCGCGACCGCGAAGAGCGACACGATGATCGAGCCGCTGCCGAGCAGGAACGCACCGAAGACCGCCGCACCGATCACCAGCGCGGTGTAGACCGCCGACTCGAAGCCGACCGACAGTCCCGACAGGATCACGGTGGCGGCGCCGGTCAGCGACGTCTTGCCGACATCCTTGACCGGGCGGGTCTCCGTCCCGGTGAAGTAACCCGTCAGCGCAAGGATCAGGGCGGCGAGGACGATACCGATCAGGACCGCGACGATCGCGATCGTCCGGGGCGAGCCGTCGAGGTTCGCCGTCGGATCGCCGAACAGCTGGGCAGTAAGCCCGGTCGGCTTGGGGATGTTGAGATCGTCGAACGATGTCGGCAGGAACTGCCAGGCCAGAATCGTCGAGGCGACCGCCGAGATGGCTGCGGAGAGGTAGAACGACCGGTTGATCGTGGTCAGTCCCTTCTCACCGACCCGCGGACGGGTGAGGTAGACACCGATAATCGCGGTCAGCGCACCGATCGCCGGGATGATGAGCGGGAACACGAGCCCCTTCTCACCGAAGGCAACCGAGCCCAGGATCAGGGCCGCGACGAGAGTCACGGCATAGGACTCGAACAGGTCGGCCGCCATGCCGGCGCAGTCGCCGACGTTGTCACCGACGTTGTCGGCGATCGTCGCAGCGTTGCGTGGATCGTCCTCGGGGATGTTCTGCTCGACCTTGCCCACCAGATCGGCGCCGACGTCGGCAGCCTTGGTGAAGATTCCTCCGCCGACTCGCATGAACATCGCGAGCAGCGCCGCGCCGAAGCCGAAGCCCTCGAGCACGTCAGGGGCGTCGCCCTGATAGATCAGGACGACGGCGGACGCGCCGACCAGCCCGAGACCGACGGTCAGCATGCCAACGGTTCCACCGGTGCGGAACGCGATGCGCATGGCCTTCTCGCGGCCCTCGTTCTGCGCGGCGGCTGCGACCCGGATGTTGGCGCGCGTCGCGAGCCACATGCCGAGGTAGCCGATCAGCGCGGAGAAACCGGCACCCAGCAGGAAGAACAGCGACCTGCCGATCCGGATCTCGGCGTTGCCGGGCAGCAGGAACAGGAGTCCGAAGGCCAGCACTGCGAAGACGGCCAGGGTCTTGAACATGCGGCCGAGGTACGCCGCGGCGCCCTCCTGGACCGCGAGTCCGATCTCCTGCATCTTCTCGGTGCCTTCGGAGGCCTTGAGTACTTCGGCGCGGAAAACCGCGGCCATGATCAGCGCAACGACACCGATACCCGCGACGATCGACACGATGATCGTGTTGTCGGTCGAGAGATCGAGGTCACTGGCTGCCGCAACGAAAGTCGCGTTCGCCATGAAAAATCCTCCATGAGATGGGGCAGGACATACCGCGGGTAGCCAACCAACCCGCCGTGACGGAGGTTACATGCAGGACGGCATGAGACGACTGAGGGGTACGTGTCCCAGGTCTCACACGGCGCTGTGGCGTGCCTGTTCGATCGTGGTGTGCAGTCCGAAGACCTTGTCCAGCCCCGTGATCTCGAAGATCTTCAGGATCCGCTCCTGCGTGCACACGATGTCGAGCGACCCACCGTCGGCGCGCACCCGCTTGAGTGCGCCGACCAGGACGCCCAGCCCCGTGGAGTCGAGGAAGTCGACCTTGCGGACGTCGATGACCAGACGGGTGTGGCCGGCGTCGATCGAGGCGGCGATCGCTTCGCGCAGCTTGGGCGCGGTGTAGACGTCGATCTCTCCGCCGACCTCGATGATCTGGAAATCATCCTCGGTGTGCGACGTCAGCGTCAGCTCCATGCTCACTCCCTCTCTCTCGCCAGCATTCAATCACGATCACCGTTCGGCCGCCGGTGAGCAGGTCCGGAACCTGGCGTCTGGGAGAATCAGATCGTGGACCCCGCCGATCTCGTGCTGCGCTACGGCGAACGGGTGACCCACGTCGAGCAGGTGGCGGAGCGGGTCGCGGTGGTCGAGCCATGGCCATCGTGGGTCGATCCCGTCGTGCGTCAGCTGTACGAGGCCGAGGGCATCTCGGCGCTGTGGGGACACCAGGCCGAGGCGCTGCATCACATCCACGCCGGCCGGCACGTCGTGATCTCGACCGGGACCGCTTCGGGCAAGTCGTTGACCTTCCAGGTCCCGGCGCTGAACGGACTTGCGCAAGGACGAGCCGGTAGTGCCCTGCGAGGCAACCGACTTCCCACTGTTCTCTATCTGGCGCCGACCAAGGCCTTGGCCGGCGACCAGTTGCGGCGTCTCGCCGGCGCCCAGACCTTCGCCAGGCCCGCCACGGTCGATGGGGACAATTCCCGTGAGGAGCGGGTGTGGGCTCGCGATCACGCCAACTACCTGCTGACGAATCCCGACACGCTGCACCACTCCATTCTCCCTGGCCACGCCCGGTGGGCGAGGGTCCTCGGCGGGCTGAGCCATGTCGTCGTCGACGAGTGCCACCACTACCGCGGGGTCTTCGGCGCGCACGTGGCCCACGTCCTGCGCCGGCTGCGCCGGATCTGCGCACACTACGGCGCCGACCCGGTCTTCGTCCTGTCCTCGGCCACGGTCGCGCAGCCCGAGGTGTTCGCGACCCGCCTGACCGGCCTGGACGTCATGCCGATCACGGACGACGCTTCACCACACGCCCCTCGCACCATCGCACTGTGGGAGCCCCCGCTGTTGCCCGGACGTGATCCCCTGAGCGGAGCCGAGACCGAGGGAGTCGTGCGCCGGGCTGCCACCACCGAAGCCGGCGAGCTGCTGACTGATCTGGTGATCGGCAGGGTGCGCACGCTCGCATTCGTCCGCTCCCGCCGGGGCGCCGAAGCGGTTGCGGCGACCGCCCAGCGCCGGCTCGCCGAGGTCGATCCGGAGCTGGTCGCCCGGGTTGCGACCTACCGAGGTGGCTATCTGCCCGAGGAACGTCGCGCCCTGGAACATCGGTTGCGCAGCGGCGACCTGCTGGGCCTGGCCAGCACGAACGCTCTCGAGCTCGGGATCGACATCGCCGGCCTCGACGCCGTCATCAGCGTCGGCTTCCCCGGGACCCGAGCCGCCTTGCAGCAACAGTTCGGTCGAGCCGGTCGTTCGGGCCGAAACTCGATCGGCATCCTGGTGGCGCGAGACGACCCGTTGGACACCTTCTTGGTGCATCACCCCGAGGCCCTGCTCGGTCCTCCGGTCGAGGCCTCGGTCTTCGACCCGGACAACCCCTACGTGCTGGGCCCACACCTGGCTGCGGCCGCCCAGGAGATACCGCTGACCGAGGCAGACTTTGCGCTGTTCGGGCCGCGCGCCGCTGAGGGCGTGCACGCCCTCGAGGCAGCAGGCTGGCTGCGAAAGCGGTCGACGGGGTGGTACTGGACCAAGCGGGAGCGGGCCAGCGATCTAGCCGACATCCGGTCCAGTGGCGGACCTCCAGTGCAGATCGTCGACGCCACGACCGGCCGACTGATCGGCACGGTCGATGCCAGCTCCGCAGACTCGACGGTTCACACCGGCGCTGTCTACGTGCATCAGGGGGACGTGCATCTGGTTGACGACTACGACGTCGAGCGCGGGGTCGCCGTGGTGCACCGAGACGATCCGGACTACTCAACGATGGCCAGGTCCGTCACCGAGATCACCGTCACCGAGATCGATCGCACAGTCGGGTGGGGCGAGGCGACGATGTCCTTCGGCGCGGTTGACGTCATCAGCCAGGTCGTCTCCTACATGAGGCGGAGCACGACCGGCGGCGGTGTGCTCGGCGAGGAGCTGCTCGATCTGCCCGCCCGCACACTCCAGACCAAGGCCGTGTGGTGGACCTTGAGTCCCGCGGCCGTCGAGGGTGCGCTCGCGGATGCCGACGTGCCGGGGGCTGCTCATGCCGCCGAGCACGCGGCCATCGGGCTGCTGCCGTTGCTGGCCACGTGCGACCGATGGGACATCGGCGGTGTCTCCACGGCGCTGCACGCCGACACCGGGACGCTGACCGTGTTCGTCTACGACGGCTATCCGGGTGGGGCCGGATTTGCCGAACGCGGGTACGAACTGGCGGGGCGCTGGCTACGCGTCACCCGCGCCGCCATCGCTGCCTGCGCGTGTGTGACTGGGTGCCCGTCGTGCGTGCAGTCGCCCAAGTGCGGCAACGGCAACGAGCCACTCGACAAGGGCGCCGCCGTCAGACTGCTCGACGCGCTGCTGGCTGACGCCCCCGTCGACGAGACCGCAGGCGCTGCTGCGCCCGAGTCTCACTCCGAGAGGTAGAAGGCCGGGGCTGCGCGGGCGTCCTGCTCGAACGACCACTCGAGACCCCACCACGTGCGGCTCGCCGCGCGTGCCGTGATCGTGGCGACGTCGTAGTCCATCCGGCACCGGGTGACGGTGGCGCCGTTCCGCTCGGCGATCCGCCGCGCCTGGTCACAGGCATCATCCCCGGCCACGCTCGCCTGGGTCGCCGCGAGCGCGGCCAGGTCCGCGGCAGCGGCCACTCGATGGCGGAGCCTCACGAGACCGGCCATCTCGGTTGCCACCACAACCACCAAGACCAGCGCCAGAGCCAAGATCGCGACGGACACCGTCGCGGCGCCACGATCATCGGTGCGCGTCATGGGGATTCAACGGCCGCAACGGACACGGACCGCATTCGGCGGGCACCGATCCCGGCGAAGAAGGGCAGCGGCATGCGCGACGAGGCCGTGACCGACACCTCCACGATGCCCGCGCTGGTATCCACGGTGACAGTGGCCCCATCAGGGGATTGGCGACGCGCGACTCGGGTGGCGGCGTCGGTCGACTCACCCCGGGCCAGCATGCGAGCGGCCTCGCGGGAGGCATCCGCGATACGGATCTGAGTCAGGCTCAGGGAGACGACCCACAGCAGCAGGAACGTCAAGGCCACGACGAATGGCGCAACCGTCGCGAGCTCAGCGGTCACCATCCCGCGCTCGCGCTTCACCGGATCCTCATGCCGAAACCCGGAAGGATGCTCTTCAGCGCGCCCCACCCGAAAGCCCGATTGAGGATGTCCTCGAATGACTCGAACCACGGGTTGTGGCTGTCGGGCAGCCCGATCCGGTAGAGAACTGCGGCGACCACGACTGCACCGAGAGTGCCGACGGTGTATTCCGCGGTCGCCATCCCGCTGTCATCGCGATGAGACATCAAAACTCCTTCCAGGAGGAGTCCGGGGCGACTCGCCGGCCGCCCCGGACCGGAGGGTCAGAACGGGAGGATGTCGGGGATCTTGTTGAGCACGTCCTCGACGAGCTTGCCGAACCACGGCGACTGCCCGACCTTGACCAGGACACCACCGATCGTGCAGGCGCCGAGGGTGCCCACGGTGTACTCGGCGGTCGTCATGCCTTGCTCGGCGTGCGGCTGGATGTGCTTCATGCTGCGTCCTTTCGATGGGTGAATGTGTCATCCAGAAGATGTGTTTCGCGGGCTTCGATCTGCGTGGCGGCTGACCGACTGGGGACAACAGATCCGGTCACGCAGGCTGTGGATCACAGGTTGAACGAGCCGAACGTCGCGATGATGGTCGGCACGATCCCGACGAGGAAGAAGGCGGGCAGGAAGCACACGCCCAACGGAGCCGCAGTGCGGACGGCCACCTTGCCGCTCTGCTGGCGTCGGTGTGCGCGTTGCTCGCGGCGCAAGTCGTCGGCCACCCCCGCCACGATGTCGGCGACCGGCATTCCGGATGTTTCGGCACGCCGGAAAGCGCGCGCCACCGGGGCCAGGGATGCGTCGCGGCCCAGCCCGCGCCAGACCGCGTCCGGATCGGATGCGACTGCCAGCCGGCCGGCGACCAAGCCGAGATCGGAGCCGAGTGGATCAGCCGTGGCCTCGGCTGAGAGCGCGAAGGCCCGCACGGGTGGGCAGCCGACCGTCAGTGTCGCGACCATCAGGTCCAGAGCGGCGGGGAGCTGCGCTCCGACGCGCGCAGCGCGACGTCGCGACGCGCTCGACTCCAACCGACCCACTCCTCTGTAGACGAGCGGTGCCAGTGCGAGGCCCAGGATCGTACCCATCGGACTGCCCAGGACCATGGCCACCGCGAGGGGCGAGATCAGGGCGGACAGCAGCGCGGCATTCGGCCTGCGGGGCTCGGACTGCTGCCCGAACATCGCCCGTCGTCGTGGGCGCGAGCTGGCCGGGACACCGCACCAGACCGCGAGTGCGGCCAAAATTCCCGCCGTCACGGGCGCTGCTCCCCGACGGCCGCGATCCGCTCGACCCACGCGACCCCCCAGCACGCGAGAGCGCACCCCGCCGAGAGGCAGAGCACGCCCGGCAGTGTTCCGGTGAGCACCGCGAGCGGATCGCCGCCCATGCCGGAGCCCAGCGCGAGACCGAACACCGGGAGGACCGCCATGAGTCGGCCCGTGGCCCGTGCCGGAGCAAGTCCGGACTCAACCTCCCACGCAATCTCCTGATCTCCGCGCGCAGTCTCCTCCAGTCGCTCCAGGACCTGGGCCAACGGCGCACCTGCTCGATCCGCGACCTGCCAGGCGCCGGCAAGCTCGTCGAGCAGCTCGGCCCCGGGCTCGGTGGCCGAGGCGCGCAGTGCGACGGGCACATCCCCCCCGAGACGTGCTGCGCGCGATGCTGGCGCCAGAAAGTCGAAGTCGGCGGCGAGCCCGATCAGAACGCGCTGTGGGAGCATCCCCGAGCGCAGCTCGGCCACCATCACCCCGACTGCTTCGGCCACCTCGCAGCGCCGGGCTCGGACAGCCTTCCTGCGACGTTCAGCCCGCCACAGCCGAGTTGTGAAGGTCGCCACACCGACTGCCGTCAGCAGCAGCACCAGACGGGTGCCCGTGATGCCAACTGCAGCGGCTCCGACCACGCAGGCAATCGCAACGAAGCGCATCGGGGCAGAGATCCGCCGCAAGCGGTACCCGAGCCCGAGACGCTGCCGCGCAAGCCAGCGGTCCGGTGGCCGCCGGAGCAGGACCGCGACAGCGGCGAGGATCGCCGCGATCACGATCACCTGAGCATCGCCTCAAGACGCCCGCGACCGACCCCCGGTTCCGATCCCGTTGGGCCCAACGTCACGGCCGGGACACAGGCCACCGTGCCGTCGCGATTGCGGTCGAGCACCGCAATCTGCTCGATCCGGCGCACCCCATCCGTGCCGCGTGCCACGTGGATCACCAGATCAAGGCTCGCCGCGAGCTGACTGTGCACTGCGTCGCGGGGCAGCCCCGCTGCCACCCCGAGCGCCTCGAATCGGGCTGGCACGTCGAGGGGTGAGTTGGCGTGCAAAGTGCCGCATCCACCCTCGTGGCCTGTGTTGAGAGCCGCCAGCAGGTCGACGACCTCGGCACCACGCACCTCTCCGACCACGAGGCGGTCTGGACGCATCCGCAGCGCCTGACGCACCAGGTCGCGGACCGTCACAAGTCCGGCACCCTCCACGTTCGCGGGCCTGGCTTCCAGCCCGACGACGTGCGGGTGGTCTGGTCTCAGCTCGGTGGCGTCCTCGACGATGACCAGTCGCTCGTTCGGATCCACCGCCGCGAGCAGGGCGGCCAGCAGAGTCGTCTTCCCCGAGCCCGTACCTCCCGTGATCACAAATGCCGCCCGCGCAGCGATGATCCGGTGGAGCAGGTGGGCAGAGTCGTCGGTGAGGGAGCCGGCCCTCCGCAGCTCGTCGAGGCTGAAGGCCCGGCGAGCCGGAACTCGCAGCGAGAGGAGGGTGCCCGGCCGCGCCAGCGGTGCCAGGACCGCGTGCAACCGGGTGCCGTCGCTGAGTCTGGCGTCGACCCACGGGCTCGCGTCGTCAAGGCGCCGCCCGCCCTGTGCGGCCAGTCGCTGGGCCAGGCGCCGCACAGCACCGTCGTCGGCGAACCGTATTTCTGCTCGCTCAAGGCCTCGACCGCGGTCGATGTACACCTCATTTGGCCCGTTCACCAGGACGTCGGTGACTCCCGGCATCGCGAGCAGCGGATCGAGCGGGCCAGCTCCCCGCGTCTCGCTACGAAGCTGGTCGACCAGGGCCAGCACGGCGCCGCTGCCCGCGACGTGCTGCTCGGCGCGCAGGGCGACTGCAACGCTGTGTGGGCTCGGCTCTGAGGTTTCGGCAGCCAGCCGTTGTCGGACCCGTTCGAGGATCGATAGGTCTGTCATGAGGATTCGAGACCCAAGGTGTCGAGCAGTGTCGTGGCCGTGCGCCGAGCCGCGCGCGAGCGTCCCGGCCCGAAACCACGGTCCACCGCCGAACGCATCCTGCGGTCCACGCGGTGCCGCGCCAGCACCGGGAGGCCGAGCACCTCGGAGACGGCAGCCGGTCCGATTCCGCCGTGCCTGGCGACGCTGATCACCGCGATCGACGAGGCGACTTGCTGCGCCCGACCCAGCACCTGGCGAGCTGCACTCAGCCCGCACATGTCCTCGGCCACCACGAGCACAGTGAGAACAGAGCGCCCGAGGATGTCGGAGCCGGTGGCGTCGAGATGTCGCGGCACGTCGGCAACGACCAGGTCGAAGCCGCGCACCGCCGCGGTGAGGACCGGTGCCACGGCCTGCGGCAGCACCGCCAGGTCTGCGGCATTCCACGACAGCGACGACACCCCGTCGTGCACCGGCAGGACATCGGCCAGCGAACCTGCACTCAGCCGGCCACGCGTCGCGTCGAAGTCGTGCCACCTGAGCCCGTCGGTCGCCTCGGCCCCGAGCAGGACCTCCAAGCGGCCGCCGAGCGGATCGGCATCGAACAGGAGTGTGCGGAGCCCCCTCCGGCGAGCCGCAAGGCCGGTCGAGACCGCAAGGGTCGATGCTCCCACGCCACCAGAACCGCCGACCATGCTGACCAGGCAGGCCTCGCCGCGACCATCCAAGGCTGTGGCAAGCGCTTCGAGGATGCGGCCCTCCTCCTGCGGTGCGCAGACCACCGAGACGCCCAGCGAGATGGCGTCGTGCCACCACCGTTCGACATCACGGACCACCAGCAGCACATGCTCGCGGCGTGGCAGATCTGCGGCCGCGAGCTGATGGGCAAGGTCCTCCCCCACGATCACGACCGGCGCCTGCCGCCATGAGCGCCGCGCTCCCGTCACGTCTGGTGCGACCTCCGCCACGACCCCCACCGCTGCACACCAGCGCAGCGAGTCGTCGAGCAAGGTTTCGTCCGAGGTCACGATCAAGGGGGTCTGAGGATCTGGCATGTCCCCGAGCGTGCTCTCCCGAGTGCCGTGGAAGAACGGCCGCTCGTCGAGGTGTGGACGGCCGAGCCTGAGACCGCTGGGTGTGGACCCGCCTATCCTGAGGACGTGAAACCCACGAGGTCGGCCGCATTCTTCGACCTGGACAAGACCATCATCGCGAGGTCCAGCACCCTCGCGTTCAGCCGACCGTTCTACCAGGGCGGACTGCTCAGCCGCCGAGCAGTGCTCCGCAGCGCCTACGCCAACTTCATGTTCGCGATCAACGGTGCCGACCACGACCAGCTCGAGAAGATGCGGACCTACATGACGCAGATGGTGACGGGGTGGGACGTCGAGGTCGTCCGCCAGTCAGTCGCCGAGACCCTGCACACGATCATCGACCCCCTGGTCTTCGAGGAGGCGGTCGACCTGATCGAACAGCACCAAGCGGCTGGGCGCGACGTCGTGATCGTGTCCGCCTCGGGGTCGGAGGTCGTCGGACCGATCGGCGAGATGCTGGGCGTCGATCACGTCATCGCCACGACCCTGGTTGCGCAGCGCGGCCGCTACACCGGCGAGGTCGACTTCTATGCGTACGGGCCGAACAAGGCGGTCGCGATGCGCCAGCTCGCCAGCGAGCGGGGCTACGACCTGGCCGCGTCGTACGCCTACTCCGACTCCGAGACCGACGCACCGATGCTCGAGGCGGTCGGCCACCCGTTCGCGGTCAACCCGGACAAGACCTTGCGCCGACTCGCCGAGGACAACGGTTGGCCGATCCTCACGTTCGCGCGCCCCGTCGCATTGCGCGGCCGTCTCGGCCTGCACACCAGGGCCGGCAAGGCCGCCGCGGTTGCCGTCGCGGCCAGCGCCGTCGGAGCCATCACGCTCGCACTGATCTCACGCCGCAAGCAGCGAGGCGCCTGATTGTGAATTCAGGCGCACAACATTACGAGCGAGTAGGTCTGTCGCCGAGCGGGCATCTGGCGTAGACAGGAATCAGAACTTCACAGCGGCACAGCACACCGGTACCCACGCGGCGATCACCCGTCTCAATGGGATAGTCGCTCGCCGGACTTCTCTCCACTCAGGGATTCATGAGGAGCCGCGACGACGCAGATCCAGCACGCCTGGTAGCCAGTGATGCTTGCCAGGCGGCGCCATTCCCCCGGGGATCGGCGCCGCCGCTCTGTGTCAACCAACCAGGGGCGAGGCCTCGGCACCACGCGTGAACGCCTGCGACGCGTACATCAACCATTGATGCACTCCCGCCGGTTGGCCTTTCGCGTACGCCGAGAGAGCTGCGCTGTAGGCCTCTGGCTCGGCCGCATGCCCGGCTTCTGGCACTGTGACCGACGCGGGATCGACGCCCTTGGCAACCAGGACCAGCCGCTCCGCCGCCCGAGCAATGACCCCGTTGTGCGTCGCGAAGGCGCCTGCCGAAGCGATCTCGGCGTGCACGAGTGCAGCGACGATCAAGCCCGGCGCCGCTGTCGGCGCTCGCACCATGGTGGCAAGGGCGGTCAGCCTTGAGACTCCTGCCGCGCCGACCGGTCGGCCGAGCTCGTCGTCTGCGACCGATCCGTGGGCAGCAAGAGCGTGAATTCGAGCAAGCGCTTGGAT
>NZ_JBAVDI010000109.1:0-49547 GCF_049587115.1 Aeromicrobium sp.
AGCTTCGCTACTACCACCAAGTCCTCATGTACATCCCGGGTGGCAACGGAAAGCCCCGCGCGCTGGGCCAGTACGGCGGCGTCGTCAGCGCCGACTCGGAGTGATCCACCAGATTCGGTCCGGACCCGCTACGATGGTTGCTGTTGCACGACGTTGGGCTCTACGAATGATCAAGTGTTCCGTAAAAGGTAGCTAGTTCTTCTCGCAGGTTGGATGTGTGTCGCGACAGTCACTCGCGAAAGTCGTGGGTGACAACTCGCCAAGAGGAGAAATATTATGGCTACAGGAACCGTCAAGTGGTTCAACGCTGACAAGGGCTTTGGATTCATCGCCCCCGACGACGGCAGCGAAGACGTCTTTGCGCACTTCAGCGCCATCGCGTCCAGCGGCTACCGCTCGCTGGATGAGAACCAGAAGGTCGAGTTTGACGTCGAGCAGGGCCAGAAGGGCCTGCAGGCGACGAACATCCGTCCCCTCTGATCTGAACAAGCTCGCAAGAGCCGGGGATGGCCTGCCGTCCCCTCTGATCTAGATCATCGGCGAGAGCCCCGGAGCGTGCTCCGGGGCTTTCGTCATGTCTGGCGACGATGTCTACTCGGCTGCCTTGGGGGCCTCGCGGTAGGAAGGCATCGCGCCGGCGTCGATGGCCTCGAGCAGCTCGATCGCGGCAGCGGCGGCATTCGCTCGGATGGTTTCGGGATCGCACCAGTGGACGGCCTTGATCTCCGTGGGCTGCAGCGTCATGCCCGCGGTGATCGTGGAGTCGACGACACCGAGATCGAACAGGAAGATGCAGGCATCGTCCCAGCTCCGCCAGGCCGGCAACCAGTTGACCGTGATCAGGTCACGGACCTCGACCGTGATGCCGAGCTCCTCGTGGAGCTCGCGAACCAGGCCTACCGCCGGCGCCTCGCCGACCTCGATGACGCCACCCGGCAGATCCCACTCGTTCTTGTACGTGAGCTCGCACAGCAGCACCCGACCCTGCTCGTCGCGCAGCAGTCCCTGGCTGATGACTCGCTTGGTCGGGAGCCCGGCGTTGAGGATCGCGATGAAGCCGTCGCGGCTGTACGGCTCGGGGTCGTCCGCGATCCGCGCCAGCAGCGCTCGGTCCGGCTCGGTCCCCGCGCCGCGAACGGTGCCTTCGCGCCGCATGCCCGCGATCGATGCCGTACGCACGTCGCTGGTCCGATCAACCGGGATCCGCGCTTCGACCCGGGTCATGCCGAGCTCACCGAAGGCGTGCGCGAGCGCGAGACGGAGTGCTCGAACCGCGACTGCGACGTTGTCTGCACCGGTGTTCCAGCGGATCGACACCGTGCGCCGCTCCTCTTGGCGCAGTGCGACCGTACCGATGCGTTCTCCTGCGAGCACGATCGAGAAGCCGGTGAACTCCTCGGAGCCCGAGGTCGGCTCGAGTGCGAGGTCGTCGTCGCGAAGAGTCTCGTTCACACGTTCAGGCTACCGACGAGTCCCCGCGCCGGCTCGACCGATCGTCACCCGGCTGCGAGAGTGACCGACCGCCGTTGCGATTTCGTGGACACGCCTTGCTTACGGTGCGCAACCGCCCACGCCGGCGATGTCCCCATCGCTGTGCAGGGATGAGCCACTGCGATCCGTGATGGCGACTGCCGAACAGTAGTAGAAGCTCAGTGCGCTGGCCCGCTGGAGTGTGACTGACTTCCACAGACCGTTGCCGACAGGCTCGAGGTAGGGCAGCGACGTCGCCAGCAGGGGGTCGGTCGTCGGTCGGGCCGGTACGTCCTCGTGCTTGAGGTAGCGCTCCAGCCAGCGCTGTGTGTAGACGCTGGCGAGGTCCTGGCCGTATCTGCTGGCTGGGAGAACCAACGGGATGTCGGTGTATTCCAGGTGGGTCGACGCCCGGGGGACCACGAGCATGGTGTCGACGCCTGCACTGCGCCAGGCTTCGAACCCGGTATTGCGCTCGCGCATGGGATCCGGGTTGCCCGGGGCGGGGAACAAGGAGGATCCGGCGGACAGGCTGGACGGGGTCACGGTGAAGCCGTACTCGGACTGGATGCCCAGAGCTGGAACAACGGGCCTGGTCGCACCGACGTCGAGCCCTGCGGTCTCGAATCCGCCACCCTGCAGCTTGTCGAGGGCGACGACCGCGGCCACTCGGTCATCCGTGCCCTGGACCTTCGAGACAGCAGCAGCGCCGAGTGAGTGCCCAATGATCGCGAAGCGAGTCGTCCGGCCCCGGGTCACCGCGCGGGGGTCGGAGCTGCGGTCGAACTGCTTCCACTGTGGGTTGTGGGCATCGACCTGTGCACCATCGGATCCGGGGTTGGGGTAGGGCTGCGAGGGCGTCGAGAAGAAGAAGTCGGTCGCGTCCTCGGTGCCCTTGATGAAGTTGGCCGGCTGCTGCGACGTCACGCCGGGACACCCGGTCTGCTCGGTCGGTTGTGCGGGCGACAACGGATTGCAGAATGGAAAGGCCTGGCCGCTGTCATGCGGGAGCGTCTCGCTGGTCCCTTGGCCCTGAACGTCGTAGACCAGCACGACGTAGCCGCGTTCGGCCAGGTCCTGGGCCAGCCACCAGTACATGCGCCCCGATCCCTGGACGGAGCCGGGAGTGATCACGACGCCGGGGAACGGCCCCTTGAGCGACTTGCCGGTGTACGGATCCGTGGCTCCTGGCTTCGGGGTGAAGACATCTCCGCGCAGCAGCGCGCCATGGCGGTTGGTGAATGCAACCGGTGTGATGACCCCACGCGTGCCGTTCCACCCGGCGCGCAGTGGGTTGCCGACGTTCCAGCCCGGCACGGCCATGGCGGGGGTGAGGGCAGGGCGGAGCGGACTGGCGGCCTGGGCCAGCAGCTGGGCCATGATGACCGCGTTGCTCTCCTGGACCAGGGCTGGGAGGTAGGCAGGATTGGACAGCTGTCCTGCGGTCCGGCCGTACGCGTCCGTCATGTTCGCGCTGTCGCGCAGGGTGTACTCGAGGCTGCCGGGCTCGGGAGCCCGTGCTTGAGCGGGGGTCGCGGCGGCGACCAGGGCGGCCGTGGACACGGCGGCAAGGAGGACTCGTGACAACCAGTGCATGCGCTGATCAACGACCGGGAGGAACCCGCGTCACGCGGCATCGGTGCAGTTGGCAGCTCCGCAGCGCTGTCGGCCGAACCCGTCGTGTGCCACGATGCGAGCGTGGAGATCGAGAACGTGCTGTGGATGCTGACCGCGCTGGCCGGAGTCGTCGTGCTGCTGACCCGGATGAGGCTGTCCACCGACGCCGGGCAACCCGGCAACGCTCAGATACCTGCGACGGTGCTCAACATGCACACCGTGCTGGGCGTCTTGGCGCTCGCCGTGTGGATCACCTACCTGATCTCGCCGGGAGGCGTGCTGGGTGTCCTGGCGTTGATCCTGTGGTGGGGTGAGGCGCTGATCGGCGTGCTCATTCTCGCCCGTTGGCTGCCCGGCGGAGGACGGCATGCGGCGGAATCGGTCGAGGACGACTGGGCCGGTGGCCCGTCACTGTCAATCCTGGGGCATGTCGGACTGGTGCTCGGCGTCATGTTCTTCACGTACAGCGTGCTGGCCGGCAAGGTCGTCTGACCCGCAGCCACGCGGTGATGGTTCTGCCAGATGAGTGGCGCCAGGGGCGGGCTGACGCCCGCCCGCAGCACCACTCATCTGGTGTGACTGAGATCAGCGCGGGGGGAGGTCGTCCCGACCGCGCTCGTCCCGGCGACCCTCGGCGCGCTGGCCGTTGAGCACCAGACTGAGCAGGATGCCGAGCGCTCCAGCAGCCATCAGGATGTAGCCGACCGCAACCAGATCGACTCCGTTGATGGAGTCTTGGACCGCGAAGGACAGGATCGCGCCGAGGGCGAGCAGGACAATGGATCCACCGAAGTACATGGCACAACCTTTCGTGGGGGACAGTCCGACGACCCTAGCGGTCCACGATCGGCGCCGCATCTGGTGGACCGCGCGGAGCCCAGGATGCCGCGTCACCGTCTCGCCACGCCGACGAGGCCGAACCGACGCGCTGATCTATGCTCATGCGGACGGCGGACCAACCGCCGGTGATGCGGCTGGAGGCCACGATGGGTGAGCTCGTTCGACTCGAGGTCAAGGACGGGGTCGGCACGATTCGACTCGATCGACCCAAGATGAACGCGCTCGACGCGCAGATGCAGCACGAGATCACCGAGGTCAGCGCGGAGGCGGACCGCAGAGACGACATCGCCGCGGTGGTCGTGTTCGGAGGCGACCGGGTGTTCGCCGCCGGCGCCGACATCAAGGAGATGTCGGCCATGACCTACCAGGAGATGGCGCGCCACGCGCACACCCTGCAGACCTTCACCCGGGCCCTGGCTGCGATCGGCAAGCCCACGGTCTCGGCCATCACGGGATTCGCTCTGGGAGGTGGCTGCGAGGTCGCGCTCGCGACCGACGTCCGTTTCGCCGCGGACAACGCGAAGCTGGGGCAGCCCGAGATCCTGCTCGGCATCATTCCCGGGGCAGGCGGCACGCAACGCCTGGCCCGACTCGTGGGCCCGGCTCGCGCCAAGGAACTGGTCTTCACGGGGCGTTTCATCGACGCGCAGGAGGCATTGGCGATTGGTCTGGTCGACCAGCTGCACCCTGCGGACGAGGTGTACGACAAGGCGACCGAGTGGGCCGCGCAGTTCGTCGGTGGCCCTGCGCTGGCACTGCGTGCGGCAAAGGCCGCGGTGGATCGGGGTCTGGAGGTAGATCTCCAGACCGGCCTCGAGATCGAACGTGCCGAGTTCGCGGCGTTGTTCGCGACAGCCGACCAGGCCGCAGGCATGGCTTCGTTCATCGAGAACGGTCCCGGGAAGGCGACGTTCTCGGGGAGCTGAGCCGGTCCGATCGGCTTGGCGGCCAGCAGCCGGTGGCTGCCAGGTCGCGGTGTGGGGTGCCGCCGCTAGGCTCGAATCATGGACTTCAGATTCCTCGGCAACAGCGGGCTCAAGATCAGCGAGATCATCTACGGCAATTGGCTGACCCACGGCTCGCAGGTGGAGAACGACGCTGCGCTGGCCTGCGTGCGGGCGGCTCTGGACGCTGGTATCACCACCTTCGACACCGCTGACGTCTACGCCAACACCAAGGCCGAGTCGGTGCTTGGCGAGGCGCTGAAGGACCAGCGGCGGGCGTCGATCGAGATCTTCACGAAGGTCTACTGGCCGACCGGGCCCGGCGGACCCAACGACACGGGCCTGTCGCGCAAGCACATCATGGAGTCGATCGACGGATCGCTGGAGCGGCTCGGCACCGATTACGTCGATCTCTACCAAGCGCACCGATACGACCACGAGACTCCGCTCGAGGAGACGATGCAGGCATTCGCCGATGTCGTCCGCCACGGCAAGGCGCTCTACATCGGGGTCAGCGAGTGGACCGCCGACCAGATCCGTGCCGGCCACGCTCTGGCTCGGGACCTGGGCATTCAGCTGATCTCGAACCAGCCGCAGTACTCGATGCTGTGGCGGGTCATCGAGGGACAGGTCGTCCCGGCCTCCCGTGAGCTGGGCATCTCGCAGATCGTCTGGTCGCCCATCGCGCAGGGGGTGCTGACCGGCAAGTACAAGCCGGGAGCCGAGCTCCCGGCTGGAAGCCGTGCGACCGACGAGAAGGGTGGCGCCGACAACATCAAGCACTTCCTTGACGATGAGGTGCTGACGGCCGTGCAGGGGCTCCAGCCGATCGCCGATGGCATGGGCGTGACGATGGCTCAGCTGGCCATCGCGTGGGTCCTGTCCAACGACAACGTGGCTGGCGCGATCGTGGGGGCGTCGCGCCCCGAGCAGGTCGAGTCCAATGCCGCTGCAGCGGGCCTCACGTTGGACGACGACGTGCTCGCCGCCATCGACGACGTGCTCGGCGCCATCCCGCAGACCGATCCGGCCCGGACGAAGTCGCCGTCCGGGCGTGTCGTCTGAGGTGGCTTGCACGCCGAGATGTGGACCGATCACGGGTTGATGCTGTGACAGCTGCAGCCGGTCCTCACAGGTTGGAGAACGCCTCGTTGCCGCCCACATAGGTGGCCGCCACCGGCATCGTCGCCAGCGGGCTGCCAGCAGCCAGGGGGTCGGTATCGAGCAGGACCAGGTCGGCGGGCGATCCGGGAGCAACCGTCGGTTGACCGTCGACCGATGCGGCCAGGGCCTCGCGGGGCGTCAAAGCCTGTTCAGGGTGCCACGGTGACGATCCGACGGCAGCACGGTCGACCGCCGCAGCAATCGTGCTCCACGGATCCAGCGGCGACACAGGGGCGTCCGAGCCGAGCGCCATAGTCACGCCCGCGTCGAGCATCTCGCGCAGTGCGAAGCACCGATCGCCCCGTTCAGGCCACAGGCTGTCGATGATCGGATGGTCATCGATCAGGTGTGACGGTTGGACGCTGGCCCGCAGGTCGAGCGAGGCCATGGCGGCGATGTCCTCCCAGAGCGCGAGCTGTACGTGCTCGATGGACCCGCGGGCACCGGTATCGGCATAGGCGCGGACGGCTTGATGCACGGCGGCGTCACCGATGGCGTGGGTCGCGACCTCGATGCCGGCGTCACGGGCGCGGCGCATGAGGTCGACGAGCTCCTCGGCGGAGTAGTTGGAGTAGCCCGCGGGGTGATCGAGCCGATCACCGTCGGCGTACGGCGAACAGCACCATGCGCTGCGGGTGTTGAGCGAACCGTCCGAGATGATCTTGAGCGGGCCAACGGTGGCGCGCGCGTCGCATCCCGGAAGCGGGTCACCCGTGCGCAGGCCGAGTGCGATGACATCGTCGAGATGGCCGGGGTAGAAAGCAGCGCGGAGGCGGAGCAACCCGGCGGTGTTCCAACGTTGGGGCCACGCTCGGATGTTGTCGGCCAGCTCGAAATCCACCAGCCCGACAACTCCCCGTCGTGCGGCCCGCTCGAGGACGTGCCGATATGCAGCCGCATCCGGCTCGCCGAAGACGTGCGCGACTCGCTCGTAGACCGGGAACCACTCGTGCTCCTGCAGCACCGTGCTGCGTGGAGGAATGCCGAGCATGCTCAGTGCCGCGGAGCTCAGCCAGCCGTGGTGGGCATCTCCGCTGACCAGAACCACCGGCACACCTCCTGCCACGACGTCGAGCTCGGCGACCGTTGCCTCGCGGGTCCATTCGCCCGCCCGGTGCCCGAAGCCGATCAAAGCCTCACCCGGATGCATGTCCAGTCGTTCGGCAACCAACCGAGTGACGTCCTCGGGAGAGCGCGTCATCGAGAAGTCGACCCGTTGCGCTGCCTGTGCCCACTGACCGAGGTGGACGTGTTGGTCCCACAGCCCTGGTATGAGCCAGCGGCCGTCTGCCTGCACCTCGACCGACGCGAACGTGCGGAGGTCGGATGGGCCGACCGCGGTCACGACACCCTGCTCGATCACGACATCGCGCAGGCCTGTCGGAGCTGGACCGCTGATCCCGACCACGCGGACGTTGCGCAGCACCATGCTCGACATGCGGCTCACGCTAGCTCGGACGAGTCCGGGGCTCGGCGCTGGTCCCGCTGCATCCCATTCCCGATCGACCGTTGAAGAGCATCGGCGCGACGCAGCTCAGCGGGAGTCGGGGGAGAGCTCGACCCGAGTCAGGACCCGCATCGAGCCGGTGACCGACACCTCCACGAAGTCTCCGCTGTCAATCGCCTCGCGATAGATCCGGTACGGCGCCTGTCCTCCGTCGTTGGGATCGGGGAAGACGTCGTGGATCACCAGCGCGCCACCCAGGCGGACCCATGGTGCCCAGCCGCGGAAGTCCAGCTGAGCTGCCTCCTCGGTGTGCCCGCCGTCGACGAACACCAGGTCCACCGGGGTGCGCCACCAGCGCGACACGGCGACGGAACGGCCGATCATCGGCACGACGACTTCCTCGAGATCGGCCTCGGCGAGCACGCGCCGCAGAGTCGGGAGCGTGTCGAAGCGACCGGACTCCGGGTCGACGAGCGAAGCGTCGTGGTACTCCCAGCCGACTTGGTGCTCCTCGGATCCGCGGTGGTGGTCGATCGTGACGACGGTCGATCCGGTCGCCTGTGCTGCGTGACCCAGGTAGATCGTCGATTTGCCGCAGTAGGTACCGATCTCGACGGCGACCCCGCCAGAACGTAGGTAATGCGATGCGGCGGCATGGAGCGCCAGGCCTTCGTCAGGCGGCATGAATCCCTTGGTCGACTCCGCCAGCTGCGTGAGACGCTCGGGAAACTCTGTCACCACGGACTCGGGCAGGGGCATGCTTCACTCACCTTCCAGTCGCACAGCGGAAGACCGCTGCCTCGGAACACGCCGTTGGCGGGGGTGGTTCGGGAAATGGCATCGGCAGCAAGGATGACCGTCGCCGCCGTCCACGTGGTCCGCTCATCGGGCCAACGGGTCTCGATGTCGTAGACCAGTCCAGTCCAGTAGGAGCCGTCATTCTCGCGCAGATGCTGCATCGCGGCGAGCTGCGCTCGGGCCTGATCCGTGCGTCCCAACGCGTCCAGCGCCAGGGCGAGCTCACAGGTCTCGCCACCGGTGACCCACGGGTTGGTGGAGACGCAGCGGGCGCCCAACCCGGCGACGACGAAGTCGTCCCAGCGCTCGTCGATCCGCTGCGCCGCACGCTCGGGGGTCAGGGCGCCGCCGAGCAGCGGGTAGTACCAGTCCATCGAGTGCGTCGGCTTGGGGTCGAAAAGCTCGGGGTGCTCGTCGAGTGCATGCCGCAGCCGTGCGGCCGACAGCTCCCAGTCCGGTCGCGAGTCGCCGAGCAGATCGGCCAGGCCGATGGCACAGCGCAGACTGAGGTGAATACTCGCGTTGCCGGTCACCAGGGCCTCCGCCTCCGGACCCGATTCGGTGCGAGCCCAGACGATCGCTCCGTCGGGCCGCTGCATCTCGAGCACGAGATCGATCGCGCGCGCGACGGTGGGAAACAGGCGCTCGACGAACGAGCGGTCGGCGGTGGCCTGCCAGTGATGCCACACACCGGTTGCGATGTACGCGCAGAAGTTCGAGTCGGTGTGCGGGTCTTCCACGACGTCGCCGACGTACCGGATCGCCCACGAACCGTCCGGCCGTTGCACGTCACGCAGCCATTCATACGCGAGTACGGCCGCATCGCATCGGTCGGCCGCGCTCAAGGACATCGCTGCCTGCACGTGGTCCCACGGATCAGTGTGACCGCCGGTGAACCAGGGGATCGCGCCCGAGGGAAGCTGCGTGGCCACGATCGACGCGGCGGTCTGCCGCACCTGACTCTCGGTCAGCACGCCGGGGACAGAAGGAACGGCGGCCACGGTCAGAGCGGCTTTCGGAAGTAGAGGGCGACACTCTTGCCGATGACGGGGTTGAGTGCGCGCTCGGCGAGCCGGGTTGCAGTCGGCGCCTGCATCATGTCCCACACGAGCATCCGGTGGTACGTCCGCACCAAGGGGTGCTGTTCGCGCTCGACCCCGACGGCGCACTTGAGCCACCAGAATGGCGAGTGCAGGGCGTGCGCATGATGCTTGTGGGTGCAGGTCATGCCGGTCGCGACGATCTTTGCCTCCAGCTCGTCGGCCTTGAAGATGCGGATGTGCCCGCCTTCGTTGGCGTGGTACTCGTCGGAGAGGGCCCAGCAGATCCGCTCCGGCAACCAGCGCGGAACCGTCACAGCCAAGATGCCGCCGGGGGCCAGGATGCGCACGAGCTCGTCGATCGCCCGGTCGTCCTGCGGTACGTGCTCAAGGATCTCCGAAGCGAGGACGACGTCGAAGCTGCCGTCGGCGTACGGCATGTCAAGGATGTCGCCGACCTGCACCTCGCCAGCTCCACCGGACGGGACCTCGCCCTCCAGGGCGAGTGCGCCGAACATCTGGTCGACCCCCTTGAGCTCGACCTCGTCCATGTCGTACGCCGTCACCAGCGCACCGCGCCTCAGTGCCTCAAAGGAGTGACGTCCGCCTCCGGCACCGACGTCGATGAAGCGGGTGCCGCGTCCAACACGGAGGCGGTCGAAGTCAACGGTCAGCATGAAGGCTCCTGCTCGTTCGGCCGCGGGCTGCGGCAATGGCCTCGGTGTAGGCCTCGACGGTCGCACGCGCGACCGAGGTCCAGCTGTAGCGTTCGACTGCCCGGGACCGCCCTGCGGCGGCGAGCCGGGCACGCTCGTCGGGTGAGTCCAGCAGTTGTTTGACGGCCGCAGCAAGGGCTTCGGAATCGCCGGGCTCGACCAGCACGGCGCAGTCGCCGACGACTTCCGGCAGCGCTCCGGCGCGGCTCGCGACGACCGGGGTCCCGCACGACATCGCCTCGACTGTCGGCAGCGAGAAGCCCTCGTACAGCGAGGGAACGCACATGACCTCGGCGGACGCGAGCAACGCGGCGAGGTGTTGATCGCTGATGCCGTTGACGACATGTACCGCGTCACCGATGCCGAGCTCGGTGATCTTCCGCTCGGTCGCGCCCCCGGGCTCGAGATTGGAGACCAGATGAAGCTCGACCGCGCGCTCGGTGCGCATCTTGGCGACCGCTTCGAGTAGATGAACGACACCCTTGAGGGGGCGGTCCGCGCTCGCCACCGCGACGATCCGCCCCGGGACGCGCGAGTCGGACGGCGCGAACAGGTCGGTGTCGACACCGAGGGGAACGATGCGCATCTGGGACGGATCGAGGTCGAAGTCTTCGACGGAGTCTGCGGCAGATGCGCCGGCGACTGCCAGCACGATCGGGATGCGACGGGCCACCCTGGCCTGCATCGGCACGAACGAGTACCAGCGACGGACTGAAAGCCTGCGACATAGGGGAGCGGCAGCCAGGTCGACGGCGCGATCTCGGCTGATGGGGTGGTGAACCGTCGCAACCAGTGGCATGCCCCGCCGTACGATGCTCAGCAATCCGTAGCCCAGGCTCTGGTTGTCGTGGACGACGTCGAATTCGTCGGCGCGCTCCCGCAGCAGGCGGGCTGCCCGCAGGCTGAAGGTGAATGGTTCAGCAAAGCATCCGGTCTTCGTGAGCACATACTCCAGCACGTCGGTCGCGCTGTGAAACTCCCGCAGGCGTGGTGTCCGGAAAGGGTCCGGATCCCGAAACAAATCGAGGCTCGGGACGCAGGTGAGCTTCACCCGTGGATCGATATCTTCCGGATAGGGCTGGCCCGAGAAGACCTCGACCTCGTGGCCGAGCTCGGCGAGACCCCGGCTGAGATGGCGCACGTAGACCCCTTGGCCACCACAGTGCGCCTTGCTCCGGTACGACAGCAGCGCGATCCGCACCGGTCCTCCTCGATACTCATGAGTAGGACTACATCATGCCGGGTTGGTCGATGGCTTGTTGCCGCGGGCCACCGTGCGAGGGTCCCGCGAGCGCAGCATGACTTTCCTGCGGTCCCGATCGTTGAGCCATTCGTGGCGGCTGCCCTCACCGCTCCTGAATGTTGCGGCCCGCAGCGGACGAACGAAACGTACGTGACACACGTGACGCATGGGGCATACTGACCACGACGTGCCATCAGCGGTGTAGATGAAAGGGAGTCATGACCGACTCAGAATCCAACCAGCCGGTCGATCGTCGGCGGGCCGACCCGTTGCAGGTTGCCGCTGACATGCTCGAGAGCGAAGAGGCCGCAGCTCGCAGGTCATCTTCAGTCGCCGCTGCGAAGTCCGAGGACGGCGCGCGCCGCACTCCTCAGGGTGATGTGCTGTCGCAGGCTGCCGCAGGTATCGAGGTCGAGGAGGCCAAGGAGAGCCGGGATTCAGAAGGGCGCGACGAGGACAACCCGCGCGCTCGCCGCGCCGCGGCACGTGCGGCCCGTCAGGCCGCGGCTGAAAAGCGTCGGGTCGAGCGCGCCACCGCCAAGGCGTCTGCTGCAACCCGGCGTCATGCCGCGCGCCGCGACGATTCCCCGGCCAGCGACACTCCCGCCGACAAGTCACTTGCGGAGAAGCTCGACGCCGCCCGCGAAGCCGTCTCCACCACGCCGGACCCAGCGCACGATGAGCAAGAATCTACCCAGACCTTCCCGGCTGTCAGCGAGTCTCCGGCGGTAGCGGAGGCGCAGCCGGTCGAGCCCGATGCCACCCGCCTCTCGTTCAATGATCCTGTCGCAGATGGCGACCACCCCCGCAGCCCCTCGCCGTTCTCGCGGCTGGGCAGCGCGCCCACGGCGGCTGAGTTCTCCGAGCAGGCGGTGCCAAGCCCCCAGCCTGAGATCGCCGCAGAGCCTCAGCCGGTGGTCGTCGAGGAACCAGTCATCGAAACGATCGAGAATGACCTGCGGGTCGAGGAGCCTGCCCGCGAAGCGGAGCAGGCCCAACCGGACGACGAACGTTCGGAGAGTCCCGCAGAGTCCGAGCCGGTCGAGCAGGCGCAGCCCGAGCAGGAGCCGGCTGCCCAGCAGCAGAGCGAGCCAGAACGCGTACAGGACGCGCAGTCCGACCTGAAGTCCGAGCCCGAGCCCGAGCCCGAGCCCGAGCCGGCGCAGCCCGAGCCCGAGCGGGCGGAGAAGGTCGAGCCGGTGGAGCAGCGCGAGCCGGCCGACGATTCCACGCCGACGCCGCCGACGGCTGACACCGTCCCGGTCACTTTCGCTGAAAAGCTTGCGGCAGCGAGCGCCGCTGCCCAGCAGCGTGTCGCGGCCGCCCGCGCCGAGGCCGCTCGGCTCATGGAGGAGGCCGCTCGGGAGCGAGCCGAGGTGTCGGCGCGCCTGCAATCCGACGAGGCCGCCCAGCGCGAGATCGCCAATGCGAGGCTCAAGGCCGCCGAGCAGGCTGCCGCAGAGCGTGTCAATGCGGCGCAGCAAGAAGCCGATCGGGTCACCGCGGACATCGAGCGTGAACGCAAGGCAGCTGCCGCCAAGATCGCCGAGCTGCAGAAGGCAGCCGACGAACGCGTCGCCGCGGCCAAGGCCGAGGCCGAACGTCAGGCCCAGCTGCGAATCGAGCAGGCCAACACCGAGGCGCTCCGCCTTGCCGACGAGGCCGAGGCGCAGGCGAAGGCCACCGCTGAGCGGCGATTGGCCGAGTCGGAGAAGGCCGCCGAGGAGGCCGCCCAGCGCCGCCTTGCGGCCGCCGAGCAGGACGCGCAGCGTCGCGTCGAGGCCGCACGGGCCGAAGCTGAGAAGGTCGCGGAGCAGGCTGCCGAGGATCGCGAGGCAGCGCTCAGTCAGCTCGCCAAGGAGCGCGAAGCCGCCGACGCCCGTCTGGTGGACGTCAAGGCGCAGTCCGAGCGGATCGTTGCCGAGGCCGAGCAGACTTCCGCAGGGCATGTCGCCGCGGCGCAGGCCGAGGCAGAAAAGGTTGCGACGCAGGCCGCTGCCGATCGGGAGGCCGCACTCGCCCAGCTCAATCGGGAGCGCGAAGAAGCCGACATTCGACTGGTGGAGGTCAAGGCGCAGGCTGAGCAGACGATTCGAGAGGCCGAGGAGACCGCCCGCAGCCACGTCGCAGCGGCCAAGGCCGAAGCCGAGAAGTATGCACAGGAGACCGCCGCTGAGCGAGTGGCGATCGCTGTGCGAGTGTCCGATGCGGAGCGTGCCGCCGAGGAGAAGCTCGTCGCGGCCAAGGTCCAGGCCGATCGTCTGGCTGCGGAGGCGCTGCAACGTCACGAAGACGATGCTGCGGAGCTGGCGCGCGAGCGCGACGAAGCCAAGGCGCTGGTCGACCGTGCCAACGAAGAGGCCGACAAGCTGGCCCGGGAGGCCGAGGCCGAGCGCGCCGAGGCGGCAGCCAAGCTGGCTGACGCCGAGCGCATGGCTGCCGACAAGATCCGCGCTGCCCAGGCCGAGGCCGAGCGCGTCGCCGCAGAGGCCAACGAAGCCGCTCGCGTGGCAAGCGAGGCGCGCGAGGAGGCCGAGCGCAAGCTCGCTGCTGACGTCGAGGCAGCACGTCTGGACGCCGAGCGAAAGGTCGCCCAGGCCGAGAAGGATGCAGCCGAGCGGATCGAGCAGGCTCAGGAGGAGGCGCGTCGAGTCGCAGACAGGTCCCAGCAGGACGCACGCGAACGTATCGCTGCCGCCCAGGCCGAGGCCGAGCGAGTCACGGTGCAGTCGAAGCGGGACGCCCAGGAGCGGCTCAGCCAAGCAGTTGCTGCGGCACGCTCAGCGGCCGAGGAAAAGCTGCAGGAGGCCGAGCGCACCGCGCTGGAATGGGTTGCTGCTGCGGAAGCCGAAGCCGAGCGGGTCGCCCAGGAACACATCGTGATGGCCAATCACACGTCGGCATCGACACCGCTGACGTCATCTGCGCCCCTGGTCGACGAATACGTCGACGAGGCACCAGACGTCGAGGAAGCTGCGGATCAATCGCCCGAGGAGGTGAATGACGACTCTGGGGCAGCCGCCCCCAAGATCAAAAAAAGAGTCGTCCGCCGCAAGTAGTTTCCTGACCGCAGGGTCCATCGTTGCTGGCCTTGATGCCGAGGCGGTGGCGCCCAAATCAGTCGTGCCCGCGGGCGCGAAGCAGGTAGACGATGGTGCCCGTTCAGAGTTGCGGGACGGGACCGCGACGTCCGAGCTCGCGGAGACTTCGGCACCCTCGCCCGCGGCCGAGGTCAGCACCGACGAACGTCGCGAGCGCCAGGCGACCGCCAAAGCCACCGCGCGTCGTGAGCGCGATGAGGTGAAGGCCGCCAGACGGCAGCATGACGCTGAAGTCAAGCAGGCCAAGCGTGGAGCCAAGGAACAAGCCAGACGTGAGCGCCGGCAGACGCGCGAGCAGGCGGCGGCCGCGAAGGTTCGTCACCGCGCCGACACAGCGTCTTCTGGATCCGCGTTGGCTTCGAGCCTGACGCCGGGGGACAGCCAGCTTCCCGGAGGAGACCGCGCCGGGGAGCAGACCCCGACTCCGTCCTCTCGGTTCGCAGAACGGCTGGCCGCCAAGCGCGAGCGACTCGCCGCTGAACAGGCAGCGGGCGACAAGCAGGCGCAGGATGTTCAGGAGCCGGAGGCCGAGCCGGGGGACGGGTCCATTGCGAAACAGGGCAAGGCGGTCCGGCGGCAGGAGCGGAAGGATTCTCGGCTCGCCCGCCGCGCGGTGGCGCAGAACAAAGCCGCGGCCAAGCAAGACACCCGGGCCAGGCGGACCAAGGTCAAGGAGCAGGCTGCTGCAACCAGGAGCCAGACGCGGGCGAGCACGGCCGCCGCCAAGGCTTCGGCCAAGGTCGATGGCCACTCGGTGCACAAGCAAGATCACGCGCTCGAGATCGAGGGCGTGCCCACCTCGGCCACGTCGGTCGGCGCTGGAGTGGACGACGGTGCTGCCAATCCGGCAGCCGCCGATTTCACCATGGCGTCCGAGCTCGTCGAGACCGCCCCGTGGGCGACTGAGGTCCACGTGGACGAGCGCCGCGTAGGTCAGGCGGCCGACAAGGCCGACGCGCATCGCGAGCGCGAGGAGGCCAAGTCAGCCCGGCGGCAGCAGAAAGCCGATGCCAAGCAGGTGAAGCTCGAGGCGAAGAAGGCTCAGCAGCGCAAGGACGCCGATGCCAAGCAGGTGAAGCTCGAGGCGAAGAAGGCTCAGCAGCGCAAGGATGCCGATGCCAAGCAGGTGAAGCTCGAGGCCAAGAAGGCCCAGCAACAGAAGCGTCAGGACTCGCGGCTCGCTCGCCGCGCGGCAGCCCAGGCGAGTACCGCGGCCAGGCAGGGGGCCCGGGCCAAACGAAGTGAAGCCAAGGAGCAGGCCGCCGCAGCCAAGGACCAGGCGCGGGCTGACGCAGTCGCGGCCAAGGCCGCGGCCACGTTCGACCCCCGTTCTGCAGAGCCGCAGGATCACGAGCTGATCCGGGCCGATGTTGAGCCTGAGAGCGGAGGCCTCGAGCCGGTCGAGCCCATCCAGCATGCCGAACCCATCGCTACGCCCACCGACGACGAGATCGGTGCCGATGATCTCGACGAGGTGAAGATCAGGGACGCCAGCGAGGCGCACTTCGGCCCCCACGTCAGCCACGAGCCGCCCATCACAGGAGACGCCGCTGTGGAGGCCGAGCGCGCCGAGGCGGAAGCCGCCGAGAAGGCCGAGCGCGCCGAGGCGGACGCCGCTGTGGAGGCCGAGCGCGAGCGTCGTGAGGCGCGTGAGCTCGAGGACCGGGCCAAAGAGGCCGCCGCAGAAGCGGCAGTGGTGGCCCGCCGCGAGCGTGAAGAGGCTAAGACGGTGGCCCGACAGGAGCGCGCTGACGCCAAGGCGCTGGCTCGCAGCGAGCGCGATGAGGCGAAAGCGGTGGCTCGGCAGGAGCGCGTTGACGCCAAGGCACTCGTCCGCAGTGAGCGTGACACGAAGCGTGCGCAGAAGGATGCCGATCGCATGGTGGAGCCCCCACGCGAGCCCAAGGTCTCCTTCGCGGAGCGTCGCCGGCAGAAGTCTGCTGGCATGACGGAGTCCGGCGATGCAGCACTTTCGCCCCGCACACGCGCAGCGATCGGCGTGGTGGCCGCGACGGTCGGCGCGATCGGACTCATCTGCTCGGTCATCCTCGCCGTGGGAGCCCTGATGGTCGCCCTCGGAGCCGGAGAGAGCAACGCGGCCTACGACCTGCTCTCCTCGATCTGCGACGCATTGGTCGGACCACTGAGCGATGTGTTCACGTTCACCGGCACCAATGGCGCGGACAAGGAGGCGTTGGTCGCCTGGGGCCTGGGCTCGATGGGCTATTTGCTGATCGGCCTGTTCGCCCAGTCCGTCCTGCGCTCGAGGATTGAAGACTGACCTGACGTCGTGTGACCTACCCCATGCCTGGATCTGTCGCTTGGATTGCTACCTGTAGGTAACATTCAAGTGACAAAGAACCGTGTCATTTCCTCGCTGCTTGGCGTGGGATGGTGGTTCTTGCACAGTCCAGAGACTGACGTGACGGCTGTTCGGCCGCCGCGCCCCAGAATCACAGGAGGGTCCTCGTGACCAAAATCGTTGTCGCTGTGAAGTACGTACCGGATGCCACCGCGGACCGGACATTCAGCGCCGATAACACCGTCGATCGCGTTGGTGTCGACGGCCTGCTCTCGGAGCTCGACGAGTACGCAGTCGAGCAGGCGCTCCAGGTCGTCGAGGCCGGCGAAGGCGAGGTGACGGTCTTGACGGTCGGTCCCGAGCAGGCGTCCGACGCCGTTCGCAAGGCGCTGCAGATGGGCGCTCATGCCGGCGTCCACGTTCAGGACGAAGCCATCCACGGTTCGGACGCGTTCGCGACCTCGTTGGTGCTCGCCGAGGCGATCAAGAAGCTTGACTACGACATGGTGTTCTTCGGCATGGCCTCGACGGATGCAGGACTGGGAGTCGTTCCGACGCTCGTCGCCGAACGTCTCGGCCTTCCGGCGGTCACCTACGCCTCCGAGATCACGGTCGAGGGCGACACCGTCAAGATTCGCCGCGACGGCGACGTGGCGACGCAGGACATCGAGGCCAGCGGCAAGCTCGTGGTCAGCGTCACCGACCAGACCGGAGAGGCCCGCTACCCGTCCTTCAAGGGCATCATGGCGGCCAAGAAGAAGGACGTCCAGGAATGGACGCTGTCCGATCTGGATCTCGACGCCGGATCGGTCGGCCTCGACAACGCCTGGACCAAGGTCGAGTCATTCGAGCCCCGCCCGCCGCGTACCGCTGGCGAGATCGTCACGGATGAGGGAGACGGCGGCAGCAAGCTCGTCGAGTTCCTCACCGCCAAGAAGTTCGTCTGAGAAGGGCACTGACACATGACTGAAGTACTCGTTCTGATCGACGCCCCCGACGGCAAGGTCACCAAGCCCTCGCTCGAGCTGCTCACGATCGCCCGACGCATCGGTGAGCCCTCGGCAGTGGTCTTCGGATCTGCTGACAACGCCGTGCTGGCGGAGTACGGGGCAGAGAAGATCTACACCTACGACGACGCCGCCTACAGCGACTTCCTGGTTGGTCCCAAGGCCGAGGCGCTTGCACAGCTGGTCGCCGACAAGAGCCCTGCGGCCGTCCTGGTGGGCGCCAGTGCCGAGGGCAAGGAGATCAGCGCCCGAGTGGCGCTGAAGACCGAATCGGGCTGGATCGGCGACGCGGTCGACGTTCAGGTCGATGGTGACACCATCACCACGACGCAGTCGGTCTTTGCTGGGAACTTCACCGTGAAGGCGCAGTCCACCCAGGGCGCGCCGGTCATCACGGTCAAGCCCAACTCGACCACTCCGGAGGCCGCGTCCGGTGCAGGTACTGTCGAGGCGGTCACGGGCGACATCTCCGACGCTGCCAAGACCGCCAAGATCACCTCGAGCAAGGCCAAGGAAGCTTCAGGTCGCCCCGAGCTGACCGAGGCCGCGATCGTGGTCTCCGGTGGACGCGGCACGGGCGGAGACTTCACCGAGGTCGAGGCGTTCGCTGACAGCCTTGGTGCGGCCGTCGGTGCCTCGCGCGCCGCGGTCGACTCGGGTTGGTACCCGCACACGTTCCAGGTGGGTCAGACCGGCAAGACGGTCTCGCCGCAGCTCTACGTGGCCAACGGCATCTCCGGAGCCATCCAGCACCGGGCCGGCATGCAGACGTCCAAGACGATCATCGCGGTCAACAAGGACGATGAGGCTCCGATCTTCGAGCTCGTGGACTTCGGCGTCGTCGGGGATCTCAAGGCCGTGCTGCCGCAGGCCACGGAGGAGATCAAGAAGCGCAAGGGCTGAGATTCTGCCTCAGGTCGGCCGGTCCCTCGAGGGGGCCGGCCGACCTGTCTTCGCTGCGATCCCAGGCAGTGATCCGGAGTGCTGGTCATCGCGAACCATCCACGATCACTCGATCTTGCTATTGACGTTCGGGCGACGAGCGAGACGGCTCACTTTGGTGACACTTTGATTAAGCAGCCTTCCAGCGCTGTCCGGTGACCTGATCCAGTGATAGTCATAGGGGGCGCGCGACAGCGCGCTGACTCAATCACAGGAGGAATGCATGCGACTCTCTCGGCGTACCCGTATCGCGGGTGTGGCGTTGATCGCGGCCGGCAGCCTTACCTTGGCAGCCTGCGGTGGCGGTAGCGACAGCAAGAGCAGCAGCGGTAGCAGCTCGTCGGTCATCTCGGTCTACGGCACCAACCCGCAGAACCCGCTGATCCCGACCGCGACCAACGAGGTCGGTGGCGGCGATCCGCTCGACAACATGTTCTCCGGACTTGTCGCGTACAACTCCGACGGCTCGGTCGTCAACGAGGTCGCCGAGTCCCTGGAGCCCAACGAGGACAGCACCGTCTGGACCGCCAAGCTCAAGGACTGGAAGTTCACCGACGGAACGCCCGTCACCGCTGACTCCTTCGTCGACGCGTGGAACTATGGCGCCAACCCGGCGAACAAGCAGCTGAACAACTACTTCTTCTACCCGATCAAGGGCACCGACGACGTCGGCAACACGGTCGGTGGCGCCAAGACCGTCTCCGGACTCAAGGTCGTCGACGACAAGACGTTCACGATCACCCTCAAGGCGCCCGAGTCGGACTTCAACCTGCGTCTTGGTTACTCCGCCTACTACCCGGTGCCGAAGTCGGCGTACGACGCCGATGGCAAGATCACCAAGGCGTTCGGTGAGCGCCCGATCGGCAACGGCCCGTACCAGCTCACGAAGACGGGCTGGGAGCGCAACAAGCAGATCGCGCTCGAGCCGAACCCGGACTACACCGGATCGCACAAGGCGAAGAACGGCGGACTGGTCTTCAAGTTCTACGCCGGCGGTGGCACCGATGCTGCCTACACCGATGTCCAGTCGGGCAACCTCGACGTCCTGGATCAGATCCCGCCGAGCGCGCTGACCACCTTCGAGTCGGACAGTGGAGTCCAGGCGTTCAACGAGCCCGGATCGAGCTTCTCGTCCTTCACCATCCCCGAGCGCCTTCCGCACTTCAAGGGCGAAGAGGGCGAGCTGCGTCGTGCGGCGATCTCGATGGCGATCAACCGTCCTCAGATCACCGAGAAGATCTTCAACAACGCTCGTACTCCCGCGTCGGACTTCACCTCTCCCGTGCTTGACGGCTGGAGCGAGGACGTGCCCGGCAACGAGGTGCTCAAGTTCAACGAGTCCGAAGCCAAGGCCAAGTGGGCCGAAGCCGACAAGATCAGCAAGTGGGACGGCAAGTTCCAGCTCGCGTACAACAGCGACGGCGCTGGCAACAAGGAGTTCAGCGAGGCGATGACCAACCAGATCAAGAACGTTCTGGGCATCTCCGCCGAGCCGAAGGTCTACCCGACCTTCGACGAGCTCCGCAAGCAGGTCACGGATCGCACCATCAAGACGCCGTTCCGTACCGGCTGGCAGGCCGACTACCCGTCGATGCTGAACTACCTCGGTCCGATCTACGCCACTGGCGCGGGTTCGAACGATGGTGACTACAGCAACAAGGCCTTTGACAAGCTCGTCAGCGATGCCTCGGCCGCGCAAGGCGAGGATCGCTACAAGCTCATCAGCGAGGCCCAGGCAATCCTGTTGAAGGATCTGCCTGCGATCCCGCTGTGGTACCAGAACGCCACAGCAGTAGCGGCGAAGGACGTCAAGGGGTTCGAGTTCAACTGGAAGCAGAAGCCGGACTACTACAAGCTCACCAAGTAGTTCGCACACCGTGAGATGACGGAGGCGGCCCGATCCGGGCCGCCTCCGTTGCTCTCGCCATACCTTTCCTGGCCGGTGTCATCCGGCCCCCGCGTGTCAGGCCCCACGGAGTACCGTGATCGACGATGCGTGGGCCCAGCTTCCACGACCTCAGGAGGTCAATCGTGTGGTGGTACGTAGGCAAGCGATTGCTGCAGACCATTCCCGTGTTCCTCGGTGCGACGTTCATCCTCTATCTCTTGCTGTTCTTCCGACCGGGTGATCCGGTGCTCAACCTGGTAGGCAACAAGCCGATCTCTCCGGAGGTCAGGGACGCGATCGCCGCGCAGTACCACCTCGACGACAACTTCTTCGCGCAGTGGTTCTACTTCGTCAAGGGTGCCGTCACGTTCGACTTCGGCAACACCTTCTCCGGGCAGCCCGTCATCAACCTGATCAAGCAGACCTTCCCCGTCACGGCGACTCTCGCCGTCATGGCGTTGCTGTTCGATGCAGTCCTCGGCATCGGCCTGGGCACGCTCGCCGGACTGCGTCGCAACGGCTGGTTCGACTCCAGCGTGCTGGTGGTCTCGCTGCTGCTGCTGTCGGTTCCGATCTTCGTGGTCGGCTTCGTCATGCAGCTGGTGGTCGGCGTCAAGCTCGGCTGGACCTCGCCGACCGTCGGTGGAGACTGGACGGTCTCCGATCTGATCCTGCCCGCCATCGTGCTGGCCATCGCCAACTTCGCCTACACGATCCGGCTGACCCGTACATCGGTTGCCGAGAACCTCAGTGCCGACCATGTCCGCACGGCGCGGGCCAAAGGACTCACCAACCGGTTGGTCGTGCGAAACCACGTGCTGCGCAACTCGCTCGTGCCGGTCGTCACGTACATCGGCATCAACCTCGGCTCACTCATGGCCGGGGCGATCATCACCGAGACCATCTTCAACATCCCGGGCGTGGGCAACACCGCCTACAAGGCCATCGCTCAGGGCGAGACCCCCACGGTCGTCGCGATCGTCACCGTCATGGTGATGATCTATGTGCTGATGAGTCTGCTGGTGGACCTTCTCTACGCCGTTCTCGATCCGAGGATCCGTTATGTCTGAGACACGACCGGGGCAGGAGCGCTTCGTCGCTCCAATCGACGAGACGCCCCTCCGCGCGATTGACGCTGTCAATGTCGACGCCGTACCCGAGAACCAGTGGAAGGAGGCGTGGAAGCGGCTTCGCACCTCGCCCCTGTTCTGGTTGGCGACGTTGATCCTGCTGGTGATCGCCACCATGATCTTCTTTCCGTCGCTGTTCTCCAGCGCCGACCCGAACAAGGCGTCGCTGGACAACAGCTTCGCGCCGGCCGGGAACGGGCATCCGTTCGGCTACACCCAGCAGGGCGCCGATGTGTGGGCTCGCACGGTCCATGGCGCTCGCGCCTCGGTGGCCGTCGGACTGATCACGACGATCATGACTGCTGTCCTGGGCATGGTCACCGGTGCGATCGCCGGCTTCTACGGAGGAATCGTCGACTCCCTGATCTCCCGTCTCAGCGACATCTTCTTCTCGATCCCGTTGCTGCTGGCCAGCATCGTCGTGATCTCGGTGATCAACAACATCTGGCCCGACCGAGGGTTCTGGGCGGCCGTCATGGTCGTCGTGCTCGCGCTGGCGCTGTTCGCCTGGCCCCAGATCACCCGACAGATGCGCGGCGCAGTACTGGAGATCAAGAATCTCGAGTTCGTCGACGCCGCAACTGCGATCGGCGCCTCGAAGCTCAAGAACCTCGGCCGACACATCGTCCCCAACGCGTTGGCTCCAGTCATCGTGGCCTCCACCATCTCGCTCGGCGTGTTCATCGTGGCGGAGTCGTCGTTGTCGTTCCTGGGTCTCGGCCTTCCGCAGAACGTCGTGTCGTGGGGCAACGATCTCTCCGATGCGCAGAACCAGGTTCGATCCGGGCAGCACCTCAACGTGATGTTCGTCCCCGCGACGGCGCTGGCCGTCACCGTGCTGGGCTTCATCCTGTTGGGTGAGGCCGTCCGCGAGGCCCTCGATCCGAAGGCGAGGAAGAAGTGAACGACACTCAGCCCCTGCTGCACATCGACGACCTGAGTGTCGGTTTTCGTGCGGGCAAGGAGACATTGACTGCAGTCGACGGCGCGAGCCTGACGATCTATCCCGGTCAGACGATCGCGATCGTGGGCGAGTCCGGTTCGGGCAAGTCGACCCTCGCGCACGCCGTCATCGGCCTGCTGCCGGGAACCGGCAAGATCCTCGGCGGATCCATCAACTTCGAGGGTCGGGACATCAGCCACGCGAGCAAGGGCCAGATCCTGGCTCTGCGCGGCTCCTCGATCGGCCTCGTGCCGCAGGACCCGATGTCCAACCTCAACCCGCTGTGGCGGGTGGGTTCGCAGATCAAGGAGGCGCTCGTCGCCAACGATGTGGCGACCGGCGCCGCCGCGGACAAGCGGGTCGTCGAGCTGCTCGAGGAGGCCGGGCTGCCCGACGCGGAACGGCGTGCTCGGCAGTACCCGCACGAGTTCTCCGGCGGCATGCGGCAGCGCGCGCTGATCGCGATGGGCCTGGCTGCTCGACCCAAGCTCCTGATCGCCGACGAGCCGACTTCGGCGCTGGATGTCACGGTGCAGAAGCAGATCCTGGACCACCTCGACAGTCTCACCGACACGCTCGGGGTGGCAGTCATGCTGATCACCCACGATTTGGGTCTGGCTGCCGAACGGGCTGATCACCTGGTGGTGATGTACCGCGGCCGGGTCGTGGAGTCGGGACCTGCGCTGGAGATTCTCCAGGATCCTCGGCACCCGTACACCAAGCGGCTCGTGGCCTCCGCTCCTTCGCTGGCCTCGCAGCGCCTGTCCTCGATCCAGGGACGCGCCCAGGTCAGGGAGCGGGCTGCGAAGGCCGCCGCGGGCGTTGCGCAGGAGGTGGCACACAGCAGTCAGGAGTTTGGCGAGGGGGGCGAGGACATCATCTCGGTGGAGAACCTCAGGAAGGTCTTCACCCTGCGCGGTGCCAGGCCGTGGCAGAAGGTCGACTTCGCCGCGGTGGACGATATTTCGTTCCGCGTGCGGCGCGGCACGACGATGGCGATCGTCGGAGAGTCCGGTTCGGGCAAGTCGACGGTCGCCCGCATGGTGCTGGACCTGCTGCCGCCCACCTCGGGCAAGATCGAGTTCGACGGTCGGGATCTGCACGAGCTGAAGACCAACGCGGATCGGCTCAAGTTCCGTCGCAAGATGCAGCCGGTGTTCCAGAACCCGTACGCCTCGTTGGATCCGCTGTACTCGATCTACAAGTCGATCGAGGAGCCTCTGCGCACCCATGATGTGGGGACCAGCAAGGAGCGCGAGGCCAAGGTCCGAGGGCTGCTCGACAAGGTCTCGCTACCGACCACGGTCATGTCGCGCTATCCCGGGGAGCTCTCGGGCGGTCAGCGTCAGCGGGTGGCAATCGCTCGTGCGCTGGCGCTCGACCCCGAGGTCGTGATCTGTGACGAGGCGGTCTCGGCGCTCGACGTGCTGGTGCAGGCGCAGATTCTCGAGCTGCTCAACGATCTGCAGGCCGAGCTCGGTCTGAGCTATCTGTTCATCTCGCACGACCTGGCTGTGGTTCGGCAGATCGCCGACGACGTGCTGGTCATGCAGAACGGCAAGATCGTGGAGGCGGCGCCGGTCTCGCAGGTGTTCGACAGCCCGCGCGAGGAGTACACCCGCAAGCTGCTCGAGGCGATCCCCGGCGGCGCGATCAAGCTGGGCTAGTCCAGGACCACGCCACGCTGAGCGTGGCGTGGTCCTCCGGGGGTGAAAAGTAGCCCGTCCGGCAGATTGACTCCTTCGAACACATGTTCGAAGATGGAGGAATGACTTCCGCGGCCGCTCCGACCCTGACCGAGCTGCGCGCCCGCGTCGACCAGATGCAGGGTCGACCAGCGGCCCAGCCCGTCGCGACGCATCCGGCCTTCGAGGGGTTGCTGCAGCTGCAGACCGGTGCAAGCTATGCCGTCGACTCCGCGAGTCTGGCGATGGCCCTCATGGCCGGCCCCTCGGCCGATGGCGCATGGTGTGGTGTCGTCGGCACGGCAGAGCTGGGCGTGGAGGCCGCCGCGGCCGCAGGGATCGACCTGCGCCGCACGATCCTGGTACCGGCTCCGGGGGACGCCTGGCTCGAGGTCACCGCGGCACTGATCGACGTGCTGGGAGTGGTCGTGCTGGCCGCTCCGGTCAAGGTCTCGGCCAAGGACGTCAGCCGGATCGGCGCCCGCCTGCGCCAGCGAGGCGCGATCCTCATCGCGTATGGCGACTGGCCGCGTTGCGAGGCCACGGTGTCGATGCGTGACGCGGAGTGGGTCGGAGTCGGCCGGGGGTACGGGCACCTGCAGGCTCGCCGGGTGACGGTCGAGGTGCGCCGCGGTACCGCACCGGCCCGCTCGGGCCGGATGTGGTTGCCTGATGCCACTCAGTCCATCCGCCGGGTCGAGGCAGAGGCTCCCGCAGACGTGGGTCAGCCGGCGCGGCTGCGAAGTGTGGTCTAGATGGGTCGGACCATGGTGCTGTGGGCGCCGGACTGGCCGATCGTCGCGGTCGAGGCGCCGGCCTCCACTCCGGCTGCGGTGCTCGACAAGGGACAGGTGCTGGCCTGCTCGCAGGCGGCTCGGGCAGAAGGTGTGCGCCGGGGCATGCGTCGACGTGACGCCCAGTCGCGGTGCCCCGGTCTGGTGCTGCACGAGCACAACGCCGATGCCGACTCGCGGGCCTTCGAGGCCGTGCTTACCGCGATCGAGGAGCTCAGTCCCGGGGTTGCCCCCCTTCGCCCGGGACTCTGTGCGATCAACGTGCCGGCACGGTTCTACGGTGGTGAGTCCGAGGCGGCGGCCGTCATCGCCGAACGACTCGTGGGGCTCGGTGTCTGGGACGTCCGGGCCGGTATCGCCGACGGGCTCTTCGCGGCCGAGCAGGCAGCGCGGCGTGCGCTGGCGCAGGACAGTCTCGTGATTCCCGTGGGCGGCTCGGCGCAGTTCCTGAGCGACCTCCCGATCGATGCGCTCGGTGATCCTGTGGGTCAGGGAGTGGTCGGGCTGCTGCGCCGGATGGGACTGCTGACCCTGGGTGACTTCGCCGCCCTGCCCGCTGCCGACGTCCACACGCGGTTCGGCACTCACGGGGCGCTGCTGCACCGGATGGCTCGTGGGCTCGAGGGCCAGCCGATCGGCCGCCGGCAAGTACCTCCGGAGTTCGAGGCGACCCTGTTGCTGGAGCCCCCACTGGATCTGGTCGAGCCGATCGCGTTCAGCCTGCGCACGACGGCCGAGGCCTTCGTGACCGATCTGGCCGGTCACGGGTTGGTCTGCACGACGGTCCTGATCGAGGTCGACACCGACGGTTCGTTGGCTACGTCACGGCGCTGGATGCACCCGCGCTGGTTCGGAGCCACGGACCTGATCGACCGAGTGCGCTGGCAGCTGCAGGTCGACGGTGCGATCGTTGCACCGGTCGACGCCGTGCGCCTGATTCCCGAGGTCACCGAGCCCTTGGGGGATCACGCTGACAGCCTCTTCGGTGGTGGCCCGGACGAGCGGGTCGAGCGTGGGGTGGCCCGGGTTCAGAGCATCGTGGGCCACGAATCGGTCGTCTCGGTCTCGCTCCAGGGCGGTCGTGGTCCGGGAGAGCGTCGACTGCTCGCGCCGTGGGGAGAGCGTCCCGTTGCCGCCCGGGCCACTCAGCTGCCATGGCCGGGAAGTCTGCCTCCGCCTGCTCCGGCCACGGTCTACATCGATCCGCAGCAGGCGATGGTCGTCGGTGCCGAGGGACAGTCGATCGGGGTGACCGGACGCGGTCTGGTCACGGGAGAGCCCGCCAGGTTCCAGGTTGCGGCCCAGCAGGGCTGGCAGCCCGTCGCGTCGTGGGCTGGGCCGTGGCCGGTCGACGACCAGTGGTGGGATGAGGCCGCTGCCCGTCGGATCGCCCGATTCCAGGTCGTCGGCGTCGACGGCAGCGCCTACCTCATGATCGTCGAGGGTGGCCACTGGTGGGTCGAGGCCAAATATGACTGACAACCGCATCTCCCGGTGGGCCCGAGGTTTGTGCAGCGACGATCCGGTGTGCGACAGCGCAGCCCTCAGGCTCGGCGCGGAGGGGAGTGGCTGATGGGGTGGAGCAATCCTGACGTCTCGTGGCGTGAGCTCGAACGGCGGATGTCCGGCAAGCCCGAGCCCGATGGGGGAGACGCGCCGGGGTGGTCTCGCACCCGCAGCGAGGTCGAGCCCCGGTCGATCCGGCGTCCAGACGGGCCGGTCGTGCCTTATGCCGAGCTGCACTGCCACAGCAACTTCAGCTTCCTGGACGGTGCGAGTGGTCCGGACGCACTGGTCGAGGAGGCGATCGGCCTGGGACTCCACGGGTTGGCGCTGACCGATCACGACGGCTTCTATGGTGCGCCCCGCTTCGCCGAGGAGGCGCTCGCCTACTCCGACCGGGGACTCAAGACAATTTTTGGCGCCGAGCTTTCACTCGGGCTGAGCCGCCCGCAGAACGGCACCGCCGACCCCGAGGGCAGTCACCTGCTGGTGTTGGCCCGCGGCGTCGAGGGCTATCACCGACTGGCCGCGGCGATGACCGAGGCGCACTTCCGCGGTGACGAGAAGGGGCGCCCGATCTACACCCTGGAGGAGCTCGCCGAACGGGGCCGGGACCACTGGCTGATCCTCACCGGATGTCGCAAGGGCCAGGTGCGCCAGGCGCTCAGCACGGGAGGTCGCGAGGCGGCGGCGAGCGCGCTGGACCGCCTCACAGCACTGTTCGGTCTCGACCATGTCGCGGTCGAGCTGATCGATCACGGTTTTCCGACCGACAGCAGCTCCAACGAAGCCCTGGGCGAGCTCGCCGCGATGCACGGACTGCCCACGGTCGCGACCAACAACGTGCACTTCGCGACGCCGGCCAACCGCAGGCTCGCTGCGGCGATGGCGGCCGTACGGGCTCGCCGGAGCCTTGCCGACATGGACGGCTGGCTGCCGGCCACCGGCGCGGCCCACCTGCGATCGGGGGCAGAGATGCAGCAGCTCTTTGCGCGTCACCCGGGAGCGGTCGAGCGCACGGTCGGGATCGCCGACGAGCTGGCTTTCGACCTGCGCGCCGCAACCCCCCGGCTGCCGCGACGGGGCATCCCCGATGGGCACACGGCGATGAGCTGGCTGCGTGAGCTGGCCGACCGGGGCATCGCTGAGCGCTACGCCCACAACCCCGTCGAGGCGCGCCACCGCATCGACCGCGAGCTGCGTGTCATCGAGGAGAAGGACTTCCCCGGCTACTTCTTGATCGTGCACGACATCGTCAAGGAGGCCAAGCGGCGCAAGATCCTGTGTCAGGGTCGGGGGTCCTCGGCCAACTCGGCGCTCTGCTACGCGCTCGGCATCACGGCAGTCGACTCGATCTTCTACAACCTGCCGTTCGAGCGGTTCCTCGCCACGACCCGGGAGGAGGAGCCCGACATCGATGTCGATTTCGACTCCGACCGGCGCGAGGAGGTCATCCAGTGGGTCTACGACACGTATGGCCGGCACAACGCCGCCCAGGTCGCCAACGTCATCAGCTATCGCCCTCGCTCGGCAATCCGCGATGCCGCCAAGGCGCTTGGCCACTCCACCGGTCAGCAGGACGCCTGGTCCAAGCAGATCGACGCCTGGAGCGCGATCTCGACCGAGGACGCCTCTGGCATCCCCGAACCGGTTGTCCAGCTGGCCCAGCAGCTGCTCAGGGGGCCTCGCCATCTGGGCATCCACTCAGGCGGCATGATCCTGACCGAACGGCCGATCGGCGAGGTCTGTCCCATCGAGCGCGGCCGCATGGACCGGCGCACCGTCCTGCAGTGGGACAAGGACGCCTGCGAGTGGATGGGGCTGGTCAAGTTCGACCTGCTGGGTCTGGGCATGCTCGGCGCCCTCGATCACACGATGCAGATCGTCGCCGAGCACCTGGGGGAGGAGTGGGACCTGGCCACGTTGCCCAAGGAGGAGGCCGCGGTCTACGACATGCTGTGCCGCGCCGACTCGATCGGCGTCTTCCAGGTCGAGAGTCGGGCCCAGATCGGCACCTTGCCACGTCTGCAGCCCCGGTCGTACTACGACCTGGCGATCGAGATCGCACTGATTCGGCCCGGGCCGATCCAGGGTGGCGCGGTGCACCCGTACATCCGGCGGGCGACGGGCCGCGAGGAGGTCACCTATCCGCACCCCGTGCTCAAGGGGGTGCTCGAACGGACGCTGGGGGTGCCCCTGTTCCAGGAGCAGCTCATGCAGATGGCGATCGCGATCGGCAACTGCACGGGTGATGAGGCCGATCTGCTGCGGCGGGCGATGGGGTCCAAGCGTGGAATCGAGCGGATCGAATCACTCAAGGACAAGCTCTATGCCGGTATGCGCCAGCACGGCCTCGACCAGGCCGAGTCGGACGCGATCTACATCAAGATCCAGTCGTTCGCCAACTTCGGCTTCGCCGAGAGTCATGCGTTGAGCTTTGCGCTGCTGGTCTATGCCAGCTCGTGGCTCAAGCTGCACTATCCCGGCGCCTTCCTCGCTGCGCTGCTGCGCAACCAGCCGATGGGTTTCTACTCCCCACAGTCTCTGGTGACCGATGCCCGGCGCCATGGAGTCACGGTGCTGCGGCCCGACATCACGCTGTCGCGGGCACAGGCCGATCTGGAGATACTCGACTCGGTCGAGCCGACGGGTCTGGACCGCTGCCTTGACCACGACCAGGCACCAGTCGAACGATTCGTCCGAGGCACTCCCGACCCAACTCCCCGGCACCGGCGTGACGGTGGCTTCGCAGTTCGGCTGGGGCTCGACGAGGTGCAGGGTGTGGGCCTGGAGATGGCCAGGCGCATCGTCGCCGAGCGGGAGGTGCGCCCGTTCCGGGACATGGCAGACGTGTCCCGTCGCTGCGGGATGAGCGCCGCGCAGATGGAGTCGCTGGCGACAGCCGGCGCATTCGACGCGTTCGGACTGTCCAGACGCCAGGCGTTGTGGAACGCCGGCTACGTGGAACGCCCCGACACGCTCGAGGGCACCACGGTGCAGATGCCGCCTCCCATGTTGCCGGGCATGAGCGAGGTCGAGGAGACCATGGCGGACCTGTGGGCCACCCGCATCTCGCCGGACAAGCATCCGATGGAGTTCCTGCGGCCGCTTCTGACGTCGGAGGGCATTCATTCGGTCGCCGGGCTGGCCGACGCCGAGCCGGGGCGGCGGGTCAAGGTCGGCGGGCTCATCACGCACCGCCAGCGGCCGGCGACGGCGGACGGGGTCACCTTCCTCAACCTCGAGGACGAGACGGGAATGCTCAACGTCGTGTGCTCCCAGGCGTTGTGGAAACGGCACCGGGTTGTCGCCCGCAACTCCGCCGGCATGATCGTGCGCGGCATTTTGGAGCGCTACGACGGGGTCGTCAATCTGGTCGCCGATCGGCTCGAACGCATCGAGAGCATCTACCCCCAGGCCGCCGCTGCCATCCCGGCTCGTCATCAGGGTCGCGACTTCCGCTGACGCATGTCATCCGGCGACATGTCACTCCTAGTTAGGGTTGACGTGACTTTAAGTCGCGGTTACAGTGACCTTAGAGTCACGACAACCTTAAGCCGAGCAGCATGGAGGGCCCCGGGACATGACGACGCAGACGATGATCGACCAGCGGGTCTCGCTTGCGGTCTCCACGGTGATCTTCGCGCTCCGCCCGCATCCCGACACTGGACTCATGACGCTCTGGCTCCCGCTCGTGCGCCGGATCCGCGAGCCATACGAAGGGCGGTGGGCCCTTCCGGGCGGCCCGCTGGAGAGCGACGAGGACCTTGCGAGCTCTGCCTCGCACACCCTGCAGCGAACGACCGGCCTCGAGCCCGGCTACCTCGAGCAGCTGTACGCGTTCGGGAGCCTGGACCGCTCGCCCGACGACCGCGTGGTGTCGATCGTCTACTGGGCCCTCGTGCAGCCGGATGAGATCGCCCGGGCCGTGGTCGGCCCCAACGTCGAGTGGTTCGTTGCCGACGAGCTGCCGACCCTGGCGTTCGACCATGACGAGATCGTCGCCTACGCACTGGCGCGGCTACGGGCCAAGATCACCTACACCCCGATCGCGCACGCGTTCCTGCCAGCCGAGTTCACGCTTGCCGAGCTGCGCTCGGTGCACGAGGCGGTTCTACGCACGCATCTGGATCCGGCCAACTTCCGTCGTCAGGCGCTGGCCAGCAAGACCCTTGTCCCGACCGGTACGTGTCTGCAGGGCACCAGCCATCGCCCCCCGGCCTTGTTCCGCTTCGAGGCCCGTCCCCCCTCAATCGCACCACAGGAGCGCAGATGACCTCCATCAACGACCTGATCGTCGCAGCGCCCGCCGCCAGCTGCGATGTCGAGCTGACCAAGGGCCCGTGGGAGTTCGACACGGTCCCCGGCTACGGGCCGGGATGCTCCGAGGACGACGTCATCCCCGAGCCGGTCGTCCGCCCCGGCCAGCTGCCCGCGGAGTACCAGCGGATGAGCGACGACGAGCTGCACCAGCGAATCCGCGCCGCCAAAGAGACCCTCGGCAAGCGCCTGGTGATCCTCGGGCACTTCTACCAGCGCGACGAGGTCATCCAGTACGCCGACTTCGTGGGTGACTCCTTCCAGCTCGCCAATGCGGCTCTGACCAAGCCTGACGCCGACACCATCGTGTTCTGCGGGGTGCACTTCATGGCCGAGACCGCCGACATCCTGGCCCGTCCCGAGCAGCACGTGATCCTGCCCAACCTCGCGGCCGGCTGCTCGATGGCCGACATGGCCGACGAGGACTCGGTCGAGGCATGCTGGGACGAGCTCGTGTCGGTGTACGGCACGGATGACATAGACGGCAAGCAGCCGGTGATCCCGGTGACCTACATGAACTCCTCGGCCGCGCTCAAGGCGTTCTGCGGCAAGCACGGTGGCATCGTCTGCACATCCTCCAATGCCGCGACGGTCCTGGAGTGGGCCTTCGAGCGCGGACAGCGGGTGCTGTTCTTCCCCGATCAACACCTCGGCCGCAACACCGCCAAGGCCATGGGAATCCCGCTCGAGCAGATGCCGATGTGGAATCCCCGCAAGCCGCTGGGTGGCAGTACCGAGCAGGAGCTCCACGACGCCAAGGTCATCCTGTGGCACGGGTTCTGCTCGGTGCACAAGCGCTTCACGGTCGCGCAGATCGATCAGGCGCGGACCGACCACCCGGGCGTCAAGGTCATCGTGCACCCGGAGAGCCCGATGCCCGTGGTCGACGCCGCCGACGCAGCCGGCTCCACCGATGCGATCCGCAAGTACGTCATCGCCTCCGAGCCCGGTGACACGATCGCGATCGGCACCGAGGTCAACATGGTCAACCGGCTCGCGGCGGAGTTCGGGGATCGGACGATCTTCTGTCTGGACCCCGTCGTGTGCCCCTGCTCGACGATGTACCGCATCCATCCCGGCTATCTCGCGTGGACGCTCGACGGCCTGGTCGCCGGCGAGATCCGCAACGAGATCATCGTCCCCGACGACATTGCCGCCGACGCCAAGATCGCGCTCGAGCGGATGCTCGCCGCGCTGCCGAAGTGAGGATCGAGATGACCAGCATCATCGTCGTCGGCAGTGGTGTGGCCGGTATGACGGCAGCGCTCGAGGCGGTGGACACCCACGACGTCACGCTCCTGACCAAGGCCGACCTCGCGCAGAGCAACACCCGGTATGCCCAGGGCGGTGTCGCGGTGGTGATCGACGACCTGTCCGATCCCGGCGCACCGAAGCTCGGCGACACCGTGGCGTCACACGTCACCGACACGATGGTGGCCGGAGCCGGCATCAGTGACCAGGACACCGTGCGGATCCTGTGCGCCGAGGGTCCCGAGGCGATCGATGAGCTGATCGCACGGGGGGTCCCGTTCGACCGACACGACGGTGAGCTGTCGCACGGGCTCGAGGCGGCGCACGCGTATCCCCGCATCCTGCACGCAGGTGGCGACGCGACCGGCGCGGCGATCGCCTACGCCCTGATCGACCGCATCCGCGCCAGCGCCGTCACGATTCGTGAGCAGACCACCGTGGTCGACCTCGTGGTGGAGGGCGGAGCGTGCGTCGGCGTCAGGCTTTTCGATGGCGAAGTGCTCAGCGCCGATGTCGTGATCCTGGCGACGGGCGGAGCCGGCCAGCTGTTCCCGTACACGACCAACCCGGAGGTGGCCACCGCCGACGGACTGGGGATGGCTCTGCGAGCTGGCGCCGTCGCGGCCGACCTGGAGTTCTACCAGTTCCATCCCACGTCGCTCGACGCCCCGGGCAACTTCTTGGTCTCCGAGGCCGTCAGAGGAGAAGGTGCAGTCCTGATCGACGTGCAGGGACGGCGCTTCATGCTCGACGTGCACCCCGATGCCGACCTGGCCCCCCGCGATGTGGTCGCCCGTGGCATCGCCCAGCAGATGTCCCTGCAGCCTGGCGTCTCGGTGCGTCTGGATGCCACCGCGCTCGGCGCTGACTTCCTGGCCCGGCGCTTCCCCAACATCGACGCGGCCTGCCGTGCGCAAGGATTCGACTGGGGCGTGGTGCCGATCCCCGTGACGCCGGCCGCCCACTACTACATGGGGGGCATCCGCACGGACGAGTGGGGACGCACCTCGATCCCAGGCCTCTACGCGGTCGGCGAGGTGGCCTGCAACGGCCTGCACGGCGCCAACCGGCTGGCATCCAACTCGCTGCTCGAGGGTGCGGTCTACGGCACCCGCGCCATCCAGGCCCTCGTCGACCCGCCACCCGCCATGCCCTACGACGAGCAGTGGCAGGAGCCGATCGAGCTCGACCTGTCCGAGGATCCCGATGCGCAGGACGTGAGCCGCACCGATCTGCAGCAGGTCATGTGGGATGCCGCGGGTCTCGCACGGAATGCGAGCGATCTCGAGCTGGCCGCTGCCGAGCTCGCCCGGTGGAAGTCGCCCGAGGTCACCGATGCCAAGTCCGCCGAGGACGCCAATCTGCTCACCGTTGCGCGGGCCGTCGTCGCAAGCGCCCTGGCCCGCCGGGAGTCGCGCGGCGGGCACTACCGGACCGATTTTCCCCTGACCGATCCCGACCAGGCCAGACACTCCGCGATCGTGGCGAGATGACTCTACGGACCTCAGCATGAGCACATCACCAGACGCGACGAAGGGGAGCGAGCATGCTTGAACGCCGACACGTCCAGCGGATCGTCGACATGGCGCTGGAGGAGGATGCGCCGTTCGGTGATCTGACCTCGCAGACGCTCGTGCCGGAGTCTGCCGTGGCGCATGCGGAGCTGATTGCTCGCGAGCCCGGCGTGTTGGCCGGGGCTGAGGTCTTCGCGATCGCCATGACGACGCTCGACGCATCCGTGGTGGTCACGGCCTTGGTGGCTGACGGCGAGCGATTCGAGCGAGGAGCGATCCTCGCTCGCATCGTGGGTCCGGCCCAATGGGTTCTGCAGGCCGAGCGGATCGCGCTCAATCTGGTGCAACGGATGACCGGCATCGCAACGCTCACCGCGACGTACGTCGACGCGGTCGCCGGCACGGGCGCACGCGTTGTCGACACCCGCAAGACCACGCCGGGACTTCGGGCACTCGAGCGGCACGCGGTGCGCTGCGGCGGCGGGCACAACCACCGCTATTCGCTGTCCGACGCTGTCATGGCCAAGGACAACCACCTCGCGATGCTCACCGACATCACCGCTGCGCTCCGGCAGGCCCGGAGCGACCTCCCGCACACGACGCACATCGAGGTGGAGGTCGACCGCCTCGACCAGCTGGACGCGGTGCTCGAGTCGGGAGCGGCGGACACGATCATGCTCGACAACTTCGGCCTGGACGACCTGCGTGCCGGAGTCACGAAGATCGACGGGCGCGCGCTGGTCGAGGCCAGCGGCGGCGTCACGCTCGACACGATCGGTGGCATCGCCCGCACGGGGGTCGACATCATCTCGGTCGGCGCGCTGACTCACAGTGCCCGGGCGCTCGACCTCGGGCTCGACATCACGGTGTCATGAGATCAACGAGCCGCCGAGCGACGGACCTGCTGGCGAGGACGTCGAGATGATCTACCTCGACGAGGCAGCCACGACGCCCCTGCGGCGCGAGGTGCTGGAGGCGATGTGGCCGTACTTCGGTCCTGACTTCGGCAATCCGTCGAGCCACCACGAGGTTGGCGAGTCCGCTAGCCGCGCGCTCAGTCAGGCCCGGGCGGACGTGGCGCAGGCGGTCGGGGCGCGTCCGTCGGAGATCACCTTCACGTCGGGGGGGACCGAGTCCGACAACGCCGCGATCAAGGGCATCGCTCTCGCGGCGCCGCGCGGCAGGCACGTCATCGTGTCCGCGATCGAGCATCCGGCAGTGCTGGAGTCGGCCGAGTTCTTGTCCCGGCTCGGCTTCGAGGTCACGGAGCTCGGCGTGGATTCGGCCGGAACGGTGCGGCCGGGGGACCTGACCGCGGCACTGCGGGATGACACGACGCTGGTGAGCATCCAGTACGCCAACAACGAAGTCGGCACGATCCAACAGATCGAGACGCTGAGTCGGATCGCCGCACAGCGCGGCGCGCCGTTCCACACCGATGCGGTGCAGGCAGCCGGCTGGCTGGACCTGGACGTTGCACGGCTCGGCGTCCAGTCCATGAGCATCTCGGGGCACAAGCTCGGCGCGCCCAAGGGCGTTGGCCTCCTGTATCTCGCGCGCGGCACACGCATCGAGCCGTTGATCCACGGCGGCGGACAGGAGTCGGGCCGGCGGTCAGGGACCGAGAATGTCGCTGCGGCCGTCGGCATGGCTGCTGCGCTACGCCTGGTGGGTGGGTCGATCGATGAAGTGGTCGGGCGCCGTGACGCGTTCATCGACAGGGTGCTTGCCGAGGTGCCCGGCGCGATCCTGACGGGGGAGAGGCATCATCGGCTCCCCGGCAGTGCATCGTTCGTCTTCCCAGGCATCAATGGTGAGACGATCCTCCTCGAGCTCGAGGCCCATGGGGTCGTCTGCTCCAGCGGCTCGGCCTGCGCCGCGGGTAGCGACGAACCCTCGCACGTGCTCACGGCGATGGGCCTGGACGCAGACGTCGCGCAGACCGCGGTGCGCTTCACCTTCGGGCGGTCGACGACGACCGAAGACCTCGACAACGCGGCGTCGAGACTCGTCGATGCCGTGGGCGTCGTCAGCGGCCGCGGCGCGAGACCGTCCTGACCGCAGTCGTCACCCGATGTGACGATCGCCCAGCGCCAAGGCCTGGTCCAGGATGTCCAGGCCCCGCCGAGCGTCGTCGTCACTGATGGTGCACGGCGGGACGACATGGATCCGGTTGAAGTTGGCGAACGGCAGCAGACCTGCCTGCTTGCACGCGCCGAGGATCTCGCCCATCGCCGGACTGCTGCCGCCGTACGGTGCAAGCGGCTCACGGGTGACAGGATCGGAGACGAGCTCTATCGCCCAGAACACGCCCAGACCACGAATCTCGCCCACGCAGTCATGTCGCTGCGCGATCGCTGCGAGGGCGGGTCCGATGACATCGGTGCCGAGCCGTGCTGCGTTCTGGACGATGCCCTCGTCCTCCATGGCTGTCATCGTGGCCACGGCCGCCGCAGCAGCCAGCGGGTGCCCCGAGTAGGTCAGTCCGCCCGGGTAGGGGCGGTGCGCGAAGGTCTCGGCGATGGCCTCGTTGATCACCACGCCGCCGAGGGGGACGTAGCCGGAGTTGACGCCCTTGGCAAAGGTGATCAGATCGGGAACGATGTCGAAGTGGTCGATCGCGAGCCACGCTCCGGTGCGACCGAAGCCGCACATGACCTCGTCGGCGATCAGCACGATGCCATGCTCGTCGCACAGTCTGCGCACGCCGGTGAGATAGCCCGGCGGAGGAACCATGATGCCCGAGGTGCCGGGCACGGTCTCCAGGATGATGGCCGCGATCGTCGCCGGGCCTTCATGCTCGATGGTGTGGCGGAGGTGCTCCAGAGCACGATCGCACTCATCCTGCTGTGACGCGGAGTGGAACTCCGAGCGGTACAGGAATGGACCGAAGAAGTGCACGGTGCCGGCCGTGGCGGTGTCGCTGGCCCAACGCCGCGGGTCGCCCGTCACGTTGACCGCGGTGTGGGTTCCGCCGTGGTACGAGCGGTACGCCGACATGATCTTGTGCCGTCCGGTGTGCAGGCGTGCCATCCGGGTGGCGTGCTCGACGGCCTCCGCGCCCCCGTTCGTGAAGAACACCTTGTCGAGTCCCGGCGGCGTCCGCTCGGCGATCATGCGCGCTGCCTCGGAGCGCTGCTCGTTGGCGTGCACCGGAGAGATCGTGCAGAGCCGGGCTGCCTGTTCCTGGATGGCCGCGACCACCTTGGGATGCCCGTGCCCGATGTTGGTGAAGACCAGCTGGCTGGAGAAGTCGAGATAGCGGGTGCCGTCCTCGTCCCAGATCTCGCTGCCCTTGGCACCGGTGATGACCATCGGCGTGATCTCGGCCTGGGCGGACCAGGAGTGGAAGACGTGGGCGCGGTCCAGGTCGTACGTCCGGCTGCTCATGACTTCGATGGTAGGGCCGCGCTCCGGTCGACGCGGTACGGAGACGGGACCGGAACGGCGTCACCGGGGGCGGGCTACGATTGTTGAGCGATGAACGACTCGGACGGCACCGTCTACCTCGACCATGCGGCGACGACGCCGATGGTCCCTGAGGCGATCGCGGTGATGGCGGACCAGCTGGCGCTGACCGGCAATGCTTCGTCCCTGCACGCCTCGGGCCGCACCGCCCGGCGCACCGTCGAGGAGGCCCGTGAGCTGATCGCGGAACGCTTCGGAGCCCGCCCCAGTGAGGTCGTGTTCTGCTCCGGCGGCACCGAGGCCAACAATCTGGCGATCAAGGGCCTGTACTGGTCGCGACGGGCCCAGGATCCTGCGCGCAACCGCATCGTGTTCAGCTCGATCGAGCATCACGCACTGCTCGACCCGGTCACCTGGTTGGCCAAGCACGAGGGCGCCGAGATCGACATGACGCCGGTCGACACCGCCGGGCGCATCCGGGTGGCCGAGCTGCGGGCAAGCGTCGAGCGCGATCCGTCAACGGTCTCGGCCATCACCACGATGTGGGCCAACAACGAGATGGGCACGATCCAGCCGGTGGCCGACGTCGTCGAGATCGCCAGGGCGCACGACATCCCGGTGCACAGCGACGCCGTGCAGGCGGCCGGCTACCTCCCGCTCGACTTCACCGCCAGCCGGCTCGACGCCATGACGATCACGGCGCACAAGCTGGGCGGACCGGTCGGCGTCGGGGCGCTGCTGATCCGCCGCGAGATCGATGCCACCCCCCTGCTGCACGGGGGCGGTCAGGAGCGCGACCTGCGCTCCGGCACGGTCAGCGTCCCACTGATCGCCGCGTTCGCGGCGGCGGTCGACGTGACGCTCGGCCGCCAGGCCGAGACCGTCGATCGGATCGAAGGGCTGCGCCGCAGGCTCGTCGAAGGCATCGTGCGGGTCGTACCGGATGCCATCATCAACGGCGATCACAGCCCCGGCCCCGACCACCGCCTGCCCAACATCGCGCACGTCACGTTTCCCGGGTGCGAGGGCGACGCGATGCTGATGTTGCTGGACGCCCAGGGCATCGAGTGCTCGACAGGGTCGGCGTGCGCCGCTGGGGTGCCGCAGCCGAGTCATGTCCTGCTCGCCATGGGTTACGACGACGTCGCGGCCCGCGGATCGCTGCGTTTCAGCCTCGGTCACACCTCGACCGAGGCCGACGTCGACCGACTTCTCGCTGCGCTGCCCGCGGTGCACCAACGAGCCCAGCGAGCCAGCCTCGTACGGAGCACCTCATGAGGATCATCGCCGCGATGTCCGGCGGGGTCGACTCCGCCGTCGCGGCCGCACGTGCCGTGGACGCGGGTCACGACGTGACCGGGGTGCACCTCGCACTGAGCCGCAATCCACGATCGTACCGATCGGGGGCTCGCGGCTGCTGCTCGATCGAGGATGCTGGCGACGCCCGCCGCGCCGCCGACCAGCTGGGCATTCCCTTCTACGTGTGGGACATGAGCGAGGAGTTCGCCGACGACGTGGTGGAGGACTTCATCGCGGAGTACACCGCTGGCCGGACACCCAATCCGTGTCTGCGCTGCAACGAGAAGATCAAGTTCGCCGCGGTGCTCGACCGGGCCCTCGCGCTGGGGTTCGACGCGGTCGCGACCGGGCACTACGCCCAGCTCGAGACTGCGCCCGACGGCACGATCGAGATGCACAGGGCGATCGACATGGGCAAGGATCAGTCGTACGTCCTGGGCGTCCTGACGCAGGATCAGCTGGCGCACTCGCTGTTCCCGCTCGGCGACACGGCCAAGGACATCGTGCGGGCCGAGGCAGCGCGGCGCGGCATCCAGGTTGCCCAGAAGCCTGACAGCCACGACATCTGCTTCATTCCCGACGGTGACAACGCAGGCTGGCTGGCCGACAAGCTGGGGCCCAGGCCCGGCACGATCGTCGACGAGGACGGTGACGTCCTGCGGGAACACGACGGTGCGTACGCCTTCACGATCGGCCAGCGTCGCGGGCTCCGGCTCGGCATCCCGGCCGACGACGGCAAACCACGGTTCGTGCTCGACATCGAGCCGGTCAGTGGCACGGTGACGGTGGGACCGCGCGAAGCGTTGGCCGTCGACATGCTCGAGTGCATCAAGCCGCTGTGGTGTGGATCGGCTCCTGAGGACGATCTCGACTGCACCGTCCAGCTGCGGGCACATGGCGACGAGCATCGCGCGACAATTTGCGTGTCGGACGGTGACGTGCGGGTGGAGCTGCACGATCCGGCCAGCGGCATCGCACCCGGCCAGGCCTGTGTCATCTACGCTGGCACCCGTGTCGTCGGGTCTGCGACCATCTCGTCGACCTCCCGCGTGGCTGTGAGCTAGGTCGGGCCACACCACCCCCACCAGCGAAGGAACGTCATGGCGTCAGCCACCGGTATCGGCTCGATGCCCGGGACGGACTTTGTCGAGTCGCTGCGCATCGTCCTGGGAGAGGTCGGCGATCTCCCTTACGTCCCGGAGCTGCCGGCTCGGGGGGTCCACGCGGGCATGATCGGACGGACCCTCGCGGTTCTCGTGGGGCTTGATGCCGATCTGCAGCCTGACGGCTGGCGCATCGGGGTGGGTGAAGGTGCTGATCTGAGACGGGCTCGCTCGCTCCTGGCGCAGGATCTTGATGTCGCCGAGGAGCTCGCCGGTACGCACGCAGGTCAGCTCAAGCTGCAGGTCACCGGGCCGTTGACGCTCGCTGCGACCGTCGAACGGCCGCGGGGGGACAAGATGCTCGCCGATCACGGCGCCCGGCGCGAGATCGCCGAGTCGCTCGCCGAGGGTGTGCGCACCCACATCGCCGACGCCCAGCGCCGCTTCGCGCACGCTGAGCTCGTCGTCCAGGTCGACGAGCCGGCGATCGCCGCGGTTCTCGGTGGCGGGATCCCGACCGCGAGCGGCTTCTCGCGGCACCGCAGCGTCCGGCCGCCAGAGGCCGACGAGCTGTTGCGCCTGGTGGTCGATGCCATCCGCGACGCAGGCGCGCGTCCGGTCGTGCACTCGTGTGCGCCCGACGTACCGGTCGCGCTGCTCGCCGGCGCCGGATTCGCAGCGATCTCCTTCGACCTCGCACTGGCTCGGCCTGACGACGTGTGGGCCGAGACATTCGAGCAGGGCGTCGACCTGTGGTGCGGCCTCGTGCCCCCGACGGATGCGCAGGACGTCGGAGCGCGGGAGCTGGCGGCCCGCGTCACGGCGTTCTTCGGGCACTTCGGGTTCGACAGCGAGGCATACGCCGACCGGCTGGTCGTGAGCCCGACGTGTGGTCTCTCGGGGGCATCCCCGGCCTGGGGGCGCACGGCGCTGGTGACCTCGGCCCTCGTGGCCGGCCGGCTGGAGGGCTGAGCGGGTCGAAGATACGGTCTGGACCATGGGTGTGCGCCGGTTCTTCGCCCGCGACCCGATCGGCGTGGTGCTCAACGTCCTCGGTCACCCCTGACTTGTCGGCATGCCGGTCTCCTCACCGTCTCGTCGCGCAGAGTGTCGCCGCGCGGCGATAAAGTCGGCTCATGGCCACCGACGACGAGCTCAGGCAGCAGCACAAGGAGCTGGCCGAGACGATCGAGGAGCATCGCCAGCACTACCACCGCGATGACGCCCCGACGATCTCCGATGGTGAGTACGACCGGCTGATCCGCGAGCTCAAGGAGATCGAGGAGCAGGTGCCCGAGCTCCGCACGCCGGACTCTCCGACCCAGCAGGTCGGGGGGATGATCTCGTCGACGTTCGAACCCTACGAGCATCGCGAACGCCTCATGAGCCTGGACAACGCGTTCTCGACCGAGGAGCTCGAGGCGTGGCACGCGCGGATCGTGCGTGATGGCGTCGACGATGCCGAGTTCCTGTGCGAGCTCAAGGTCGACGGGCTCGCGATCTCGCTGACGTACGAGAACGGCCGGCTCACGCGCGGCGTCACGCGCGGCGACGGACGGGTGGGCGAGGACGTCACCAACAACGTCCGCACGATCAAGGTCATCCCACACCAGCTCACCGAGTCGGCGGCTCACCCCGTTCCGGCGTACGTCGAGGTCCGTGGTGAGGTGTTCTTCCCGACCAAGGAGTTCGAGGAGTTCAACACGGCCTGGGCCGAGTCTGGAAAGACCCCGTTTTCCAACCCGCGCAATGCCGCGGCGGGCACCTTGCGGATGAAGGACTCCTCTGTCACGGCCGGCCGGCCCTTGTCGATGGTGTGCCACGGCCTCGGCCATCGCGAGGGGTTCACGCCGGCACGGCAGAGCGAGGCGTACGACGCGCTCAAGGCGTGGGGCCTTCCGACGAGCGATCGCGCGAAGGTCGTGCCGGACCTCGAGGCGGTCGAGGAGTTCATCGACTACTACGGCCAACACCGCCACGACGTGGTCCACGAGATCGACGGCGTCGTCGTCAAAGTCGACCAGGTTGACCTCCAGCGCCGGCTCGGGTCGACCTCGCGGGCCCCGCGCTGGGCCATCGCGTGGAAATACCCGCCCGAGGAGGTCAACACCCGCCTCCTCGACATCACGGTCAACGTCGGCCGCACGGGGCGGGTCACCCCGTTCGGCGTCATGGAGCCAGTGCGCGTCGCTGGCTCGACGGTGCAGATGGCGACGCTGCACAACCAGCACGAGGTCAAGCGCAAGGGCGTCCTGATCGGCGACATGGTCGTCCTGCGGAAGGCGGGCGACGTCATTCCCGAGATCGTGGGCCCCGTCGTGGCCCTGCGCGACGGCTCCGAGCGCGAGTTCGTCATGCCGACCGAGTGCCCATCCTGCGGCACCCCGCTGGCTCCGACGCGCGAGGGCGACAAGGACATTCGCTGCCCCAACACCCGCTCGTGTCCGTCCCAGCTGCGTGAGCGACTGACGCACGTCGGCGGTCGTGGGGCGTTCGACATCGAGGTCTTCGGGTGGGAAGGCGCCACGGCCCTCCTGGATGCCGGGGTGCTGACCGACGAGGGCGGCCTGTTCTCGCTGACCGAGGAGCAGTTGCTGCAGGTGCCGCTCTACACACGGGCAGCCAAGAAGTCCGAGCTCGCTGCCGGCGCGGGGAATCGGGTGCTCAGCGCCAACGGCACGGCTCTGCTCGACAACCTGCAGAAGGCCAAGACCCAGCCGTTGTGGCGGGTCCTGGTCGCGTTGTCGATCCGTCACGTCGGGCCGACCGCCGCTCGCGCGCTCGCCACCCACTTCGCCACGATGGACGCGATCCAGGCAGCCTCGCTTGAGACGCTGTCGACCGTCGACGGCGTCGGTCCGACGATCGCCGAGGCGATGATCGAGTGGTTCGCGGTCGACTGGCACGAGGGCATCGTGCGGCAGTGGAAGGACGCCGGCGTGGTCATGGAGGACCAGCGGGATGAGTCGATCGTCCGCACCCTCGAAGGATTGACAGTCGTCGTGACGGGTTCGCTCGAACGCTTCACCCGCGACTCCGTCAAGGAGACGATCATCGCCCACGGGGGCAAGGCCTCGGGTTCGGTTTCCAAGAAGACCGACTATGTCGTGGTGGGGGAGTCGGCCGGGAGCAAGGCCGACAAGGCCGAGCAGCTCGGCGTCGCGATGCTCGACGAGGCGGGCTTTGAGGATCTGCTCGCCAACGGTCCGCCGGTCCAGACCGAGACGGACGAGGATGGGCGAGTCGGACAGGAGTGAGTCGAGGCGCCCGAAACGCACGGCGGTCGGACGGTACGCGCACCATACTGATTTCATGCTAGATATCCGACCCAGCTGCGAATGCTGCGATCGCGACCTGGATCCGACGGCCCGTGGAGTGCTGATCTGCTCGTACGAGTGCACCTGGTGCCGGACCTGCGCAGAGGAGGTCCTGCGCGGGACGTGCCCGAACTGCGGCGGAGAGCTGGTCCGTCGGCCAGTGCCCTCACCCGCACGGCTGGTTGCTCATCCACCGTCGACGACACGAGTGTTCAACCCGGACTGCCTGGCGGCGCACGGATGAACGACGACGACTTCCTCGTGGCGCTCCAGGCGGCGTTCGATGCCAATGACCCGTCGGACGGCATTGATCGAGCGGATGGCTACGGGCGAGATCACCGGATCGAATCGGTACGCGTCGTCGAGTCCGACGACGGGTTCGACGATCTCGAAGTGAGGGTGCGAACAGGTCGCCGGGTGGTCACTGCTCGGGTGTTGTTCGACTCGCCGTGGCGCGCGGCGAGCGGACTCGACGAGGTCGGCGCCTACGCGGCATACGTCGCGGCGAGATGGTCGACAGCGGCCGACGTCGGCCAGCCGGCCGGCTCAGCGGTCAACGTCGGCCAGCCCGAGGGCCTCGAGCAGACGCTCAAGCGTGGGTACACCGATGTGAGTCATCCGGCTTCGGAGATCGCGACCGCTGTCGATGCCGTAGGCGAACCATTTTCAGTTCACGCCACCGAGCAGGAGTGGCACGACTTCCTCGCGAGCCACGGGCCTGCCGCCAGCGCGACCTTGGACACGCTGATCACGGGGCGCTGGGACGACGAGAGCCACATCGTGTACTTCCGCGGAGCATTCCACCGCTCCATCCGCGCGGAGCTGCCGCCGGTTCGAAGCATGTTGCTGCGGGGTACGCGCGTGGCCAGCGCCGAGGCTGATCTCGCTCCTGAGCGCTGAGATCACTTCTCTCGGGCGCGTAGCATCATCGAGTGCCTCCCCGTTCACCCCTGCCGCCGAGACACGGGCTCGACGCGGCCTGGCTGCGCACTCCGGACCGCGATCGTCCACGCCCCGAGGCGTGGGCGACGATGGGTGCCTGGCTGCGTCATCGCCTGCCCGACTGGGTCGAGGTGACGCAGATGCTGGCGGCCCAACGCTTTGTCTATGCAGACGGGCGGGCCGTCGCCGACGACCACGTGTACGAGCCCCACACCTTCGTGTGGTTCCACCGCGAGCTGGTCGACGAGGTCGAGGTGCCCGGGCGGATCGTCGTGCTGCACCGGGACGAACGGCTCATCGTGGTCGACAAGCCGGCCTTTCTGTCGACGATCCCGCGGGGGCGACACGTGCGCCAGAGCGTCGTGGTGCGGTTGCGCGCAGAGCTGGGTCTGCCGGAGCTGTCTCCCTTGCACCGGCTGGATCGGGTGACCTCCGGGCTGCTGCTGCTGGCCACCGAGCGCCGCTGGCGCGGCGCGTACCAGACGCTGTTCCAGGCGGGGGCAGTTCACAAGACCTACCGGGCACTTGCACCGTTGCAGCCGGGCCTGGAGCTGCCCGTCGTCGTACGCGATCACCTGACGAAGCGCCGGGGGACGTGGCAGGCCGAGGTCGTCCCTGGCGCACCGGTCAATGCCGAGACTCGGGTCGAGCTGGAGTCGCGGCTCGATGGGCTCGGCGTCTACCGACTTATCCCACGGACCGGACGGACGCATCAGCTGCGTCTGCACCTGCACGGCCTGGGCATCCCGATCGTCGATGATCCGCTGTACCCGCACGTGCGAGACATCGCCACGGACGACTTCAGCCGGCCCCTGCAGCTGCTGGCCGCCGAGCTTGACTTCGTCGACCCGTTCGACGGGTCACACCGTGCGTTTCGCAGCGGACTGCAGCTCCCGCTGCGCTGAACGACCTCAGGCGGTGTCGCGTGCCAGCGCGGCGAACACCGCGATCGCCACGGCGGCGAAACCAACGCCCCACCACGCGAGCCCGCCCGCCGCGGCGTACAGCGCCACGGTCAGGAACAGCATGATCTGCACCACGAGGCGGGTGGGGTTGTCCAGCCGGCGCATCGAGTTCGGCGCCATCCACTGTGCCCAGATGCCGATGGCGACGAAGGCGAGGAAGGCACCCAGTGCCCAGCCGCGCCAACCACCGGCGAGGCCGTGCCCGGCGAACAACAGCAGCACCAGCATCGCAACCTCGACGAAGAACGCCACGGCATCCAGGATGCCGACGTCGTCGGGCTTCTGCGGTGGCATGAGCACCAGCGTAGACGGGCGTCGTCACAGCCCGATGCGTCGGGCGATGCTTGCGGACAGCTCGACCGGCCGTTCGTCGGGCACCCAGTGGCTGACCCCCTCGAACACCTCCAGCTCGTAGGGACCGGTGACGAATCGCTGGGTGAGCTCCGCGCAGCGACGTCCCAGCGCGGCGTCGCCGTCGCTCCAGATGTAGGTCGTGGGAACCGAGACCCGGCGGCGAAATCCGCCGCCACCGGCCAGCGGGAGCGACCGGTAGTAGCCCAGCCCTCCCTGCAGGGCGCCGGCGGCGATGATTTCGGAGCGAAACGTCTGGATCATCGACGGCGTCATGCCCGCCGCACCCAGCATCTTCTCCCCGAGGCCGCCGGGCCTACTCAGCAACCACTCGGGCAGAAGCGGCAGCTGGAACAGCGCCATGTAGTACGACTTCAGGATCTGTGCGCTGCTGAACAGCGATGCGATGAAGGCACCGGGGTGCGGGACCGACACCGCAGTCAACGATCGGACCGACGAGGGATGGTTCGCCGCGACGCTCCAGGCGACGGCTGCACCCCAGTCGTGTCCGACCAGGTGGACCGGTGATCCGATCCGCTCGATCAGAGCCATGACATCGGAGACCAGGTCGGTTATGCGGTAGGCGAACCGCGAGCGTGGACGGGCGCCGGGGGAGTAGCCACGCTGGTCCAGTGCGTACGTCCGCAGTCCGTGTGCGTGCAGGGCCTCCGACACGACGTTCCATGACGACGGACGCTGCGGGAAGCCGTGCAGCAGCACGACCGGGTCCCCGTGGATCGGGCCACTGTCGATCACCCCGAACGTCAGGCCACCGGTGCTGAACTGGCTGATTCGCTGCTCGCTCATGGCCGCATCGTCGCAGACGATCGAGGCATCGGGAGCGTTTGACACCCGCGCATCCCGCGACGTGACGGTGACTAGGATGGATCGGTATCCCCGACCCCACCGCAAGGATCCGTATGTCTGAGCCCGCCCAGGGTATTTCGCGAGCCGATGTCGCCCATCTGGCCGGCCTCGCTCGCATCGATCTCAGCGACGCCGAGCTCGATCACCTCGCCTCCGAGCTGCCCGCGATTCTCGAGCACGTGGCAAGCGTTCAGCAGGCCGCTGGAGACGATGTCGACGCGATGAGCCATCCCGTGCCGGTCGACAACGTGTTCCGCGAGGACGTCGTGGTGCCCTGTCTGTCACCGGAGGAGGCGCTCGCCGCCGCTCCGGCATCAGACCAGCAGCGATTCCTGGTGCCCAAGATCTTGGGAGAGGAAGCATGAACGCCGACCTCACGCGGGCGACCGCCGACCAGCTCGCCCGCTCGCTCGCGGCCAAGGACGTGAGCTCGGTCGAGATCACCCAGGCCAACCTCGATCGCATCGCGGCGGTCGACGGTGATCTGCACGCCTTCCTGCACGTCGACGCCGAGGGCGCTCTCGCCGTCGCGGCTGACATCGACGCGCGCAGAGCCGCGGGGGAGCAGCTGTCCTACCTGGCCGGCGTCCCGATCGCGGTCAAGGACGTGCTCGCAACCAAGGGTCTGCCGACGACCTGTGGATCCAAGATCCTCGACGGCTGGATCCCGCCGTACGACGCGACCGTGACGGCCCGGCTCAAGGCGGCCGGGTTGCCGATTCTCGGCAAGACCAACATGGACGAGTTCGCGATGGGCTCCTCGACCGAGCACTCGGCCTACGGCCCCACCCGCAACCCGTGGGACCGCACCCGAGTCCCGGGTGGTTCGGGTGGCGGCTCAGCCGCCGCGGTCGCAGCCTTCGAGGCGCCACTGGCGATCGGGACCGACACCGGTGGATCGATTCGCCAGCCTGGTGCTCTGACCGGCACCGTCGGCGTCAAGCCGACCTACGGCGGAGTCAGCCGGTACGGCCTCGTCGCGATGGCGAGCAGTCTGGACCAGGCCGGACCGGTCACCCGCACGGTCCTCGATGCGGCACTGCTGCACGAGCTCATCGGCGGTCACGATCCGATGGACTCCACGAGCATTCCCGAGCCTGTCCCCGGTGTGGTCGCGGCGGCTCGCCGAGCCAACGTCAAGGGGCTGCGAATCGGCATCGTCAAGGAGCTTGGCGGCGAGGGCTTCCAGGCCGGTGTCCGAGCCCGTTTCGACGAAGCCGTCGAGCTGCTCACCTCGGCCGGCGCCGAGGTGGTCGAGGTGTCGATCCCGAGCCTTGAATACGCACTCGGTGCGTACTACTTGGTGATGCCGAGCGAGGCGAGCAGCAACCTCGCCAAGTTCGATGCCATGCGCTACGGCGTCCGGGTGCCGCCTGCGGGGGTCTTGGATCCAAGCGCGGAGCAGGTCATGGCTTCCAGCCGCGACGCCGGATTCGGTGACGAGGTCAAGCGCCGCATCATCCTGGGCACGTACGCACTGTCCAGCGGCTACTACGATGCCTACTACGGTTCGGCGCAGAAGGTGCGCACGATCCTGGCCCGCGACTTCGCGGCAGCCTTCGCCGACGTCGACGTCCTGGTGTCACCGACGTCTCCCACCACCGCCTACGCGCTGGGCGACAAGCTCGATGACCCCCTCGCGATGTATCTCGGCGACGTGGCCACGATCCCCGCCAACCTGATCGGGATCCCGGGTCTGTCCCTTCCGGTGGGCCTGGCGACCGAGGACGGACTTCCGGTCGGTCTGCAGTTCCTGGCGCCGCAGAAGGCCGACGATCGGCTCTACAACGCCGGTGCCGCGCTCGAACGACTCCTCGAGGACAAATGGGGCCACACCCTGATCGCCCAGGCGCCCGAGCTGGAGGTGGCCCGATGAGCACCCGTCATGATTCGAGCAGCGAGACCCTGGTCCCGTTCGACGAGGCGCTGACCCGCTACGACCCGGTCATGGGCCTGGAGATCCACATCGAGCTCAACACCGCGACCAAGATGTTCTGCGGCTGCCCGACCGAGTTCGGTGCGGAGCCCAACACCCAGGTGTGCCCGATCTGCCTGGCGCTTCCCGGCGCACTCCCGGTCGTCAACGCCAAGGCCATCGAGTCCGCGATCCGCATGGGTCTGGCCCTCAACTGCGAGATCGCGACGTGGTGCAGGTTCGCACGCAAGAACTACTTCTATCCCGACATGCCCAAGAACTTCCAGACCTCGCAGTACGACGAGCCCATCGCTTTCGACGGCTACGTCGATGTGGAGGTCGATGGCCAGTCCTACCGGATCGAGATCGAGCGGGCGCACATGGAGGAGGACACCGGCAAGGCCCTCCACGTGGGTGGCTCCACCGGCCGCATCCATGGGGCCGACTTCTCGCTGGTCGACTACAACCGGGCGGGGATTCCGTTGATCGAGATCGTCACCCGCACGATCGAGGTGACGCCCGAGAAGGCACCGGCTGTCGCCCGCGCGTACGTCTCGCACGTCCGCGACCTGATCGGCGGCCTCGGCGTCTCCGACGTGAGGATGGATCAGGGCTCGTTGCGGGCCGACGTCAACCTCTCGCTCAAGCCCAAGGGATCTGAGGTGCTCGGTACCCGATCGGAGACCAAGAACGTCAACTCGTTCCGGTCTGTCGAGCGGGCGGTGCGGTACGAGATCTCCCGCCACGCCGGCATCCTGGACGCTGGCGGCGCAGTCGTGCAGGAGACCCGGCACTTCCAGGAGGACACCGGCACGACGCTGTCGGGTCGGGAGAAGTCCGATGCGGACGACTACCGATACTTCCCCGAACCCGATCTTGCGCCGGTCTCACCGTCGCGCGAGTGGGTCGAGGAGCTGAGGTCGACTCTGCCAGAGCCGCCGGCCGTACGCCGTTCCCGGCTGCAGGCCGACTGGGGATTCTCGGACCTCGACATGCGCGACACCATCGGAGCAGGTGCACTCGACCTGATCGTCGCGACGGTCGAGGCCGGCACGACGCCCCAGTCGGCCAAGAAGTGGTGGCTCGGCGAGATGGCTCGGCGAGCCAACGAGACCGGCCATGACCTCGACGCGCTGGGCATCTCGCCCGTCCAGGTTGCCGAGATCCAGGCCCTGATCGATGCGGGACGGATCAACGACAAGCTCGCCCGCTCGGTCTTCGATGGTGTCATCAGTGGTGAGGGTTCACCCGAGGAGGTCATTGTCGAGCGGCGACTGGAGATCGTCTCGGACGAGGGGGCCCTCAGCGAAGCCGTCGACCGGGCCATCGCGGGTGATCCGGATGCAGCGCAGAAGATTCGCGATGGCAACCTCGGGGTCGCCGGCGCACTGATCGGTGCGGTCATGAAGGAGATGCGGGGACAGGCCGACGCCGGTCGCGTGCGCGAGCTGATCCTGCAGAAGCTCACGTCCTGACCCTGTGCGTGCGCTGTGAAAACGGCGATCGAGCAGTGACCACCTCGGTGGCCGGTTAGAGTTGATCGGGGAGGGAAACCCGTGACACTGACTGACGATCTTGACGATCCCGGAATCGTCGCTGCATGGCACCGACAGGCGCGCCTGTGGTTCAGCGGCGTCTTCCTGACTTTGGTGTTCGCGACCATCGTGACCGACTCGTTCGGGATGGATGCGGTGGTCGCGCTGCTGGGCGTCGGCGTGGCG
>NZ_JBAVDI010000110.1:0-1747 GCF_049587115.1 Aeromicrobium sp.
GTCAGGATCCGTTCGCCGTCGGGCTGGGCACTCGGCAACGTGCGCGGCGCGGCCCCCGTGGCGATGAGCACGGCGTCGGCTTCCCAGATGACGTCGTCCTGGTCAGCCACCGCGACGGCCACCCGACCCGGCCCGTCGAGCCGCCCGCGTCCCTGGACGACCCGCACGCCCTCGCGCTCCAGGCGTCGGGCGATGTCGGCGGACTGGTCCGCCGCCAGCTGCAGCACCCGCCGGTTGACCCGTCCCAGGTCGACGCGGACGCCGTCCTCACCGATCATCACGCCGAGCTCGTTGGCGATGGACACGTCGGTCATCAGCTCGGCGGTGGCTATCAGCGTCTTGCTGGGCACGCAGTCGGTGAGCACGGCCGAGCCGCCGATGCCGTCAGAGTCGACGACCGTGACCTCGGCGCCGAGCTGCGCAGCGACCAGGGCCGACTCGTAGCCACCAGGTCCGCCGCCGACGATGACGATGCGATCGCCTGCGCCTGTTGCGGCCATGTCAGAGGTTGATCATGTGGCCGGCGATGCCCTCGACAGCTTCCTTCATCGCCTCGGACAGCGTGGGGTGGGCGAACACGTTGCGAGCCACCTCGTCGGCGGTCAGGTCCCACTGCTGAGCCAGCGTCAGTGCCGGCAACAGCTCAGTCACCTCGGGCCCGATCAGGTGCGCGCCGATGATCTCGTTGTGCTCGGCGTCGGCCACGATTTTCACGAACCCGACCCCCTCGGCCATGCCGCGAGCCTTGCCGTTGGCCGAGAAGGGAAACGACGAGACCTTCACGTCGTAACCCTTGTCCTTGGCCTGCGCCTCGGAGTAGCCGAACGAAGCGATCTGGGGCTGGCAGAACGTCGCCCGCGGGATCATGTCGAAGTTGATCTCCATCGTCTCTGCACCCGCGATCGTCTCGGCCGCAACGACACCCATTGACTCGGCGGTGTGGGCCAGCATCAGCTTGCCGGTGACGTCGCCGATCGCGTAGACGCCATCGATGTTGGTGCGCCCTCGGGCGTCCACGTCGATCGCGCCCCGATCAGTCAGCTTGATCCCCGCTTCCTCGAGCCCGTAACCCTCGATCCGCGGGGCGAAACCGATCGCCTGCAGTACCTTGTCGGTCTCGAGCACCTCTTCCTTGCCGTCCTTCGAAACCGTGACCTTGACCTGGTCGCCACTGTCGTCGATCGACTCCACCTTGGTCGAGAGCAGCACGTTGACGCCCAGCTTCTTGTACTGCTTGAGCAGCTCCTTGGACACGTCGGCGTCTTCGGTCGGCACCATCCGGTCGAGGAACTCCACGATCGTGACGTCGACCCCGAAGTTCTTCATCACATAGGCGAACTCCACCCCGATGGCGCCAGATCCGGCGATCACGATCGAGCCCGGCAGCTCCTCGTCAAGAATCTGCTCCTCGTAGGTCACCACCCGATCACTGAGCGACGTGCCCGGCACCAGCCGGGTGACGGCTCCGGTCGCGATGATCAGGTTGTCGCAGGTGTACGACGTAGTCTCGCCGTCGTCGGCCTTGACCTCGACCCCCGTGCCGCCGGTGAGCGTGCCCCAGCCGTCGATCTCGGTGATCTTGTTCTTCTTCATCAGGTAGTGCACGCCCTTGGCGCTGGAATCGGCCACGCCGCGGCTGCGTTGATGGGTGACGGCGTAGTCCATGGAGGCGTCGCCGGAGATCCCGAACGTCTTCTTCTCGTGCGTGATGATGTGCGCGATCTCTGCGTTGCGGAGGAGAGCCTTC
>NZ_JBAVDI010000111.1:0-14629 GCF_049587115.1 Aeromicrobium sp.
CCGCACTTCATCTACAACTCGCTCGGCGCCATCGCGTCGTTCGTACGGACCGATCCCGAACGTGCGCGAGACCTCCTGCTGGAGTTTGCCGACTTCACCCGATACTCGTTCCGAGAGCACGGCGAGTTCACGACGCTCGCCGAAGAGCTGCGCTCGATCGAGCGCTACCTCGTGCTCGAGAAGGCCCGATTCGGTGACCGCCTCCGGATCGTCACCCGGGTGGCGCCGGAGGTTCTGAGCGTGACGCTGCCGTTCCTCTCGGTGCAGCCCATCGTGGAGAATGCCGTGCGCCACGGCCTCGAGGCCAAGGACGGCGACGGCACCCTCACCGTCATCGCACTGGACGAGGGTGCCGAGTGCGTCATCACGATCGAGGACGACGGGGTCGGTGCGGATCCCGACGTCGTTCGCGACGTGCTGATCGGACGCACGACCAGCGGTTCGGTCGGCCTGGCCAACGTCGACGAGCGACTGCGCACGGTCTACGGCGACAAGTACGGCATCGTTGTCGACACGGCGCCGGGCCTCGGGACCAAGGTCACGCTCCGCTTCCCGAAGTTCCGCCCCGACGCAGCCGTCCCGAGCTGACCGACTTGTGGTCCGGGTCACACCTCGACAGGATCGAGGGATGACCGCGCCCCTGAACGCCCTCGTGGTCGACGACGAGCAACCTGTCCTCGACGAGCTGGTGTGGCTGCTGGGGCGCGACGACAGGATCGCCTCGGTTCGGGCCGCGGGCTCAGGAGCCGAGGCCCTGCGCATGTTGGAGGCACGCGACATCGACCTGGTCTTCCTGGATGTCGCGATGCCGGGCCTCAACGGCCTGGACATCGCCCGACTGCTCGGCCGATTCGCAGCGCCGCCGCGAATCGTCTTCGTGACGGCGCACGACCAGCACGCGGTCGAGGCATTCGAGATGAATGCCGTCGACTACCTGCTCAAGCCCATCCGCGAGGAGCGACTGCGTGAGAGCGTCCGTCGCGCCTGCGCAGACACCGACCCTCCCGTCCCGGAGACCCAGGACTCGATTGCAGTCGAGCTCGGCGGAGTCACCCGCTTCGTCTCCCGGCGCACGGTGTCGTACGTAGAGGCGAGCGGCGACTACGTCCGCCTGCACACGACGGACGGGCCGAGCCATCTCGTGCGGGTCCCGATCGGCACACTGGCCGACGACTGGGCCGAGGCGGGATTCGTCCGTATCCACCGCAGCCATGTCGTCAACCTTGCGCACGTGCGCGAGGTGAGGGTCAACGGTGGGCGGTGCAGCGTCCTGCTCCCGGTCGGAGACGACCTGATCGAGCTCGTCGTGGCACGACGCCACACCCGTACGCTCCGTGAGCTGCTGCACGAGCGCGCGCTGTGAACCAGTCGGACGAACGGGTCAGGGTCACCAACCCGCTGACCACCGCGCCTTCGCACGTGAGCCGGAGCATCCGACAGGAGATCGACGAGTCGACCGGGGTCGGAGAGGTCTACATGCGCTCGCTGATCCGGTCCCAGCTGCGCGCCGCGCTGACCGTCGCGATCACCTTGCTGCTGTCGGTCGGAGCGCTGCCAATCGTGTTCCTCGTCTTCGACTCGGTGACCGAGTATCGGGTCGCCGGCGTCCCGCTACCGTGGTTGATCCTGGGGGTGGCGGTCTATCCGGGTCTGTTCGCTCTCGCGTGGCTCTACCTGCGTCAGGCCGAACGTGCCGAGCGGGACTTCGCCGAGCTCGTCGAGCCGGACCACCCGGACGAGGCGTGAACTCCACGTACGGCATTGTCGCGGTCGCGCTGGTGTCGCTGGCCACGCTGGGGATCGGCGCGTTCGGTCTGCGGCTCAGCCGCACCACCAGCGACTTCTATGTCGCCTCGCGGTCCGTGAGCCCGGTGTGGAACAGCTCGGCGATCGGCGGCGAGTATCTGTCGGCGGCGTCCTTCCTCGGTGTCGCGGGCCTCGTGCTCGCCAACGGTGCCGACATGCTCTGGTACCCGATCGGCTGGACCACCGGCTACCTCATGCTGCTGGTCTTCGTGGCCGCTCCCCTGCGCCGCTCGGGTGCCTACACGATCCCTGACTTCGCGCAGGTCCGCCTGCAGTCGGTCGGAGTGCGCCGGGTCGCCAGCGTGCTGGTCGTCGCCGTCGGCTGGCTCTACCTCATGCCCCAGTTCCAGGGTGCCGGCCTGACGCTGCGGACCGTGACGGGCGCGCCCACGTGGGTCGGCACCGCGGTGGTCGCCGTCATCGTCGTCATCAACGTCGTGTCCGGCGGGATGCGCAGCATCACCTTCGTCCAAGCGTTCCAGTACTGGCTCAAGCTCACGGCGCTGCTGATCCCGGTGTTCTTCCTCGTGCACGCGTGGACCAACGACGGACGGCCCTCGCCCGTAGCTCCGGAGGCGTGGTTTCAACCATTCGGCGAGGCCGACGGGCCGGGTCTCTACCTGACGTACTCCGTCATGGCAGCCACCTTCCTGGGGACGATGGGCCTGCCGCACGTCGTGGTGCGGTTCTACACCAACCCCGACGGCCACGCGGCTCGACGGACGACCCTGATCGTCCTGGCTCTGCTCGGGACGTTCTACCTGCTCCCCACCATCTACGGCGTGCTCGGCCGGGTCTACGCCTCCGACCTGTTGGCCTCGGAACGCACCGACACCGTCGTTCTCGAGCTGCCGGCCCGGATGATCGGGGGCAACACCGGCGAGCTGCTCGCGGCCCTGCTGACCGCTGGCGCCTTCGCCGCGTTTCTCTCGACCTCGTCAGGGCTGACGATGTCGATCGCCGGAGTCGTGGGTCAAGGCCTCAACCGCAGACTGGCGTCGTCGCCCGGCATGGGCTGGGCCCGCAGCCTGTCCACCATCACGGCACTTCGGCTCGGCGCTGTCGGCGGGGTCCTCGTCCCGCTGGTCCTAGCACTGTCCGCCGAACGCATCGCCGTCGCGAACTCCGTGACGTTCGCGTTCGCGCTGGCTGCCTCCACCTTCTGCCCGCTCCTCATCCTCGGCATCTGGTGGCGCGGGCTCACCGCACGCGGAGCAATCGCAGGACTGGCCGGCGGCGGGCTGTGCGCGGGAGTCGCGCCAATCATGACGATCGTGTGGGGTCCGGACGGCTGGCTGGGTGTGCTGATGAGCCAACCTGCGGCGTGGTCCGTCCCGGTGGGGTTCGGTCTCATGGTCGGAGTATCGCTCCTGACCCGCGGCGACGTGCCACTCAACGTTGCCCGCACGATGGTGCGGCTCCACACCCCCGAACGGCTCGAGGTCGACCGCCGAGGCTGATTCTGCCGACCGCTCGTCGTGCAGGACCAACCGTTCGTCGTGCCGCCGCGACCGCCGGGCGCAGGGGCCCCCGCGTCTGTCGCAGCAACCCCCTGGTGATCTGGCTCACGCCCTCGCGGCTCCGTACGTTCAGGATCGCGGCATCCACGATGTCGCCCTGCCCCAGAAAGAGGTGACACCGTGACCGAGAAGATCTCCGACGAAGCCCACGCGGCCTATCAGCGCATCAACGCCACGGACGACTTTGCCGAGCTGAAGCGCTCCTACTTCCGCTTCGTCGTCCCCATCACCATCGCCTTCATGGCGTGGTACCTGCTCTATGTGCTCATGTCCAACTACGCGGCCGGCTTCATGGGCCACCAGCTGTTCGGCAACATCAACGTCGCCCTCGTGTTCGGACTGTTGCAGTTCGTCACGACGTTCGGCATCGCGATCTGGTACGCCCGCTTCGCCGCCGAGCGGATGGACCCCATCGCGGACCGCCTGCGTGCCGAGTACGAGGAGGAGATCGAGAAGTGAGCACCAACCTCATGGCCGCTCAGGAGAGTGGCAACCAAGCCCTGACCGGCTCGCTGTTCATCGTGATCGTGCTGATCACGATCGGCATCACCTTCTGGGCGAGCCGCAACAACAAGACCGCCGCCGACTACTACGCCGGCGGACGCAGCTTCACCGGGGCACAGAACGGCTTCGCCGTCGCTGGTGACTACATGTCGGCCGCATCCTTCCTCGGCATCTCGGGCGCGATCGCGCTGTCGGGATACGACGGCTTCCTCTACTCGATCGGCTTCTTGGTCGCGTGGCTCGTCGCGCTGCTCCTGGTCGCCGAGCTGCTGCGCAACTCCGGTCGTTTCACGATGGCCGACCAGCTTGCCTTCCGGATGAGGCAGCGGCCGGTACGCACCGCGGCAGCGACCTCGACGGTCGTCGTGTCGATCTTCTACCTCCTAGCCCAGATGGTCGGTGCGGGTGCACTCGTCGCCCTGCTGCTCGGCGTCGACAGCCAGACCTCGAAGAACCTGACCATCGCCGGAGTCGGCGTACTGATGATCTTCTACGTCACGGTCGGCGGCATGAAGGGCACCACCTGGGTGCAGATCGTCAAGGCCGTCCTGCTGATGACCGGCACGGTGCTCATCACGGTGCTGGTGCTGGCCAAGTTCAACTTCAACATCAGCGACATGCTGGGCCAGGCCGCTGACCGTAGCGGCGCCGGCAAGGCCTTCCTGGAGCCCGGGCTCAAGTACGGCGTCTCGACCGAGAGCAAGATCGACTTCATCTCGCTCGGTCTTGCGCTGGTCCTGGGCACTGCGGGACTGCCGCACATCCTGATCCGGTTCTACACCGTGCCGACCGCCCGCCAGGCACGAAAGTCGGTGCTGTGGGCCATTGGCCTGATCGGCACGTTCTATCTCATGACCCTGGTCCTCGGCTTCGGAGCCGCAGCGCTGGTGACCGGTGAAGCCAAGGACAAGATCGCAGCCTCCGGCGGGAACCTGGCATCTCCACTGCTGGCCGAAGCGGTGGGCGGCGGTGCCGGATCCACCGGTGGTGCCCTGCTGCTGGCCTTCATCTCGGCGGTGGCCTTCGCCACGATCCTGGCCGTCGTCGCAGGCCTCACGCTGACCTCGGCGTCCTCGGTGGCACACGACCTTTACGCCAACGTGTGGAAGAAGGGCCAAGTCACCGAGAAGCAGGAGGTCAAGGTCGCCCGGCTCGCGGCGCTGGTGATCGGTGGCATCGCGATTGCGTTGTCGATCCCGGCCCAGAAGCTCAACATCGCCTTCCTCGTAGCACTGGCCTTCGCCGTTGCGGCATCGGCCAACCTGCCCGCGCTCCTGTTCAACCTGTTCTGGCGCAAGTTCAACACCCGTGGCGCAGTGTGGAGCATCTACGGCGGTCTGATCTCGTGCGTGACGCTGGTGATCTTCTCACCCGTCGTGTCGGGCTCCGAGACCGCCATGATCACGGGCGCGGACTTCAGCTGGTTCCCGCTCGCCAACCCGGGCATCATCTCGATCCCGCTCGGCTTCTTCTTCGGCTGGTTGGGCACCGTCACGGCGCCTGACTCCGACGCCGAGGCGAGGTACGTCGAGCTCGACGTGCGATCGATGACGGGCGCCGGCTCGGAGAAGTAACCGGGAGCCACGCGGTGGGTCTGGTCTCGGGGCGGGCCCACCGTGTCTGTTGATCCCGGTGCAACCCGCGGTCCAGCACCTTGTGGGCTGCGACACAATGCACCAAGACGCCGACGAACCAGGAGCACGACCGTGACCGAGCAGAACATCAGCAACCTGTCGCACGAGGACCGCACCTTCGATCCCCCGGCCGAGCTGGCGGAGAACGCCAACGTCAAGCGCGAGGTCTATGCCGAGGCCGAAGTCGATCGCCCCGCGTTCTGGGGCAGACAGGCCGAACGGATCAGCTGGGGCGAGCCGTTCACCGAGGTGCTGGACTGGTCCAACGCTCCGTTCGCGAAATGGTTTGTCGGCGGCACTCTGAACGCTGCGTACAACTGCGTCGACCGGCACGTCGAGGCCGGCAATGGCGACAAGGTCGCGCTGCACTTCGTCGGAGAGCCGGTCGATGACACCCGAGACATCACGTATGCGGAGCTGCAGGATCTGGTGTGCCAGGCCGCGAACGCGTTGATCGATCTCGGTGTCCAGACCGGTGATCGGGTCGCAATCTACCTGCCGATGATTCCCGAAGCAGTTGTCGCGATGCTGGCCTGCGCGCGGCTCGGCGCCCCGCACACTGTCGTCTTCGGCGGATTCAGCGCCGACGCCCTGAGCAGCCGCATCCTGGACTGCGACGCCAAGGTCGTGATCACCGCCGACGGCGGCTACCGCCGCGGCACTCCATCGGCACTCAAGCCCGCCGTCGACGAGGCCCTGCTGAAGTGTCCCGACGTCACTGGCGTCCTGGTGGTCCGACGGACGGGCGAGGACGTGGAGTGGACCGAGGGCCGGGACGTGTGGTGGCACGACACCGTGGACCAGGCGTCCACGCAGCACACTCCCGAGATGTTCGACGCCGAGCACCCGCTGTACGTCATGTACACCTCAGGCACGACCGGCTCCCCCAAAGGCATCCTGCACACGACCGGCGGCTACCTCGTCCAGTCGGCGTACACCTTCTGGGGCGTGTTCGACTACAAGCCGGAGGACGTCTACTGGTGCACCGCCGACGTCGGCTGGGTCACCGGCCACTCCTACATCGTCTACGGCCCGCTGGCCAATGGCGCGACCCAGGTGCTCTACGAGGGGACCCCGGACAGCCCCCACAAGGGCCGCTGGTGGGAGATCATCGCCAAGTACAAGGTCTCGCTGTTCTACACCGCGCCGACTGCCGTGCGGACCTTCATGAAGTGGGGCGAGCAGATCCCCGCCGAGCACGACCTGAGCTCGTTGCGCATCCTGGGATCGGTCGGAGAGTCCATCAACCCCGAGGCGTACATCTGGTACCGAGACAACATCGGTGGCGGGCGCACCCCGATCGTCGACACGTGGTGGCAGACCGAGACCGGCGCGCACATGATCAGCCCCCTGCCGGGGGTCACGTCGGCCAAACCCGGCTCAGCGATGACCGCGATCCCCGGCATCGCCGCGGAAGTCGTCGACGACGCCGGCAACCCCGTCTCGAACGGTGAGGGCGGATATCTGGTCATCACCGAGCCGTGGCCGTCGATGCTGCGAACGATCTGGGGCGATGACGATCGCTATCGGGACACCTACTGGTCGCGCTGGCCGAAGTATTACTTCGCCGGCGACGGCGCCCGCAAGGACGAGGATGGTGCGATCTGGCTGCTGGGCCGCGTCGACGACGTCATGAACGTGTCTGGGCACCGCCTGTCGACCACCGAGATCGAATCCGCGCTGGTCTCGCACCCCAAGGTGGCCGAGGCCGCCGTGGTGGGCGCGACCGACGACACCACCGGTCAGGCAGTCGTCGCATTCGTCATCCTTCGCGAGTCGGCTGGCGACGGCGGCGGCGAGATCATCAGCGAGCTCCGCAACCACGTCGGCAAGGAGATCGGTGCGATTGCCAAGCCCCGGCAGATCCTCGTCGTCCCCGAGCTGCCGAAGACCCGCTCGGGCAAGATCATGCGCCGCCTGCTTCGCGACGTCGCCGAGAATCGTGAGGTCGGCAGCACGACCACGCTCGCCGATGCAGGAATCATGGACAAGATCAGCGCAGGAATGAAGACCGCCAAGGACGAGGACTGAGCAGGCTGCCGACATCGCCAGGCGACAGCCCGCTCGGGGGCTGAGCGTGGTCTTGGCCACATGGCCACGCTCCGGACGGGCGCCGTTCAGGTCCGTGTCAGGATCGTGTGTGCATGGTGAACGCATGGACGACATCAAGCAGAGCACGACCGAGCCGGCGAACCCGACCACCACCCACGTGCGCGCCGACCTGCTCATCGGTGTCGGCCTCCTCGGGGTGGCGATCGTGGGCAAAGTGGCGTGGAGCCTCTCCGACGGCGGCCTGCTCGCCGCGCTCAGCGCACGCTGACCTGCGCGACCCCCTGAGTCACTTGTAGGCTCACCGGTATGAGCACTGTGGAAGATCCGACCATCGGTCGTCTCGTCGCCGACGCCAGCCGTGACATCTCAGCCCTCATGCAGGCCGAGATCAAGCTCGCCAAGACGGAGCTCAAGGTCAGCGCAAAGGCTGGCGGCATCGGTGCGGCACTGTTCCTGATCGCAGGATTCTTCGGACTGCTGATCATCGTCCTGCTGTCGATCTCAGGCGCGTACTTCATCACGATGGCCGGTCTGGATCCGGCGTGGTCTTTCCTGATCGTGGCCGGCGGCTATGTCGTCCTGGCCGCACTGCTGATCATCGTCGGCATCCTGAAGCTCAAGAAGATCCGGGCGCCAGAGAAGACCATCTCGACGGCCAAGGAGATTCCCGCGGCTCTGAAGGGCCGATCGACTCAGGCCTAATCCCGCCCGGCCACCAGCCGGCCCACGGCACCGGTGACGGCGGCCACCCCACCGACACCGGCAAGGATCACCAACCACGCCGACAGCGAGTCGGCGGCACGGTCGACGAGCAGCTTCTGCAGCGTGCCGGCGAACTCCGAGGGAGCCGACATGCGATCGAGCAGCTCCTGGGCCACGGGTCCGGTGGTCACCCAGAGCAGACCCGCGACGCCGATGGCCCCGACGCCGAGACCACCGATCGCAACGGCCTTGCGGCGGGAGAGCCAGACACACATGGCGACCCCGGCCGCGCCGATGGCCGCGCCGACCAGACCCAGACCTCCGGCGCGCTTGATTCCGGCGATCGCCTCTCGATCCTGGGCATCGCTGGCCATCGGCACGACGAGCTTCTTCGGCGCGGCCAGCCGGACGGGCAGCTGATCGGTGACTCGCTCGACCACGAATGTTGCCATTGGCCCGATGTCGACTGCCAGGACTCGGGGGGTCGGGTCAGCGAACGCGGAGCGGTGGAAGCTCCGCTGAGTCTGCTCCCACGCCGTGCTGAAGCCCGGCTGGTTGGCCGCGTCGCCCGCCACCTTGGTCAGCACTGCGGTGGCGGCCGGCCGCAGAGCCGAGGGCATGCCGCCCTGCGCAGCAAGCTCATCGCTCAGATACGCCGCGAAAGCCTCCTGCAGCTCACCATCCTTCGCCAGCGTGCTGCTGAACGCCACGTATCCGTCCTCGTCCGCGACATGCGTCGAGACCCACAGCAGCGGAACCGTCACGAACAGGGCCACGAGGGCGACGCTCCCACCGACGATCGAGAGGAGGGAGCGCATCACGCACACGCCCCGGTCGACACTCGATCGGAAGCCGCGATGCCGGCCTGCGCATCGTCAGCCACCTGCTTGGCGGTCAGGGCGTAGCCGGTCGAGTCGTCCGTGATCGAGGCGGCGAAGATCACGCCCAGCACGTCACCGCTCTCCGAGACCAGTGGACCGCCTGAATTGCCGGACCGCACCAGACTCCGCACGGAAAACGTCTCGCGGACCACCTGGCCCCGGTCGTAGATGTCAGGACTCCGCAGCCGCATCTGGTTACGAATCCGAGCCGCCCGAGCGTCGAAGGGTCCGTTCTCGGGGAAACCCAGGACCGCGGCGGACTGACCCGCTCTGCCGCCGGTGTCGAAGTCGAGGGCGGGCAGGTTCAGACCGTCAACGGCCAGTACCGCGACGTCGAGCTTGCGGTCGAACAGCACGACCCGCGCACCGAGTCGTCTGCCGTTCACCACGACTGTCGGTTCGCTGACGCCCGCGACGACGTGGGCGTTGGTCATGATTCGCTCGGACGAGTAGGCGAATCCCGAGCCCTCGATCCCGCGCTGACAGCGGGCCTGGCCAAGGATCTTCACGACGCTGCCCGAGGCCTTGCGAACGCCCGGGGTGGCGAGAGTCGCAGCATCCGGTGGGCCGACCGGCTTGATGTCCTCGCTCTCGAATGGGTCGATGTAGCGGGGAAACAGATTGGCGTCGAGCACCTTGTTGAACGCCCGCAGCACCGACGTCGCCCGGGGTGGCATCACGTTGTCGACCCGGTCCAGGATGGCCGAATCCCGCGACGCGGTCGACAGGTAGGGGATCGAGGTGCCGCTGACCGAATAGCCCAGCGCCCAGCCCGCGCACAACACTGCGACCATGCTGAGAACGCTGCCGCCGACGGCGTCGACCCAGCGCAGCGGCCGCCATCTGAGTCCATTGCGTAGATCGGTGCCGACGTAGGTACCGACGCCCTGACCGATGGCACCTGCGCCGACGACCAGCCCCAGTGCCAGCAGGGAAGAGCTCAGGGTGGGAGTTCCACCGGCCAGGAACTTCGGGACGAGCGCGACCGCCAGCAGACCGCCGATCAGGAGTCCGATCGTCGCAATCAGATTGACCACGAGCCCTTGCACGTAGCCGGAGATCGCGTAGGCGAAGAGGATCACCACAAGGATGACGTCGAGAGAATTCATCACAGAAGCTCCGGAAGGGGTCTGGTCACGCTGTCGTCCCAAGGCTGCTCCCAGCCGAGCCGCTCGAACAGCCGGGAGACGACTCCGGCGGTGAAGCCCCACAGTGGCACGCCGGACCCGACCTCGAAGGCCGGCCCCCGCCACCCGGACGGGTGCTCGACGCTGAACCGATTGGCGGGGTCGATGAGTCGCCGGATCGGCTGGTGGATGATTGCGCCGACCTCCTCGGCACTGACCGGCACGAGGACCCGAGGCTCACGCCAGAAGCCGAGGACGGGGGTGACGGCAAAGTTGCTGGGCGGCAGCCACAGGGTCGGAAGTGTGCCGAACACGTCGACCGTGGCGGGGTCGAGCCCCACTTCCTCCTCTGCCTCACGCAGCGCAGTTCCGATCGCGTCGCCGTCCCCGGGATCGGACGCCCCGCCCGGGAAGGAGATCTGTCCGGCGTGGTTGCGCATCGTCGTCGCACGCTCGGTCAGCAGCAGCTCGGCGCCGTGGTCGCCCTCGGCGAACAGCATCAGCACCGCCGCAGGCCGGGCATCGGGCGGCGCGTGAGGGAACTGGGGCGCCAGGTCCTCGGCCTCGACCGAGCCGGCCAGCACTGCCAGCGGTCGAAGCCACTCCGGCAGATGGTCCCAGGTCATGGCTCCACCCCCAGATGTCGGTCTATCGCGGCCGTCAGCTCGGCATACGAACGGAACTCGATACGTTCCGTCGCGACCATTCTTCCTTGTGGGTCCACAAATATCGTCTGGGGCAGACCAACGACCCGCAGCGGAGCCTTGGTCGTCGAGTCCGGATCGCTCAGCAGCGGGTACGTCACACCGGATTCGCGCGCCAGATCGAGCGCCGCATCCGGCGCGGAATCTGCGAAATCGATTCCGATGAAGCGGAGCCGATCGCCGTAGGCCTCGTGCGCGCGGGCGAACAGCGGCAGCTCTTCGCGGCATGGGCCGCACCAGCTGGCCCAGAGATTGATGACGGTCGGGGTGCCCGCGAGGCCGGCCAGTCGCACCGGAGCACCACCGCCGAGGCACTCGAGGGTCAGGTCGGGGAGGCCCCGGTCGCCAGGCGCTGTCGCCTCGGCCGCCGGACAGGGCTCGATGCCGGCCCGCTGCTTGGCGACGGCGAGCTCAGCCGCATCGGGCGTCGCAGCCATGTCTCCGCCAAAGGTGGGCTTGCTGCCGTTCGGATCGGACCCGGCGCAACCGGGGAGCAGCAGCACCAGCGCAGCCACCACCAGACGCGTCTTCACGCCGGACCTTGCGTCGTGAGGAGCGCCGCCGCCTCGGTCGGATCGATCGGACCCGCCCCGAATGCCGGGCACCAGCGCGCCACCGGACAGGCCCCGCACGCAGGCTTCTTGGCGTGGCAGCATCGCCGTCCGTGCCAGATCAACCGGTGGCTCAGCATGGTCCAGTCCTGGCGCGGGAAGATCGCGCCAACTGCATGCTCGATCTTGACCGGGTCCTTGGCGATCTCCTGCGGCACCCACGCCAAGCGCCGCGCCAGCCGGGCGAAGTGCGTGTCGACGGTCAGGCCCGGGACGTCGAAGGCATTGCCCAGCACGACGTTGGCCGTCTTGCGACCCACACCACGCAGTGCCACGAGGTCAGCCAACCTGCCCGGCACCTCGCCATCGTGCCGTTCGACCAGATCAGCCGACAGTCGGAGCAGGCTCTCGGTCTTGGCCCGGAAGAATCCGGTCGGGCGGATGAGACCTTCGAGCGCGGACCGCTCGGCGGCGGCCATCGCGGACGCGTCCGGGTAGGCGGCGAACAGTGCTGGCGTGATCGCGTTGACCCGACGATCGGTGGTCTGAGCCGAGAGCACGGTCGCGATCAGCAGCTCGAACGGCGTTCGGAAGTCGAGCTCGCAGCCAGCGTCGGGGTAGGTCACCGCGAGCACCCGGTCGACCTTTCGGGCCCGACGTACCAGCGTCGCCTCGGGTCGGGACACATCGCTCGGCACGGCGACCAGCGTACGTGGCTCGGCGCGTATTCGGCATGTGCGCTCTCGATGTGGGAAACTTCCAGCGGTGCACACACTGTGACCCACGCGACATGACTGATAGGGAAGACCCGTGACCGACGACGTTCTCCGCCAGGCTCCGCTGTTCTCAGGCCTCGACGACGAGGCGGCTGCCGCCCTCGAGTCCTCGATGGCGTCGACCTCGCTGCGCCGCGGGGAGATCCTCTTCAACGAGGGGGACGACGGCAACCAGCTGTACGTCGTGACGGACGGCAAGATCAAGCTGGGTCGCACGGCACCGGACGGCCGCGAGAATCTGCTGGCGATCCTCGGTCCCGGGCAGATGTTCGGCGAGCTGTCGTTCTTCGATCCCGGCCCCCGTTCGGCGACCGCCACCGCCGTCACCGACGCTGAGCTCAAGAGCCTGGGGCACGACGCCCTGAGCCCTGTGCTCAACGCACATCCGAATGTCGCCCACGCGCTGCTCAACCAGCTGGCCGGACGACTGCGTCGCACCAATGAGGTCGTCGGCGACCTGGTGTTCTCCGACGTGCCGGGTCGCGTCGCCAAGGCGCTGCTCGATCTCGCGTCACGCTTCGGCCGCCGCGCCGACGACGGCGTGCACGTGAACCACGACCTCACTCAGGAGGAGCTGGCGCAGCTGGTTGGTGCCTCGCGCGAGACCGTCAACAAGGCCCTCGCCGACTTCGCATCCCGCGGCTGGTTGCGACTCGAGCCGCGCAGCGTCGTGATCCTCGACCTCGAGCGACTGCAACGTCGCGCTCGCTGACCGGTCTCAGGCGCCCGGCAATAGACCTCTGCGCCGGACGAAGGCCATGATCGGCTCCGCAAGCACTGGTCGGCAGACCAGCAGATCCGGCAACCACACGTCTGATTGGTTGTACTTCAGAGGGCGGCCGTCGGCCCGACTCGCGTGAAGGCCGGCCACCCGTGCGACCGCCACCGGAGCCGCTGAGTCCCACTCGTACTGGCCGCCCGCGTGCACGTAGGCGTCAGTAACGCCTCGTACGACCGACATCACCTTGGCTCCTGCTGACCCCATCGGGACCAGCTCCGCGCCGACTTCCTGCGCCATCTCCACGACGAATTCAGCAGGACGCGTGCGACTGACGGCGATCCGAGGTATCCGATCCAACGTCGGGGGAATGTCGAACTGCTCCCCCGTATGAAAGGTGCGGCCGAGCCCTGGTTGAGCAACTGCCCCCGCTGCGAGATCGCCATCTTTCCACAGCGCGACGTGGACCGCCCAGTCAGAGCGCGGCGGTTCGGAGAACTCCCGAGTCCCGTCGACCGGGTCAATGATCCACACCCGGTCGGTCTCCAGTCGCCGACGATCGTCCCTTCCCTCCTCACTCAGGACAGAGTCGTGCGGACGGTAGGTCCCGATCAGGTGCATCAGCAGGTCGTGCGAAGCGGCGTCGCCAGCGTGCTTCAGATCGTCGCCGGCAAGGCCGCCCACGCGGAGAGTCTCGAGCACCTCACCCGCTGTCGTCGCGCACCACGCGGCGAATTGGTGATCATCGAGGAGAACCTCGTCCGGCGGTGAACTCCTCATGTTTCACTCCCACCCATGCGTTGCAATGCGCTCACTCGCGTCGCTCAATCATCCCGGCTCCGACCGTCGATCCCGTCGATTCGTCGATCAGGATGAAAGATCCGGTGGTGCGGTTCTGGGCGTAGGGGTCGCTCATGATCGGCGCCGTCGTGCGGAGCTGCACCCGGCCAATCTCATTGAGCTCCAGGCGGTCCGCATTCAGGCCTCGATGGAGGGAGTTGACGTCGAGGCGGTACTGGACTTCCTTCACCAAAACGCGAACCGTACGCGTCGTGTGCTTGAGCGCGAGCTTCTGGCCAGGCTGCAAAGAGGTGTTCGCCATCCAACACACCATCGCGTCGATGTCCTGATTTGGGGTGGGAGCGTTCCGGAGGCGGCAGATCATGTCGCCCCGAGATACATCAAGGTCGTCCTCCAGTCGGATCACCGCAGACATGGGCCCGAAGGCCTCGTCAACCTGTCGATCGAACACGTCGATCGCCGCAATCCGACTGGTCATGCCACTCGGAAGAACGACGACCTCGTCGCCCGGCTTGAAAACACCGCCAGCCACTCGTCCGGCATATCCACGGTAGTCGTGGAAGTCGTCGGACTTGGGACGGACGACGTACTGCACGGGGAACCGGGCGTCCACCAGGTTTCGATCCGACGCCACGTGAACATGATCGAGATGGTGCAGGAGAGACGGGCCCTGGTACCAAGGCATCAACTCGGAGCGTGTCACCACGTTGTCACCGTTGAGCGCGGAAATCGGTATGACCTCGAGGTCAGGCACAGAGAGCTTGGTCGCAAACGCTGCGAACTCGGCGTAGACCTGCTCGAAAACGCGCTGATCATGACCGACAAGATCCATCTTGTTCACAGCAAGTACCAG
>NZ_JBAVDI010000112.1:0-3858 GCF_049587115.1 Aeromicrobium sp.
CCTCAGTCCACCCACGGCGTGGACATCACCGACACCTTCGACGTCGGCGTGGCCTCCCTCCAGGCGCACCAGGCCTACATCGACGGACTCGGCTGGGAGCACTTCGACGGCCGCGAGTTCTTGGAAGGCACCAGCCGACCGGCCGGGCAGCGTCTCGGCGTGGCCATGGGCGCTGCTTTCGAGGTCTTCCCGATGGGCTGGGGCCAGTAGCTCACGCTGCCGTGAGCGGGCCCACGGTGGCCGACTTCGGTGCGGAAAGTGCTGCACCCCGCCCAGAATGACGCTCTCAGCCGGGTCCGGATCTGCCGATCAACGGCCAGGCGGCGGGCGCCTTCCACCGGATCGGAACCGCTGCGAGGATGGCGGCCGTGCGCCGCTACCAGGGGACTGTCTACGACAGCAACCGCTGGGACGGCTTCGAGCTTCGCCCCGGCGACATCATCATCGCTGCGCCACCGAAGTGCGGGACGACATGGACGCAGATGATCTGCGCGCTGCTGATCCTGCAGGAGCCGGAGCTCACGCTCCCACTGGACACGCTTTCGCCGTGGATCGACATGGTGACCCGGGCCCGTGCGGAGGTGTTCGCGGACCTGCAAGCCCAGTCGCACCGCCGGTTCATCAAGACCCACACGCCGCTCGACGGGATACCCAGCGATCCGACCGTCACCTACATCTGCGTCGGGCGTGACCCCCGCGACGTCGCGTTGTCGATCGACCACCACATCGACAACTCGGACATCGACGCGTTTCTCAAAGCCCGGGAGCGGGCGGCCGGGATCGACGGAACCGAGCTTGGACCGTTGCGACGACAGCCGCCTCGGCCCGACGGCGAGCGGAACCGCTTCTGGCAGTGGGTCGACGACGACACGCCGTCGACCCAGATCGGGTCCTCGCTGCGGCGAACCGTCGAGCACCTGCAGACGTTCCGCGACGCCGCCGACGAGCTCGACGTCGTCCACCTGCACTACGACGACCTGAAGGACGACCTGGCGGGTCAGATGCGGCAGCTGGCCGCCCGCTTCGGCATCCATGTCAACGAGCACCGATGGCCCCGCCTGGTCCAAGCGGCGACGTTCGGCGCGATGCGCAGCAGAGCCGAGACGACTGTCCCCGGCGGTAGTCGGCATTGGATCGACCCCGCCGCATTCTTCAACCGCGGCACGAGTGGTCAGTGGCGCGACCTCCTCGACAACGCCGACCTCGCCCGGTACGCAGCACGCGTGCGGACTCTCGCCTCCGACGAGCTCATCGACTGGGTGCACCGCGAGGCCATTACCTAGTCCCGTCCCGCGGATTCGCCGCACTGCCACAGCCGGCCATCAGCCCCTGAGGCGAGCGCTTCCTGGCCGACGCACAGCCTCGAGGCGCCCTGGACGCTCGACGCCAGATCGTTCCCGCAGTCGAGACAGTGTCGGTGAACCCGCCTAGGTTGTCGATCATGACCACCACTCCCGATGTCATCGCCCGTTACTACGCCGCAGCGGCGAGCGGCGACCTCGATGTCCTCCTCGACTGCTTCACCCGGGAGGCTTACGTTATCGACGAGGGCCAGCACTACCAGGGCATCGCGGAGATCCGCAGGTGGCGGGAGAGCGTGGCTTCCCACTACACGTACACGACCGAGATCACCGGCACCGAGCAGGCAGCCGACGGCAAGTACGTCGTCGCCACCCACCTCGAAGGCAACTTCCCTGGTGGCGTGGTCGACCTGAAGCAACGACTCACCGTGACCGGCGACCTCATCTCAGAGCTCCTGATCTAAACCGATGGCTTATCGCAGCGCAGTGCGTCAATTCGCCGCCTCAGCACGCGACCAAACCCACTTCGATGAGAGAGATTTGCGGCGGTCAATTCGCGCCTCGATGCTCCTTTGCGCTCGAGATTGAGTAAATCGGCGGGCGTAGCATGCGCCGGCGCTAGTCTTCGGTGATGGAGGACGACCCACTGGGCCCCTCGCCTCTCCCAGAGCATCCCGACCTGCGCGACATTGCAGTGGCGATGGAGGCCGCGGGAATGAGCTTCGAGATCCTCGATGCACGCTTTCGCTGCGTCTACCTGTCGGGCGAGCTTCACCGGATCATGGAGGGGTCTGCCAGTGAATTTCGCCGGCTGATCGGCCGGTCGGTGATCTGGCGGGTCCTCCGAGCAGACGCGGAGGTGATCCGGGTCGATCCGGGCAGCGGCACCGCGTGGTTTCACCACAACACGCCGATCATGCGCCGGTATCTCGATCCCGCCGACACCGATTTCGAGGAGATCTTCGACTCCACGGCTCCATTGGCAGCGGACATTGAGCCGGTTGGGCGGGCACCTCGTGCCTGGTACGACCGGGTCGCGTTCCCGCCACACCTTCGTTTCCGTCGAACCTTGCTCGGCGACCAGCACCAGGTTCAAGTACGGATCAGCGACGACGAGGGTTGTTTCGTCGGCATCCTGTACATATACCGCGGGGTTTTGCCGGAGAGTCTGCTGAACCGTCTTGGACGTGGAGACCCGCAGCTGTTCGAGCGGATGGACCGCGTCAGCGAACCCGGTCGACGGCCGGCTGCCATTTTGTTCGCCGATCTGGAGTCCTCAGGTGTGCACTCCCGGCACCTGTCCTCACGGGGGTACTTCGAGCTGATTCGCAGTCTGACGGATCTGATCGACACATCGGTCGTCGCCCGGTTCGGGATCACCGGCAAGCACGCCGGTGACGGCGGCTCCGCCTTGTTCCTGGCTGCCGACTTCCACTCCGAGTCCGGTGCCGCGCGGGCGGCGATCGAGGCGGCCCGAGCAATTCGTGACGGCGCCGAGCAACTCGGGCCTGACGAAGTCCAGGTCAAGGTGAACGTCGGGGTGCATTGGGGAGCCACGCTCATGGTCGGACAGGTCGCCACGAGCGGGCGGCTGGAAGTGACCGCCTTGGGCGATCAGATGAACGAAGGTGCCCGCATCGAAGGGGCCGCTACCGGCGGCACGATCCTGGCTTCCAAGGACCTGGTCGAGCGACTCGACGCTACCGATGCAAAGGTGGCTGGCATCGAGCCCCATGCCATTGCGTACACCACGATTGGCGAGCTGGACGGGGCCAGCGACAAGGCGGTCCGCGACGCCGCAACCATTGCAGTCACGCCCATCTGACTCCTGGGCGGCGGAACTGCGTCACGAACCGCACGTGACGGCGGCATTGGATCCGACGGCACAATGGACACCGCCCCCCACCTTTTGGTGCAGGTGAGGGGCGGTGTCGTGCTCCCCCGGTTGGACTCGAACCAACAACCCTCCGATTAACAGTCGAATGCTCTGCCAATTGAGCTACAGGGGATCGCGCCGGGACAGGTTAGCAAGGAGGGCGATCGGCTCGAAATCGGGATCAGGCGAGACCGACGTCGCTCTTCGCGGAGGCGAGCGTCTGGGCAGCCAGCCGGCGCACCTCAGGATCCTCGGGGTCCACGCCCTCGTCGTAGCTGGTGCGCCACTGCAGGTCGTCGCGTCGGCCGGGGGCACGACGTGCGATCACGCGAAGGCCGCGGTTGCCGACGACGGCTATGTGTCGGTGGATAACGACACTGGCCGTCACGCGTTCGCGGATCAGCTCGAGCAGCCGCCGGGGCTCGTCGTCCTCCAGCACCAGCCGGAACGGCTCCGCATCCGTCTCGAGCACGCGCAGTGTCGAGGTCTCGCTGTCCCAGTCGGCGCTCTCCACCTGCTCCCACGGGATCCGGAAGGGAAGGTAGAGCGCATCACGGGTGCCACAGACCGCTCGGCCGTCGGCCGTCATCGCGCTTGCCAGCGTGGTCTCCCCCGGGGCCACCTCGATGCTTGGCCGGGTGCGGCGCAGCCTCACGACGCGCCCACGATGCGGTCCCGCAG
>NZ_JBAVDI010000113.1:0-4107 GCF_049587115.1 Aeromicrobium sp.
GCACCGGGGCCCGCTCGCGATCAGCTGATCAGATCAGCGTGGATCAGATCGTGCCGCTGATGTAGTCCACCGGCGAGATCTTGTTCTTGGCGTCGTACTCGTAGATGCCGATCGAGGCGGCCGTCGGGCTGCCCGTCTCGCCGAGCTCGATCGGACCGGAGACACCGTCGTAGTCGATGTCCTTGCCGTCCTTGAGCAGCGCAGCGCAGTCCTTGAACGTCGTGCACTTCTCGCCGTCCTTGGTCACGCCCGGGATCTCCTTGGCAACAGCCTCGCCCGCATCGTCCTTGGCCGCGATGGCAGCGAGCGCCGAGACGACCACTGCATCGTAGGACTCCGCCGAGTAGGTGTAGTCCTTCAGCTTAGAGTTGACCGTGGCCAGACGCTTCTTGAACGCGTCGCCGGCGTCGGCTCCCGGGATGGTGCCCTTGGTTCCCTTGAGCGTTCCGTCAGGCAGCGAGGCCGAGTCGCCCTTGCCGTAGTTCGCAGTGTTGCCGTCGACGAAGTACGTCGGGACATCCTGCGGACCCGTACCGGCCTGGATGAGCTTGGGAATGACCGTGGTGGTCTCCTCGAACGCGATCAGCAGAACAGCGTCGGCCTTGGCGTTCTTGATCTCGGTGATCTGCGAGTCGCCCGGACCGGTCTTCTCGCTGTAGAGCACCTTGGCAGCGACCTTCGAGCCGGCGGCCTCGAGGTTCTTGGAGACCTCCTTGGCCAGCGTCTCGCCGTAGGCATCCTGGCGAGCGAGGATGGCAACGTTCTGGCGGCCTTCCTCGATCAGCAGGTTGGCGAGCACGGCACCCTGGAGGATGTCGGACGGCGCCGTACGGAAGTACAGGTCGGGCTTGGAGTAGTTGCCCTCGTCGAACGCGGTCGACGTGTTGGCGGGCGAGAACTCGATTGCGCCGGCCGACATGATCTTGTCGATCACGGTCAGCGAGACTCCCGAGGAGGCCGCTCCGATGATGACATCGGACTTGGCCTTGAGGAGCTTGTCGGTCTCGGCAGGAGCGATACCCGAGTCGGTGTCGCCCGAGTCGCCTCGGACGTGCACGACGTCCTTGCCGAGAACGCCACCGGCCTCGTTGATGTCCTTGATCGCGAGGTCGACGCCTGCGAACTCCGGAGGACCGAGGAACGCGAGGCTACCGGTCTCAGGAAGGAGCGAGCCGAATGTCAGGACTCCATCGCCTTTGGACTTGGAACCACTGGCCTTGTCGCCTTCGCTGTCGCTGCTTCCGCCGCATGCAGCGAGAACAAGAGCGCTCGCGGCCACGACGGCCCCGAGGCGGATCGTCTGGGTACTACGTTTCATCAATCCTCCGGATAGGTAGAAAGTCCCCGGCACGTGCCAGGGAGCGTGTACGTACGAGAGAACCTAGTCTTTCCGCGGGTCATATGTGTCAACGTTGTGATGCAGGCCCATAACGTAGCCATTTTGTAACCCGGCGCTCAACAGGGCTCCCGGCCGATCGAGGAGTCCAGCTCGGGGCCGTGGTCGACCACACCCTGGGCGACCTGGCTCATCGTCAGCCGGAGATCCATCGCCGTGCGCTGGATCCATCTGAACGCCTCCGGCTCGGTGATCCCGAGGGTCTCCTGCAGCAGACCTTTGGCCCGTTCGATCGTCTTGCGGGCGGCGAGCTGGGCAGTCAGGTCGCCGACCTCGTGCTCGAGCGTCGTGATCTCGACGAATCGGCTCATCGCCATCTCGATCGCGGGCACGAGATCGGACTTGGTGAAGGGCTTGACCAGATAGGCCATCGCGCCGGAGTCACGGGCTCGCTCGACCAGCTCGCGCTGACTGAACGCCGTCAGCATGACCACTGGCGCAATACGTGCCTGCGCGATCTGCGCTGCGGCGGCGATGCCATCCATCTTGGGCATCTTGACGTCCATCACGACCAGATCAGGGCGGTGCTGCATCGCCAGCTCCACGGCCCGCTCCCCGTCGGCGGCCTGTCCGACCACGACGTAGCCCTCCTCTGCCAGCATCTCGGCGAGGTCGAGACGAATGAGCGCTTCGTCCTCGGCGATCACCACGCGCGGTGCAGGCCGTCCCGATACCTGTGCGCGATCAGTCACGTGAGAAGGTTATCCCGCGCGTTCGTGCAGGACCGGCTCGGCCGGTCCCGCGCAGGCGGGTTGCAGCGTGAGCCGGGTTGGCGGAATGGTAGACGCGACGGTCTCAAAAACCGTTGTCCGCAAGGGCGTGCGGGTTCGAGTCCCGCACCCGGCACAAGTTGCTGAGCCACTGCCGTCGCTCGGGCTTCTGGTCCGTGCTGGCTCACCGGCAGCCGCGAACCCAGCGGCCATGCAGGTCTGCAAATCCAGCGGCGCTTCCGCGTCAGGCTCTGACATGGGCGCGCACTGATCCAGAGCTGCGACCTACTCGGCGGTGTTCTTGTACGCCGGAACTACCCCGTTCATCGCGTCCCCCAGGTTGTGGATGCGCAGCGCGTTGGTCGAGCCCGGAATACCGGGGGGGCTTCCGGCGACGATCACTACCTGCTGGCCCTCGGCGCAGTGGCCGATCTCCAGCAGCGCCTTGTCGACCTGCAGGACCATCTCGTCCGTGTGCGTCACCTCGGGCACGAGGAAGGTCTCGATCCCCCAGCTCAGCGCGAGCTGCGAGCGTACGAGTGGATTGGGCGTGAACGCGATGACCGGCACGCGTGAGCGGTATCGGGTCATCCGCCTCGCGGAGTCACCGCTGGTCGTGAAGGCGCACACGAAGCGCGCGTCGACCGACTCGGCGACGTCGGAGGCCGCGCGGCAGATGATGCCGCTCTTGGTCCGAGCCTTCCACGTGAACGCCGCCATGCGGGGCAGTCCGTGCTCCTCGGTCGACTCGATGATGCGGGCCATCGTCGTCACCGTGTGGATGGGGTACTCCCCCACGCTGGTCTCCCCCGACAACATCACCGCGTCGGCGCCGTCGAGCACCGCGTTCGCGACGTCGGAGGCTTCGGCGCGGGTCGGTCGCGGGGCGGAGATCATCGACTCCAGCATCTGCGTCGCGACGATGACGGGCTTGGCGTTGCGACGGGCCTTCTCGACGATGAGCTTCTGCACGATCGGCACGTCCTCGAGCGGCAGCTCGACGCCAAGATCGCCGCGAGCCACCATGACACCATCGAAGGCGTCCATGATCCCGTCCAGATTGTCGACCGCCTGGGGCTTCTCGATCTTGGCGATGACGGGCCGAATGATGCCCTCCTCGTCCATGATCCTGCGGACGTCGTCATAGTCTTCGGCCGACCGCACGAACGACAGGGCGATGAAGTCGACACCCAGTCGCAACGCGAATCGCAGGTCGTCGATGTCCTTCTCACTCATCGCCGGGACGCTGACCATGACACCCGGGAGGTTGAGGCCCTTGTTGTTGCTGACCGGGCCGCTGGTCTCGATCAGGCACGTGACGTCGGTGTCGCTGACCTCGGTGGCGCGCAGACGCATCCGGCCGTCGTCGATCAGGATCTCGTCGCCGACCGAGACGTCGCCCGGCAGGCCCTTGTACGTCGTGGAGCACCGGCTCGCGTCGCCGAGGATGTCATCGACCGTGATGGTGAAGGTCGAACCCGCCTCGAGGTGCACCAGCCCGTCAACGAATCGGCCGAGCCGGATCTTGGGTCCCTGCAGGTCGGCCAGCACGGCGATCGCCTTGCCGACCTCCTCGGCCGCCTCGCGAACCCAGGCGTGGTTCTGCTCGTGATCGGACTGCTCGCCATGGCTCATGTTGAGCCGCGCGACATCCATCCCTGCCTCGGCCAGCTGGAGGATCTTGTGGGCACTCCCCACAGCAGGGCCCAGGGTGCAGACGATCTTGGCTCTTCTCACGTGTCGACCCTATCCAGTGGTTCGCGTACCGGCGAGTCACTTATGTGGTTCGGCGCAACAAATTCAGCTGAGAACCTCAGGCAGTCAACGGTCGTGCATGCGGTGGGATCGGCGCCGGCAGCGTCGTCGAACCGGTCAAGAATGCGTCCACTCCAGCAGCAGCCGAGCGTCCCTCGGCGATCGCCCAGACGATCAGCGACTGACCACGCCCCGCATCGCCAGCGACGAAGACGCCATCGACGCTGGACATGTAGCGCTTGTCCC
>NZ_JBAVDI010000114.1:0-39539 GCF_049587115.1 Aeromicrobium sp.
CCCCCCCACGCCTGCCTTCGCGAGATAGGCACCGTCGCCGGCTCCGATCAGGACTCCGTCAAGCACGAAGACGATGCCCGATAGCGGCTGGACCGCCGCGACGACGAGCAGCGCCGGCACGAGCGCATCCTGCACGGCCGGATCGGAGCTGAACAGGAGAGGCAACCATGGAGCGGTGACCGCGAGGAACGCAGCGGCAGCCACACCTGTTGCGAGGCCCCAGCCGACCATCCGACTGGTCAGGGCCCGGGTACCCGCTGCGTCTCCCGCGCCCAGCGTGCGACCCGTCAGCGTCTGGCCGGCGATGGCGACTGCGTCGAGACCAAAAGCCAGGAACGTCACGATCGACATAGCGACCTGGTGTGCCGCGAGTGGAACGTCGCCGAGTCGGGCCGCGACGAGAGCGCCGAGCACCAGCGAGATCCGCAGGGTGAGCGTGCGAACCACCAGTGGCGCGCCCTGGCGGGCCGAGTCGAGGATCTCGCTCACGCGAGGACGGACAGACGCGCGGACGGCCCGGGCTCGCCGCACGATGACGGTGACGAGCCAGCCCGCCGCGAACCACTGCGCCAGGACCGTACCCACGGCGGCACCGCGGATGCCCCAGTCGAACCCGTAGACGAACGTCAGACTCAGCACGACGTTGAGGATGTTTGCGACGATCGCGGCGATCAACGGGGTGCGGAGATCCAGAACTCCGCGCATCGCGCCGGTCGCAGCGAGCACGAGCAGCATCGCCGGAATCGCGAGTGCCGAGATCACCAGGTACTGCTGGGCGAAGCTGTGAACGGAGACGGAGCTCGCCAGGGCGCCGGCAAGCAGGCCGCTCATGGTCATGGTCAGGAGTGCCAGGACGAGGCCGAGCACTGCCGCCAGCCACAGGCTGCTGACGGCAAGTCCCAGCGCCGTGGGCTCGTCGCCTGCACCGTGGTGCCGCGACACCGTCGCCGTGCTGCCGTACGCGAGGAAGACACACAGCCCGACAATGGTTCCCAGCACGACCGAGGCGGCGGCCAGTCCACCGAGCTGGGGCGTGCCCAAGTGCCCGACGATCGCGGTGTCGGCGAGCAGCATCAACGGCTCGGTGATCAGCGCGAAGAATGCTGGGACGGCAACCCGCACGATCTGCCGGTCAACCTCACGGTCCGAGCGCATCATGGCCTTCCGGAAGTGTCGGGATGGGGTGGCTGGGGCCATCGTGACGGGATTTGTCGACAAGTGTATGAACAGGTGCCCGTGGATGACGGATAGAACAAAAGTATTTTGTCTCCACATACGATCGGGGGCATCCTTGCTGGTCACAGCGCTGCTGATGAATGGTTTCGTTGTTTTGTCCACACCTTCGTCCACCGACTGTGCACATGCCTGTCGGCGTTTTCCACAGATTGCCCGAGGTTGCACACACCCCCTGTGCGGTGCTGTCTGTGCAGGCGGGTCCCAGGGGCCTACTGTGACCTGTCGGCATCTTCCTGCGGCAAATTGACGGTGCCAGCAGCTAGCGTGTGACTCGGGTGAAAGGGGACATTTCTGTGAGCGTGACGGACCTCTACGAGGCGGCTTCCGGAGCCGACGAGGATCCCAACTCCGGACGTGTCCCTCCGCAGGACATGGCTGCCGAGCAGAGCGTCCTCGGCGCGATGCTGATCAGCAAGCAAGCCATCGACCCGGCGTCCGACATCCTGCAGGGGCGCGACTTCTACCGCCCCGCGCATGAGCTGATCTTCGACACCATCGTGGATCTGGCCAATCGAGGCGAGCCAGCCGATGCCATCACGGTGGCGGCCGAGCTCCACCGCCGCGGCGATGTGGGTCGCATCGGCGGCGCCCCCTACCTGCACACTCTGGCGGCCGGTGTCCCGATCGCGTCCAACGTCGACTTCTACGCCGACATCGTTCGCGAGAAGGCCGTCCTGCGGCGTCTGGTCGAGGTGGGACAGCGCATCGCGCAGCTTGGACAGGCCGGGCAGGGCGAGGTGGCTGAGATCGTCGACCGGGCGCAGGCTGAGGTGCTCGACGTCGACGGCACGAGCCAGGCCGACGACTATCGCTCCGTGGCCGACCTGATGAGCTTGACGATCGACGAGATCGAGGACATCCAGGGCCGGGACGGCCAGATGACAGGTGTGCCGTCCGGATTCCCGGATCTCGACAAGCTCACGACCGGATTCCGACCCGGTCAGATGATTGTCGTCGCCGCTCGTCCCGGTGTCGGCAAGTCGACGCTGGGTCTGGACTTCTGCCGCGCGGCGTCGATCCGGCACGCCATCCCGAGCGCGATCTTCTCGCTGGAGATGACCGGCGCCGAGATCGCCATGCGCATGCTCTCAGCCGAGGCGCGGGTAAGCATTTCTCACATGCGCGGCGGCGGCATGCACCAGCGCGATTGGGACGCCATCAGCAAGGCGATGCCTCGCGTGCAGAGTGCGCCAATCGTGATCGATGACAGCCCCAACATGACGATGCCGGAGATCCGGTCCAAGGCGCGCCGGATCAAGAAGCAGTACGGCCTGGGCCTCATCGTGATCGACTACCTCCAGCTCATGACGTCGGGCAAGCGGGTCGAGAATCGTCAGGTCGAAGTCTCGGAGTTCTCCCGGCAGATCAAGCTGCTGGCCAAGGAGCTCGAGCTCCCAGTCGTCGCGATCAGCCAGCTCAACCGTGGATCCGAGCAGCGCACGGACAAGACCCCCCAGCTGTCCGACCTGCGTGAGTCCGGCTCGATCGAGCAGGACGCCGACATCGTTCTGCTGCTCAACCGTCCTGACGCGCACGGAGCCGGCGAGTCCGAGCGTCCCGGCGAGGCCGACATCATCATCGCCAAGAACCGTTCGGGACCGGTCAACAAGGTCGCGGTCAGCTTCCAGGGCCACTACTCGCGCTTCACACCGATGGCTCGCGACGCCGAACCGTCGGGCGCCGCAGCCGGCGACTTCTACGGCTGAGGCGAACCACGACCTGTTCGTGAGGTGACGGTCGTCGCGATCAGCGGCGCCAGCGCAACCTGGTGGCGACCAGGCCGACCTGATTGCCCGCCGGATACCCTCATCTTCGTGACCCTACTGACCGCCCTGGCGTCCCAGGCAGCAAGCGCCCCCGACTCCGGGCTGGCCGGCTGGACCGTCGATCTGATGGACAAGCTGGGCCTGTTCGGCGCCGCACTGGCTGTCGGAATGGACAATCTCTTCCCGCCGATCCCGAGCGAGATCATCCTGCCGTTGGCCGGATTCGCCGCAAGCCAAGGCACGTTCTCGCTGACCGGTGCCCTGATCGCCACGACGCTGGGCTCGGTCGTCGGGGCCGTGATCCTCTACTGGCTCGGCGCGCTCTTCGGCCGCGACCGCGCGGTCATGGTTTTCGACAAGGTGCCGCTGCTCAAGGTCAGTGACCTGGAGAAGACCGAGGCCTGGTTCACCAAGCACGGCGGCAAAGCGGTGTTCTTTGGCCGCATGGTGCCGATCTTCCGCAGCCTCATCTCGTTGCCGGCCGGCGTGGAAAAGATGAATTTCGCGCTGTTTCTCCTGCTCACGACGCTGGGCAGCCTGATCTGGAACTCCTTGTTCGTGATCGCTGGCTATCGCCTGGGTGAGAACTGGGATGCCGTCGAGCCGTACGCCTCGGCGTTCCAGAAGATCGTGATCGGGCTCGTGCTGCTGGTCATCGGGGTCTTCGTGTTCGTCCGGGTCCGCGACAACCGACGCCCCGCCTCCTCGTGAAGTGATCGGGCCCGCTCAGCGCGTGCCGGGTGTCGACCCGCAACCTACAGTGGCGACATGAGCACATCGGACGAGAACAAGGCCATCGAGGCAGTCAACCCACGACTGCTGATCGGTGGAACGTGGCGTGACGCCGAGGGTGGCAAGACGTTCCCGGTCGAGGATCCTTCGACCGGCAAGACCTTGGTCGAGGTCGCGGACGCAAGTGTCGCGGACGGCAAGGCGGCCATCGACGCGGCTGTCGCTGCGCAGAAGGACTGGGCCGCGACGCCGCCCCGCGACCGCGGCGAGATCCTGCGCAAGGCGTTCGAGCTGATCACCGAGCGCACCGACGAGCTGGCGATGCTGATGACCCTCGAGATGGGCAAGCCGCTCAAGGAGAGCAAGGCCGAGATCGCGTACGGCTCGGAGTTCTTCCGCTGGTTCGCCGAGGAGTCGGTGCGGATCTCGGGTCGCTACTCCGTTGCGCCCAATGGTGCGACCCGGTTGCTGACCCTCAAGCAGCCCGTCGGACCTGTCCTGATGATCACGCCGTGGAACTTCCCCCTCGCGATGGGAACCCGCAAGATCGGGCCCGCGATAGCCGCCGGTTGCACCATGGTCGTCAAGCCCGCAGGCCTCACCCCGTTGACGATGCTGTGGCTGGGCGCTGTTCTCGCCGAGGCCGGACTTCCGGACGGGGTGCTCAACATCATCACGACCACGACCACGGGCGAGGTCATGGAACCGATCATTCGGGACCCGCGTTTGCGCAAGCTGACCTTCACGGGATCGACCGAGGTCGGTCGCTCGCTCGTCGAGCAGAGTGCCGAGGGACTTCTGCGGGTGTCGATGGAGCTGGGCGGCAACGCACCGTTCCTTGTCTTTGCCGACGCGGACCTCGACAAGGCGGTCGAGGGTGCCATGCTCGCCAAGATGCGCAACATCGGCGAGGCCTGCACGGCTGCCAACCGGTTCATCGTGCACGAGACGATCGCCGAGGAGTTCGCGACCAGGCTGACCGAGCGGATGAACGGTCTGTCCGTGGGACGCGGGACGGAGGACGGAATTGACGTCGGACCGCTGGTCGAGGCCAAGCAGCGGGACAAGGTCGCCGAGCTCGTCGATGACGCAGTGGCCAAGGGCGCGACGGTGCTGACCGGCGGCTCTGCCCCCGACGGCGAGGGCTACTACTACTCGCCGACCGTACTGACAGACGTGCCGTTGGATGCCCGACTCGCCACGGAGGAGATATTTGGTCCCGTTGCACCGATCTTCACCTTCAGCAGTGAAGAGGATGCGCTGCGGATGGCCAATGACACGGAATTCGGTCTGGTCGCGTATGCGTTCACGCAGGACTTCGCTCGCGCAGTCCGGGTCTACGAGGGGCTCGAGACCGGCATGGTCGGCCTCAACCAGGGCGTCGTCTCCAACCCGGCCGCCCCGTTCGGCGGGGTGAAGTCCTCGGGCTTCGGCCGTGAAGGTGGAGCCGAGGGCATCGAGGAGTATTTGGAGACCAAGTACGTCGGCATCGCTCTGTGAAGACGCGGCTCCGGGTCGCCGTTGTCGCCGCGGCTGGGTTGCTGCTGGCTGGGTGCGGTGGCTCGGATGACGCATCAGTCCGCCCTAGGCCCAGCGTGACAAGTGCGTCGCCGGCAACGGTCGACCCAGACGAGCCCGCGTGCGCTTTCTTGACCGGCGCGGAGCGCAAACGGCTGGTCGGGTCGAGGATCGACGAGGTCGTGGCTACGGGCGGCTCGGGCGACAGCGGTTTGTGCCGCTGGCAGGCGTCCACGGCGGTGATCCAGGTGACGACCCTCCCGGCCCGTGAGTGGGCCAAGACCCTCCCCGACGTCGTCGCACAGCTGGAGAAGTCGGGCACGTCGTCGAAGGATGACAGGAAGGATCTGGCGCGGGCCAAGAAGCTGTTGGGAGGCGCGGCGGCGTTCACCGACCAGCAGGCCTGTGCCGCTTTCACGACTCTCGCCGAGATCGGTGGCGCCGACGATGGTGCGACGATGATCATCACGACGATCCCGGTCACCGACACCGACTCCGGCCTGTCGGCCCAGATCTGCTCATCCGGAGAGCTGACCTCGATCATCTACTCAGTGCCGGGCCTCGAGCGTACGGAAGAGGTCGAAGCCACCCTACGAACAACGCTGAAGGCAGCCCAAGAACGAGCAATAGCCACCCGCTAACCCCCGACCCCCGCGATTTGTGACGTTTTCAACCGTTTCGTCGTTCGGAAGGGTTGGACTCGTCACAAATCGCGAGGGTTAGAAGGAGACGTCGGCTCGGCGGTCGTCGTGGCCGGGAGTGTCGCAGTACGTATGGCCGTCGGTGAAGCGCACGCCGTCGGTGAAGCGGGCCTCGATCTGGCCTGAGCCGAACTGCTCGACGTACAGCCGGGAGTACAGGCCGCCGCGAGCCAGCAGCTCGTCGTGCGTGCCGCTCTCGACCAGTCTGCCGTCCTCCAGGCCGAAGATGACGTCGGCGTTGTGAATCGTGGACAGGCGGTGCGCGATCGCGATCGTCGTCCGGTTGTGGGTCGCCCGTTCGAGGGCGTCCTGCACCAGCCGCTCGGTCTCGGTGTCCAGGGCCGAGGTCGCCTCATCGAGGATCAGGATGCGGGGATCCATCAGCAGCACTCGGGCGATCGCGAGTCGCTGCTTCTCACCGCCGCTGAGCCGGTAGCCCCGCTCGCCCGTGATGGTCTCGTATCCGTCAGCAAAGGTCAGGATTCGGTCGTGGATGTTGGCATCTCGAGCCGCCTGCTCGATCTCGTCCGCCGTCGCGTCGGGCTTGGCGTAGGCGATGTTGTCGCGGATGGTGCCGTGGAAGAGATAGGGCTCCTGCGTGACCATGCCGACCGCCTCGGCGACCGAGCCCATCGTGAGGTCCCGGATGTCGGTGCCATCGATCAGCACGGCTCCGGCACCGACGTCGTAGAAGCGGGGCACGAGGTACGTCATGGTGGTCTTGCCGGCACCGGACGGGCCGATGATCGCCGCGAGCTGGCCGGGCTCGACGCTCAACGACACTCCCTCCAGTGCCCATCCCTGCTCGGGGGCGGGAGCGTCTTGCTCGATGCGCACACCGCTGTCGCCGAAGCGATCGGCACTGGGAGATCCGGTCAGGCTTCGTGGCTCGGGATAGCGAAAGAACACGTCGCGAAACTCGATCGACCCGCGCAGGTCCTTCGAGCCAAGCGTGACCGCGCCGGGACGCTCGGTGATCGCCGGCTCGAGGTCGAGGTATTCGAACAACCGGCGGAACAACGCGAGCGAGGTCTGCACGTCCAGTGACACCCGCATGAGCTGCAGCAACGGCATCTGAAGGCGGGCCTGCAATGTCGTGAACGCGACCAGGGTTCCGGCAGTCAGCGTCGTCCCGCTGTTGAGCATGTAGCCCGCTGCGAGGTAGATCAGCGCCGGCGTGATCGCAAAGAATGTCTGCACAGTCGCGAAGAAGGCGCGCCCGGTCATGGCCTGCTCGACCTGGAGCCGAGTCTGGTTTCGATTGGCCTGCCGGTACCGCTCCACCTCGGAATCGGCCCGGTTGAACACCTTGGACAGCAGGATGCCCGAGACGCTCAGTGCCTCCTCGGTGATCGCGGTCATCTCGGAAAGCGACTCTTGCGTGCGGCGCGCCAGCCGCTGCCGACGCTTGCCGACCTGCAGCTGGATCCACACGAACAGCGGCATGACGACGATGGTCAGCAGGGTCAGCTGCCAGGACAGGATGATCATGGAGACGAACGCCGCGATGACCGTGACGCTGTTCTGCAGGATCGACGTCGCGGTGTCGGTCAGGACCGTGCGGACTCCGGCGACGTCATTGGCCAGCCGCGACTGGATCGCTCCGGTCTTGGTGGAGGTGAAGAACGCGAGCTCCATCTTTTGGAGGTGGGCGAACAGGTCGCTGCGCAGGTCCGCCATGGCGGAGTTGCCGATCGTCGAGGTCAACCAGTTCTGACCGATGCCGATCACTGCCGTCACGATGGGGATTGCGCACAGGGCCGCGACGAGCCAGCCGAGCAGGCGGAGGTCCACCCCGCCCCCGCCGGGTGGAAAGAGTGCCTGGTCGAACACGGCCTTGGTGAAGAACGGAGCGATCGAGGTGAGCGCCGCGGCAGAGACGACGGCCATCGCGACGTACGCCATCTTGCGGCGATACGGCCGCAGCATGCGAACGATGCGGCCCAGGATCGGCGGACCCCCGGCGATCTCCTCGTCGCTGAGGTGGGTGACCCGGGGGCCGCCGCGAGGCATCAGTCGTCGATCTTGGTGACGAGAACCTCGGTCGACCCACTCGTCAGGGGCACCAGCTCGGTCGTGCCCCAGATACCGGCCTCGGTGCGCAGCACCGCCCAGATCAGCAGCGCCTCGGGGTCGGCGACGAACTCCGGATCGACGTGCAGGGAGAACTCTGCGGGTACTCCGGGGGCGTCGATCGCAGTCGCTGCGAGCACCTCGCCCTCGGTGTCGACGAGCTTGACTGTCGCGATGACGCCGGGCCGCACGGCGACGCGTTCGCGGAAGAAGACGTTCCCGTGGACGGTGAGGAGGGGTGCAGAAGCCATGCCCCGAATGCTATGCCTACCAGCCACGCATGCGCCCGCGGAAATGTCGCGGACGGCGATTGCCGCTGCCGAACACTGGCTTAGCCCACGCTGATCGTCGGATCGAGACGGCACGCTTGATAACTACCCCCTAGGGGTATAGCCTCTTATCAAGACATACCCCTAGGGGGTACACAGGAGGCAATCTGATGACGAGCGACCAGCACCCGCCCCACGGCTATGACGACAAGAAGGACCAGTATCTCAAACGGCTGCGCCGCATCGAGGGCCAGGCGCGTGGCCTGCAGCGGATGGTCGAGGAGGACCAGTACTGCATCGACATCTTGACGCAGGTCTCCGCGATGACCAAGGCGCTGCAGTCGGTCTCACTCGGGTTGTTGGACGATCACCTGAGTCACTGCGTCGTGGACGCCGCCCGCGCGGGAGGGGCCGAGTCGGACGCCAAGATCCGTGAGGCCTCCGACGCGATCGCCCGCCTCGTCCGCAGCTGATCACCCACACCACACGAGAGGAACACCCATGAGCACCAGCACCTACACCGTTGTCGGCATGACCTGCGAGCACTGCGTGCGGTCAGTCACCGAAGAGGTCGGCGCGATTCCGGGCGTCAGCGGCCTCGACGTCGACCTCGAGACCGGCGCGCTGTCCGTCACGACCGCAGCCGAGCCGGTTGCCGACGAGGCCGTGCGCGATGCCGTCACCGAAGCCGGCTATTCGCTCGCATGAACACGCCCACCAGAGTCGGCGCGTTCGCCGCAGCACTCGTCGTCATCTTCGGCGGCGCTGCGGCAGTGGGCAACGCCGTCGGACCCATCGGCACAGGTGCCGGTGACACCTCCCACTCCACAGAGCACGGACGCTGACATGAGCATCACGGAGAGCACCCCCGCCACCGAGCGGACCGACCTGAAGATCGCCGGGATGACCTGCGCGTCGTGCGCGATGCGCATCGAGAAGCGCCTCAACAAGCTCGACGGGGTGACCGCGACGGTCAACTACGCGACCGAGAAGGCGCACGTCGAGTCGACCCGGCCGATCGCCGCCGAGCTGCTCATCGCCGAGGTCGAGAAGGCTGGCTACTCCGCCCAGGTGCCACGAGCAGCCAAGGAGGCCGACGAGCAGCCCTCGGCCGACGACCCCACGGGCGAGCTGCGGTCCCGGCTCATCATCTCGGCGGCCCTGTCCATCCCAGTGATCGCCATGTCGATGGTCCCCGCGCTGCAGTTCACCAACTGGCAGTGGCTGTCGCTGACCCTCGCGGCGCCCGTCGTCGTGTGGGGAGCGCTGCCGTTCCACCGCGCGGCCTGGGCCAACCTGCGCCATGGGGCGGCGACGATGGACACGCTGATCTCGATCGGCACGATCGCGGCCTTCTCCTGGTCCCTGTACGCCTTGTTCGGGGGCACGGCTGGCGAGCCCGGCATGAAGCACGCGTTCGAGCTGACGATCTCGCGCTCGGACGGCAGCGGCAACATCTATCTGGAGGCCGCGGCCGGTGTCACGACGTTCCTCCTGGCCGGCCGCTGGTTCGAGGCCAGGTCCAAGCGCCAGGCCGGATCCGCGCTGCGCGCACTGCTCGAGCTGGGCGCCAAGGAGGTCTCGATCGTCCGCGACGAGGTCGAGGTCCGCATCCCTACCGAGGACCTCCAGGTCGGCGACATGTTCGTCGTGCGACCCGGTGAGAAGATCGCCACGGACGGTGTGGTGGCCAGCGGAACGTCGGCAGTCGATGCGTCGATGGTCACCGGAGAATCGGTCCCGAGCGAGGTCGTCGTGGGCGATCCGGTGGTCGGCGGCACGGTCAACACCAGCGGCCGATTGACGGTTCAGGCGACCCGCGTGGGCGCTGAGACCCAGCTGGCCCAGATGGCACGGATGGTCGAGGACGCACAGAACGGCAAGGCCCAGGCCCAGCGCCTGGCGGACTCGATATCTGGTGTTTTCGTGCCCATCGTGATCGCGCTGTCGATCGGCACCTTGGGCTTCTGGCTCGGTACCGGTGAGGGTGCCTCGGTCGCGTTCACTGCTGCCGTTGCGGTGCTGATCATCGCCTGCCCGTGTGCGTTGGGCCTCGCGACTCCGACCGCCCTGATGGTTGGTACGGGTCGTGGAGCGCAGCTGGGCATCCTGATCAAGGGACCGGAGGTCCTGGAGTCAACCCGGACCATCGACACGGTCGTGCTGGACAAGACCGGAACCGTCACGACCGGACGCATGACGTTGCAGGACGTGGTCGCGGCGGCGGGCGAGGACCGGTCGACGGTGCTGCGTCTGGCCGGTGCACTGGAGGATGCGTCGGAGCACCCCATCGCCCGAGCAATCGCCGATGCGGCCCGCGCCGAGCTGGGTGACCTGCCCGAGGTCGAGAGCTTCTCCAACACCGAGGGCCTCGGCGTGCAGGGAGTCGTCGAGGGACACGCCCTCGTGGCCGGCCGGGCTGCATTCCTGGCCGATTGGTCGCAGCCCCTTGCCGACCTCGGCCCGGCCAAGACTGCCGCCGAGGCCGCGGGGCGTACCGCGATCGTCGTGGGTTGGGACGGAGCAGCGCGCGGCCTCCTGGTCGTCGCCGACACCATCAAGGAATCCAGCGCCGAAGCGGTGCGGCAGATCCGGGAGCTGGGCCTGCGCCCCGTCCTGCTGACCGGCGACAACGAGCCAGCCGCGCGCACCGTCGCGGCCGCGGTCGGGATCGACGAGGTCCATGCCGAGGTCTTGCCGGGCGACAAGGTCGAGGTCATCCGCGCGTTGCAGCGGGAAGGACGGACCGTCGCGATGGTCGGGGACGGTGTCAACGATGCCGCCGCGCTGGCGCAGGCCGATCTGGGCCTCGCCATGGGCACTGGCACCGATGCCGCGATCGCCGCCGCGGATCTGACGCTGGTGCGTGGTGACCTGCGAGCCGTCGTCGATGCGATCAGACTCTCGCGTCGAACCCTGGGCACGATCAAGGGCAATCTGTTCTGGGCATTCGCCTACAACGTCGTGGGCCTGCCACTGGCCGCCGCGGGCCTGCTCAATCCGATGCTCGCCGGCGCAGCCATGGCACTGTCCTCGGTGTTCGTGGTGTCGAACAGCTTGCGCCTGCGCCGGTTCCGCTCGACGATCGGCCGGGGATCGGCACGCGCTGACTCGACGACCGCGTGACCGGACTCCGGTCGACCGTTGGCGCGACCCCGCCGCGTCGGCGGGTGCGCGGCTACCTAGGCTCGGGCCATGACACAGATTGCGGGACTGGACGGCATCCTCGGCGTCGAGCACGTGGAGACGACGGCGGACCGGGTCGTGGCCCAGTTCACGATCGGGGAGCACCACCTGCAGCCCTTCGGAATTCCGCACGGCGGCATCTACTGTGCGGTGCATGAGTCGACCGCGAGCGTCGCGGGTCAGATCTGGCTCGGCGACCGGGGGATCGTCGTGGGCACCAACAACTCGACGGACTTCATCCGCCAGGCGAAGGTCGGCGACACGATCACCGTGACCGCGACGCCGATCCACCGCGGTCGCAGCCAGCAGCTGTGGCACCTGGACTCGGTCGACGAGGGTGGGAGGCTCATCGCGCAAGGTCAGGTGCGGCTGGCAAATCTCGACCGGGACGTGTCGCACGACGTCATCGCCCGATTCACCAGTGCCTACGCACCCGAGTGACGCGACCACCAGCCGAGCGGCGTTCGAACTGCAAGCGCCAACCCGGTAGGCTGGGGACAGTTGATCGCGACTGGCGTTGAGGTGGGTACCACCGGGAAGCGATCACCAACACGCGACATCGGGACCGTTCGCCTGGGCCCCACGTCAGCCAAGTACCGCTGACTGGAGGCATTCGAGATGATGATGACCATGACGACCACTGACCCCTTCCCGACCTCGTTGCTGGGCGACGAGGACGTGCGCGTCCTGCTCCTGGAGAACATCCACACCGATGGCGCCGACTTCTTGCGCGGCAAGTCCTATCAGGTCGAGACCCGCGACGGCGCTCTCAGTGAGGACGAGCTGATCGAGGCGATCCAGGGTGTCCACCTGCTGGGGATCCGCTCCACGACGTATGTCACGGAGAAGGTCCTCGCCGCGGCGCCCGATCTGTTGGCGATCGGCGCGTTCTGCATCGGCACCAACCAAATCGATCTCGAGGCCGCGACTCGTCGCGGTGTCGCGGTCTTCAACGCGCCCTACTCCAACACCCGCAGCGTGGTCGAGCTCGCGATTGCCGAGATCATCTCGCTGGCCAGGCGGTTGCACGAGAAGTCGACCGACATGCACAACGGCGTGTGGAACAAGTCCGCAGCCGGCAGCCACGAGGTGCGCGGGCGCACCCTCGGCATCATCGGCTACGGCAACATCGGCAGTCAGCTGTCGGTCATCGCCGAGGCGTTGGGGTTCAAGGTCGTGTTCTTCGACATCGACGACAAGCTCGCTCTCGGCAACGCCCAACGTTGCTCCACGATCGAGGAGCTGCTGCAGATCTCGGACGTCGTGACGCTGCACGTCGACGGACGACCGGGCAATGCCGGACTGTTCGGCGCCGACGAGATGGCTCAGATGAAGCCACGCGCGCTGTTCCTCAACCTGTCGCGCGGCATTGCGGTCGACACCGCCGCTCTGCGGACGCACCTGGAGTCCGGCCACATCGCGGGCGCGGCGATCGACGTCTTCCCGGTCGAGCCCAAACGACAGGGTGATCCGTTCGAGTCGGACCTGCGCGGCATCCCCAATGTGATCCTGACCCCGCACGTGGGCGGATCCACGGAGGAGGCGCAGCAGGACATCGGCCGATTCGTCGCATCGAAGATCCGCTCGTACGCCTCGTTCGGAAGCACCTCACTGAGCGTCAACATGCCGGAGATCAATCTGGCGGGCGATGCCACGAAGCACCGGCTGGCCCTGGTGCACCGCAACGCCCCGGGCGTGCTTGCGACGATCAACGGTCTGCTGGGCGAGCACGGCGTCAACATCGAGGCGCAGTCCCTCTCGACCCGCGGCGAGATCGGCTACGTGTTGACCGACGTCGCCGACGAAGTTGGTCCCGAGGTGCTCAAGGAGCTGGCCGGGCTTCCCGAGACGGTGCGGCTGCGCCAGCTGAGCTAGTCCCGACTTGAACGCCCCGATCCGCGAGATGCGGCCCGGGGCGTTCTCTCATCCTGCTTAGGAGAGCCTGAACGGCGGGTACTCGTCGGTCATCAGGTAGAGGTAGGCGTTGACCCGGGTCGACCAGCGCAGCATCCCGATCACGAAGTCACGCAGGCCCGCGGGCCAGCGTCCCGTGATCAGCACGGCGAACCAGCCGATGACGAGCACGACCCCTAGCGCGATCCCGAACACGGCGAGGACGATGAACTGCGGCAGGGCCAGAATCAGTCGAAAGAAGATCGTGACCCGGTTGCGGTGGTCGGGTGCCGGGATGAACTCGACGCGGACCCGCGGATCGTCGCCAGGGTCGGCGAGCGAGCTGCTGAACGAGAACGGCGGGTAGCCGTCCTGGAGGAACAGCCCGAAGGTCATCACGCGGGCGTTGTAGCGGAGATACATCGCCATGAAGCCGAGGATGCCCTCGGGTACGCGCCCGGTGACGATGCCGAGGATCCACGCGACGAAGCCCAGGATCTGGGTGACGGAGTGCAGGACCTCCAGCACGATGAGATGGGGGATGGCCAGCACGATGTTGCCGATGACGCGCCAGCGGGCGATGCGTTCCGGCAGGTCGACGGTGAGGATGACGGGATAGTCGGGCGTCGCTGCGGTGCTCACGGAATTCCTCGCGTCGGCGGATGGTGTGGTGCGAACCGTATCCCTGGACGCGTCGCTGGTGTCGCCGTTTCCCCAACCGTGGCCGATCTGACGCGAGGAGTGATCAGGCGGTCTGCGAAACGCCTGGCAGTTCTGCTGCGAGCCCGGCCAGAGTCTCGGCACACCCGGCATCGACCTTGAGGGTCGCGAGGTCGTCCGCTCGGGTGGAACCACGGTTGACGATGACGATCGGGATCTCCCGCTTGTGCGCGGCACGCACGAATCGAAGCCCGGACATGACCTGCAGGGACGAGCCGAGCACGACCAGCGCGTCTGCCTGCTCGACGAGCTCGAACGCGCGTCGCACCCGATCCTTCGGAACGTTCTCGCCGAAGAACACGACATCGGGCTTGAGATCGCCGCGGCACGCCGGGCACGCCGCGACCCGGAAGCCGTCGGTGGCGCCCAGGACGACGTCGCCATCCGGCGCGATCTCACCGATCCGTGACTCGTAGCCAGGGTTGAGTCTGGTGAGTCGGTCGTGCAGATCGGCCCGGGAGGTGATCTCGCGACAGCCGAGGCAGACGACCCTGTCGATCCGGCCATGCAGGTCGATCACGTCGTGGTGTCCGGCGCGCTCGTGCAGTCCGTCGACGTTCTGGGTGATCAGGCCGGTCAGCCGCCCATCCTGCTGCAGCCGCATCAGGGTCGTGTGGGTCGCATTCGGCTCAGCCCGCCGCATGCGGCTCCAGCCGACGTGCGCGCGGGCCCAGTAGCGCTGGCGACCCTCGGAGGTGCCGACGAATTCTTGGTACGTCATCGGTGTCCGCACCGGCGATCCCGGGCCGCGATAGTCGGGGATGCCCGAGTCGGTTGAGACCCCCGCCCCGGTGAGCACCAGCCAGCGACGACCCTCGAGGACGTCGGCAACCGCGAGTCTGGCGAGGTCTTCCACAGTCACCAGCCTAGGTCGCCTGGTGAAGACGCACCGATTTCGTGTCGCACAGCACGTGCAAATCCCCGCGCCTGGAGTAGCGTCGTCGGCGACGGTCGGAACAGATCGACCATGAGTGAAAGGAACAGGCTGTGATCATTCTTGGGGTAGTCCTGCTGATCCTGGGGGCGTTGCTCGACGTGTCGATCCTGTACACGATCGGCGCGATCCTCGTCGTGGTCGGCGCAATCTTGTGGATCCTTGGGTCCATGGACCGCGGCATCGGTGGTCGAAGGCATTACTTCTAGCCACTGGGCGTCACCGGGCCGCCACCTTCGGGTGGCGGCCCGTCCGCGTTCAACCAGCCATCTCCAGGAGCTTCGCGACTGTGCGGAGGTTGCGGGCCGTTCCCGGCACCTTCAGCGCCCGCACGATCGAGTCGGACTTCATGGTGGGCCGGCCGGCGCCGTTGGCGTACCGGATGTGCATCTCGGTGCCGATCACGGCCCAGCGGTCGTCCCCGGTCTCGTAGCCCTCGGCCTCGGCGATCGCCTCGGGTGACGGCTCGCCGGCCAGGAACGAGACGTAGGAGTACTTCGGCTCGACGACCTCGAAGGGGTGCGCGTCGAGTGCCGCCCGTACCTCGGCCGGGGTCCGGGACGTGACCTCGCGGAACCACCCGAAACGCGCCTCGATCGCCCGCTCGAGCGCGCGATCGAAATCGGCGGCCCGGCCCGGGACGTCGGCGACGAGATTGCCCGACGCTATGTAGGTCGCGACGTCGGTCGCGCCCAGCTCGGTTGCCAGCGATCGCAGGTCAGCCATCGGTAGCTGCGCGGGCCCGACGTTGACCGCGCGCACCAGGACGATCCGTCGATTCATCAGCCCAGTATGTCGGTCGGGCCACGCCGCCCGTCACAGCCGGGCGGCGAGCTCCGTGGCCTGCTTGATCGCCCGCTTCGCGTCGAGCTCGGCTGCGACGTCGGCCCCGCCGATCACGTGCACCGTGAGGCCACGCGCCTCCAGCGGCTCGATCAGGTCTCGGACCGACTCCTGACCCGTGCACAGAACGATGGTGTCGACGTCGAGCACCCGGGACTCGGTGCTGTCCTTGCCGGTGGAAACCGTGATGTGCAGGCCGTCCTCGTCGATGCGGTCGTAGGTCACGCCCTTGACCATCTCGACGCCGGAATCCTTCAGCGTCTGGCGGTGAACCCACCCCGATGTTTTGCCCAGACCCTTGCCGAGCTCGGTGGTCTTGCGCTGCAGCAGCGTCACCTCGCGGCTGGGAGGTGCCTTGAGCTTGGTGGCCAGGCCGCCACGCTCGATCTCGGGATCCGTGATGCCCCATCGCTGCATCCAGTGCTCGAGCGGCTCGTCGGGCTCGTGCAGGAGGAACTCCGAGACATCGAAGCCGATGCCGCCGGCGCCCATCACCGCGACTCGCCGGCCGACGGGCGCGCCATGCCGAATGACGTCCTGATAGTTGACGACCTTGGCATGGTCGATCCCGGGGATGGATGGGATGCGCGGCTCCACGCCGGTCGCGAGGACGACTTCATCGAAGTTCTCCAGATCCTCGCTCGTCGCTCGGGTGCCGAGGTGGACCTTGACGCCGTTGATCTCCATCCGACGGGTGTAGTAGCGGATGGTCTCCCTGAACTCCTCCTTGCCCGGGATGGCCATGGCGAGGCGGAACTGGCCGCCCAGCTCGGCGAGCTCCTCGAACAGCTCGACGGTGTGGCCGCGGCCCGAGAGCTCAGTCGCGGCGGCAAGACCGGCCGGTCCGGCGCCGACGACCGCGATGCGCTTGGCGGTTCGCGTCGGGGCGAGGACCAGCGAGGTCTCGTGCCCGGCGCGGGGATTGACCATGCAGCTGGCGCGCTTGTTCTGGAAGGTGTGGTCCAAGCAGGCCTGGTTGCAGGCGATGCACGTGTTGATCTCGTCGCCACGGCCCTCGGCCGCCTTGGTGACGAAGTAGGGGTCGGCCAGCAGCGGCCGGGCCATCGACACCAGATCGGCCTGGCCCGAGGCGATGATCTCCTCGGCCACCTCGGGGGTGTTGATCCGGTTGGACGCAACCACAGGCACCGAGACCTCCGGCTTGAGCTTGGCGGTGACCCACGCGAAGGCGGCACGGGGCACGGAAGTCACGATCGTGGGAACGCGGGCCTCGTGCCAGCCGATGCCGGTGTTGATGATCGACACGCCAGCGCGGTCGACCTCCTTGGCGAGGTGGACCGTCTCGTCCCAGCTCTGCGCGTCGTCGACCAGATCGAGCAGCGACATCCGGTACATCACGATGAAGTCCTCGCCGACGGCCTCACGGACCCGCTCGACGACCTCGATCGGGAAGCGCATGCGATTCTCGGCGCTTCCACCCCAGCGGTCGGTGCGGTCGTTCGTCCGGGCCGTGAGCATCTGGTTGATCAGGTAGCCCTCCGAACCCATGATCTCGACGCCGTCGTAGCCGGCCCGGCGAGCCAGGACCGCTGACGTGGCGAAGTCGGTCACGGTGCGGTCGACCTCCGCGGTCGACATCGCCTTGGGCTTGCCGAGTGGCGTGATGGGCGACGGCTTGCTCGAAGCGGCGCGCTTGAAGGGGTGGTAGCCGTAGCGCCCCGCGTGCAGCAGCTGCATGACGATCTTGCCGTCGTGCTCGTGCACCGCGTCGGTGACCACTCGGTGCTTGTCGGCGAATCTGGCCGAGGTCATGGTCGAGCCGAAGGGCAACAGCCAGCCGTGCCAGTTGGGGGCGTAACCGCCGGTCACCGAGAGCGCCACTCCGCCCTTGGCGCGTTCAGCGAAGTATGCAGCGAGCTCGGTCAGGTGCTTGGCGCGGTCCTCCATGCCGGTGTGCATCGAACCCATGATGACGCGGTTTCGCAGGGTGGTGTGACCCAGATCGAGTGGTTCGAGCAGGTGGGGATACGGGTTCATCGGGACTCTCCGGTCAGGTCGGCCATGGCTTCTGCCTGGATCTGGGGGAACTGGGCGCCCATCGCGGCGGCGAGCGCAGTGGCGGCCGACAGCGGGCGCACCATGACGGTGAGCTCGCTGACCAGACCGGCCTCATTGGTGCGGATCAGGTCGATGCCGTGCAGGCTGACGCCATCGACGGTGGTCTGGAAGATCAGGGCGGACCCGCGTCCGTCAGCGTCGGCGAGCTCGCGGACGTAACCGAAGTCGGCAAACACCCGGCCGACGCCACGCAGGATCGCTGCGACGATCGGCTTGCCCTCGTATGGCTTGAACGCCACCGGGCTGCGGAACACGACGTCGTCGGCGAGCAGCTCACCGAGCGCGGCGAAGTCACCGGCCTCGACGGCGGCGCGAAACTCTCTCATCTGAACTCCTGTGATGGGATGGTCTGGTGATCTCGAAGACTGCCGCCCGGTTCCTCATCGTCGCGGGCCTGTTCAACGCGGCGATCTGGCCCCGCTTCGCCAAGGCGATCGTCGATGACGACCGTGCGTGGAGCGGTGAGCACTGGCACAGCACTCCGCAGGCGTTCTTCTGGGTGCATGCGGTGCTGATCACGACCGCGATCCTGATCGGCGGGGGCATCCTGGTCGTGGGTGTTCGGGCTCACCGATCCCCCAGTCGCTGAAGGATTTCGTCGCACCACGTGACGCCGGTCCGCTCGGCCAGCATGCCGCCGCGCAGCACGAGCCAGCCGCCGATCTCGGCGTTCGACAGGCTGTCGGGGTCGGGATAGAACTGCTCGGCACTCTCCTCGTAGTACGCGAGCTGCTGCAGGTGCGCCCGGCGACGGACCCGAACGTCGTCGACGATGGCCTCGCTGTCGCCGAACGGCAGAGCTCGCAGCTTGACCGCGAACTCGCTGCGCAGGTGCTCGACCGGCGTCGCCTTAGACGTCCAGAGCGCGAGCTCCTCGCGGCCCGGGGTCGTGATGGCGTACACCTTCTTGTCGGGACGACCATCCTGGGCGACGATGTCGGACGCGACCCACCCGTCAGTCTGCATGCGGCCCAGCACCTTGTAGATCTGCTGGTGGCTGGCCTTCCAGAAATGTCCGATCGAAGCGTCGAACCGCCGCGCCAGGTCGTATCCCGACGCGGACTTCTCCGCGAGGGATACCAGGATCGCGTGCTCGAGCGCCATGCCGTGACCGTACTATGCAACGAGTTGCAATGCAATAGGTTGCGTATGGTCTTGGGTGGGCTCGGGGGAAGTCAGGCCACCCGCACCCGTGGGTCGGCGGCGGCGACAGTCTGGTCGATGACCCGGACGACCAGCTCGGGGTCGTCGATCATCGGCACGTGGCCGCAGCGTGGCAGCGCGACGTGCTGCGCGTCGGGCAGGCGTTCCTGTGCGATCGCCGACGAGCTGTACGGCAGGATCAGATCGCGGGTGCCCCACGCGATGGTCGTCGACACGACCACACGCTGGCGGAAGGTGTATCGAACACCGGCGAACAAGGTTCGTTCGAAGCCGGTGCAGTTCTTGAGCGCAAGAGCGTCGCCGAGGACCTGCTCGGGAGTGAATCGCTCGGGGTGCGTGTAGAGCGAGCTGCCGACGAGCTTGCGGCCCCAGGCTCGGTTCGCCGTGTACTGCAGTGCTCTCGCTGGCAGCTGGCTGCTGACGCGCAACATGATCAGCAGCACGAAGGTCTGCACCTTGTTGACGAGGCCGAAGAATCCGGCAGGACTCAGCGCGGTGACCGATCGGACCAGGTTGCGAGCGCCGAGCTCGAGCGCGATCGCGCCACCGAGTGAGTTGCCGACGACGTGCGGCCTCTCGATGCCCCATGCAGCGAAGTTGGCTACCAGGTTGTCGCAGGCGTTGCGCATGTCGTACTTGACGCCGTGGGGATAAGCAGGAGAGTCGCCAAAACCCGCAAGATCGACGGCGATGACGTCGTACTTCGTCGAGAGCTGTTCGAAGACTGAATCCCACGCCTGCCGACGGTGCCCGATGCCATGGATGAGCACGAGTGGCTCACCAGAACCCTTGCGGGTGTAGACGAGTTGGGAGTGCATGTGTGCGGGCCTCTCATCGATCCGGAAACGTGACACCGATGATGACACATATGCGTACTGAGGGTATGTGACACGCCTCACTTGCTATCGTAACAGTGGAACTGTCACAATCTCGCTGTGACTATGACTGCGCGCAAGTCGGCCGCCTCTGGACCGCTCCACGGTGTCCGGGTGATCGAGCTCGTCGGCATCGGTCCGGGCCCTTTCGCCGCGATGCTGCTGGCCGACCTCGGTGCCGATGTCATCCGGATCGACCGACCCGGCGGCAATGCGATGCAGGTCTCGCAGCCCGACAAGGACATCCTCGGTCGCGGCCGGCCCTCGGCTGCGGTCAATCTGAAGGACCCGCGCGGCATCGAGCTGGTGCTGGACCTCGTCGAGCAGGCCGACATCCTGATCGAGGGATTCCGTCCGGGCGTCACCGAACGGCTGGGGCTGGGACCCGAGGCGTGCCACGCCCGCAACCCCGCGCTGGTCTACGGCCGGATGACCGGCTGGGGTCAGGACGGTCCGCTCGCGTCGACCGCGGGCCACGACGTCAACTACATCTCGGTCGCCGGAGCACTCGATCCGATCGGTCGAGCCGGCGGACCACCGCAGATCCCGCTCAACCTGGTCGGGGACTTCGCCGGCGGATCGTTGTATCTCGTCACGGGCGTTCTCGCCGCGTTGACTCACGCCCGTGGGAACGGTGAGGGGCAGGTCGTGGACGCCGCGATCACCGACGGCGCGGCGCACCTGCTCGCGATGCCGATGACGATGCAGCAGGTCGGCGCCTGGAATCACGAGCGCGGAACGAACCTGCTCGACTCCGGCGCACCGTTCTACGACGTGTACGAGACCGCCGACGGTCGCTGGATGTCGGTCGGGGGGCTCGAGCCGCAGTTCTATGCCGCGATGGAGAAGGTGCTCGCGATCGACGACCTGCCCGATCGTCATGACCTGACCCAGTGGCCAACCCTGCGCGGGATCCTCGCGGACACGTTCGCGACCAAGTCGCAGGCCGAGTGGACTGCCTTGTTCGACGGCACCGACGCGTGCGTCGCTCCGGTCGTCCCGATGCACGAGGCCCCGCAGCATCCGCACAACCTGGCCCGCGGCACGTACGTCGAGCATGAAGGACTCATGCAGGCGGCCCCCGCACCCCGGTTCTCCCACACCCCCGCAACGCTGACCACGCCGCCGGCGCGGGCCGGCGCCAACACGGCCGAGGCGCTTGCCGCCTGGGGAATCGCCGAGGTCGACCAGCTCATCTCCGACGGCGTCGCCGTCCAGGCCGACTGACCACTCCACCGCACCGATCAGAGGACGTACCATGCAGCGAGGAATCTTCGAGGCCGACCACGAGGCCTTTCGCGACACCGTGCGCACCTTCTGCGAGAAGGAGATCGCGCCGAATCACGAGCAGTGGGAGAAGGACGGAATCGTCCCGCGTGAGCTGTGGGAGAAGGCCGGCGCACTTGGCCTGCTCGGCTTCATGATGCCGGAGGAGTACGGCGGAGGCGGCATGGATGACTACCGGTTCAACGCCGTGATCTCCGAGGAGCTCATTCGGGTCGGCGCGAGCGGGGTCGGCTTCGTCCTGCACACCGATCTCGTCTCGGGCTACCTGTTGTCGTACGCCACCGAGGAGCAGAAGGAGCGCTGGCTGCCGAAGTTCTGCACCGGCGAGATGATCACTGGCATCGCCATGACCGAGCCGGGCACGGGCTCGGACCTGCAGGCGATCCAGACGACCGCTGTGCGCGACGGCGACCACTACGTGATCAACGGTGCCAAGACGTTCATCTCCAACGGCATCCTCGCCGACCTGGTCATCGTGGCGGTCAAGACCGATCCCGAAGCCGGCGCGATGGGAGTCTCACTGATAGCCGTCGAGCGTGGGATGGCGGGCTTCGAGCGCGGCCGCAACCTCGACAAGATGGGGTTGAAGGCGCAGGACACCGCCGAGCTGTTCTTCGACGACGTCCGGGTACCGGTGACGAATCTGATCGGCGAAGAGGGCAAGGGCTTCATCCATCTCATGGAGAAGCTGCCGCAGGAGCGGCTGGCGATCTCGGTCGGTGCCATGGCCGCGACCCGGTCGATCATTGACATGACGTTGGACTACGTCAAGGAGCGCACCGCGTTCGGCAAACCGATCGGGTCGTTCCAGAACTCGCGCTTCGTGCTCGCCGAGCTGGAGACCGAGATGCAGATCGGCCAGGCGTTCGTCGACAAGAGCATCATCGCGCTGGGAAAGGGCGAGCTGACCATCGAGGAAGCCGCGATGGGCAAGTGGTGGACAACCGAGCTGCAGAACAAGGCAGCCGCCAAGTGCCTCCAGCTGCACGGCGGCTATGGATTCATGTCGGAGTACCCGATCTCCAAGGCGTACACCGACAGCCGGATCCAGACGATCTATGGCGGCACGACCGAGATCATGAAGGAGATCATCGGTCGCACGATGGGCCTGTAGCGCTGGAGCGGGGTCAGGTGCGGCGGCGGACCGTCTCGCGCTTGGCCTCGTCCACCGACGACTCGTAGGCCGTGACCAGCGACTGGATCGTCAGCGGCTTGAACCGCTCGATCATCGAGGTGATGGCCTCGGGTGACTGACCGGACGACTTGAGGTGCGGCCACACCGTGGTGCGGAACAGCTCGGTGAGCGCTACCGCCATGGCGTGGCCGTGCTCGGTGATGATGCGTCGGGCCGCGAGGGCGGCCTCGGTCGGCAGGCCCACGTCGAGGAACTGGATGCCGACCGCGAGGTGTGCGGGTGCGACCTGGAAGACGTCCTCGACGGGGGTCGGCTCGATGACTCCGAGTGCGACCAGCAGCTCCAGGTCGTCGTCCGAGAGGCTGCGACCGGAGCGGATCTCCAGCTCGGGTCGGGTGACGGTCTCGGGCAGGTCCGGCATCCACGGTGCGAGCAGCGTCCGGTGCATCGCGACCTGCTCGGGCGTCGCGTCAGCCGGGATGTTCTCCAGGTAGCCCTCGATCGCCGAGAGCGTGAAGCCATGTGCCTGCAGCTCGCGGACGAGCTCGAGCCGGGCCAGGTGGTCGGGGCCGTAGTAGCCGTTGCGACCCTCTCGCCGAGGCGGGGGGATGAGCCCGCGCCCGGCGTAGAAACGTACGGTGCGCACCGTCATGCCGACGCGCGACGACAGCTGCTCGACGCTCATCGTCTCGATCGGGGCCGGGTCCATGGTGCTGAGACTATGCCACCATCGCTGTCGAGATCGCGCGGCAGCAGATGCGGACCCGCCGCTGGCGTGACGTGAGCCACAGCACCTGCCCTACCACTTTGACAGTGGCGGTGTCACAATCGAGGTTGTCACTTTGGTGGCACGCCTTTCACCTGATCTCGTGAGGACACAGCAATGACCGAGGCCTTTGTCTATGACGCCATCCGCACCCCCCGTGGTCGCGGCAAGAAGTCCGGATCGCTCTACGAGGTCAAGCCGATCTCGCTCGTCACCGGACTGATCGACGAGTTGCGCAAGCGCAATCCCACGCTCGACACGGACGGGATCGAGGACCTCATCCTGGGCTGCGTCTCGCCCGTCGGTGACCAGGGTGCCGACATCGCGAAGACCGCTGCGCTCGCCGCCGGTCTGCCCGACACCGTGGCCGGCGTCCAGCTCAACCGCTTCTGCGCCTCGGGCCTGGAGGCCGTCAACCAGGCGTCGGCGCGCGTGCGCTCGGGCTGGGAGGACCTGCTCCTCGCCGGTGGCGTCGAGTCGATGAGCCGAGTCCCGATGGCCTCGGACGGTGGCGCCTGGGCGATGGACCCCAAGACCGCGTTCGACACCGACTTCGTTCCACAGGGCATCGGTGCCGACCTGATTGCCACGATCGAGGGCTACAGCCGCACCGATGTCGACACGTTCGCTGCCGAGTCGCAGGCGCGCGCCGCCAAGGCCATCGCCAACGGCTACTTCAACAACTCGGTCATCCCGGTCAGGGACTCCTCCGGCCTGACGATCCTCGATCATGACGAGTTCGTCCGCGAGGGCACGACAGTCGAGAGCCTCGCCGGTCTGCCGGCCTCGTTCGCCCAGATCGGTGAACAGGGTGGCTTCGACTCGGTGGCGCTGGAGAAGTACACCGACGTCGCCGCGATCAACCATGTGCACCACGCTGGCAACAGCTCGGGCATCGTCGACGGCGCGGCCCTCGTGCTGATCGGGTCGGAGTCCGCTGGCGAGCGCCACGGCCTCAAGCCCCGCGCCCGGATCCTGTCCGCTGCGGTCTCCGGCTCCGAGCCGACGATCATGCTGACGGGCCCCGGACCGGCCAGCCACAAGGCACTCGAGCGTGCCGGTCTCACCGTCGGTGACATCGATCTCCTGGAGATCAACGAGGCCTTCGCCGCCGTCGCGCTGCGACTCATGAAGGATCTCGGTGGCTTCCCGCACGACCAGACCAACGTCAACGGCGGATCGATCGCGATGGGCCACCCGCTGGGCGCGACCGGCGCGATGATCCTCGGCACCCTGATCGACGAGCTCGAGCGTCGGGACCAGCGATACGGCCTCGCCACGCTCTGCGTCGGCGGCGGCATGGGTATCGCCACCGTCGTCGAGCGCCTCAGCTGATCACCGTCCACACCCCTTCCTGCAGAGAGAACATCCATGACTGAAGCAGTGCGTTACGAGGTCGAGGGCGGAATCGTCAACCTCGTCATCGACGATCCCAGCCAGAGTGCCAACACCATGAACCAGGCGTACGCGGACTCGATGGCCGCAGCCGTCGATCGGCTCGTGTCCGAGATCGCCGCCGATGGCGACGCGATCACGGGCGTCATCGTGTCGTCAGCCAAGAAGACCTTCTTCGCCGGCGGCGACCTGAAGCTGATGGTGCAGTCGACCCCGGCCGACTCCCAGCGCCTCTTCGACGAGGTCGAGGGCATCAAGGCGACCCTCCGCAAGCTCGAGACGTGCGGCAAGCCCGTCGTCGCGGCGATCAACGGTGCCGCCCTCGGCGGGGGCCTCGAGATCGCGCTGGCGGCGCATCACCGCATCGCGGTCGACGGGGGCTACATGGTCGGTCTCCCCGAGGCGACGCTCGGGCTGCTGCCCGGTGGAGGCGGTGTGACCCGCACGGTCCGGATGTTCGGCATCTCGGACGCCCTCATGAAGTTCCTTCTCCAGGGCACGCAGATGCGCCCCGCCAAGGCGCTTTCCGAAGGGCTGGTCGATGAGGTCGTGGCGTCCCAGGACGAGCTGCTTCCAGCCGCGAAGGCGTGGATCGAGGCCAACGCAGGCAATGAGGAGGCCGCGACCCAGCCGTGGGATCGCAAGGGCTACCGCATGCCGGGCGGCACGCCGTCCAACCCCAAGCTCGCGGCGTTCCTGCCGGCGTTCCCCGGCAACCTGCGCAAGCAGACCAAGGGTGCGCCGTACAAGGCTCCGCGCAGCATCATGAGCGCCGCTGTCGAGGGTGCGCAGGTCGACTTCGACACCGCATCTCGGATTGAGTCGCGCTATCTCGTGGACCTGTTGATCGGTCAGCAGTTCAAGAACATGACCCAGGCCTTCTTCTTCGACCTCGGGGCGATCAACGCGGGTGCCTCACGGCCGTCCGGTGTCGCGCCGACCAAGGCGACCAAGCTCGCGATCCTCGGTGCCGGGATGATGGGCGCCGGCATCGCCTACGTCTCGGCCAAGGTCGGAATCGACGTCGTGCTCAAGGATGTCTCGATCGAGGCCGCCGAGAAGGGCAAGGCCTACAGCCAGAGCCTGCTCGACAAGCAGGTCGATCGGGGTCGCATGGCGCCGGAGAAGCGGGACGAGATCCTGGCCCGGATCACCCCGTCGGCCAACTACGCGGATCTCGGCGGTTGCGACTTCGTGGTCGAGGCCGTGTTTGAGTCGGTCGAGCTGAAGCACTCGGTGTTCGCCGATCTCGAGCCCGTCGTCAACGGTGACGCGCTGCTGGGATCGAACACCTCCACACTGCCGATCACGATCCTTGCCAAGGGTGTGAAGCGTCCCGAGGACTTCATCGGGATCCACTTCTTCTCGCCGGTCGACAAGATGCCGTTGGTCGAGATCATCGTGGGCGAGAAGACGTCCGACGAGGCCATTGCCCGCGCCATCGACTTCACCAAGCAGATCAAGAAGACTCCGATCGTCGTCAATGATTCGCCGGGGTTCTTCACCAGCCGGGTGTTCGGAACCCTGGTCATGGAGGGTGCGCAGATGGTCGGCGAGGGCGTCAACCCTGTCACGATCGAGCGCGCCTCGCAGCTCGCCGGCTTCCCAGGCACCCCGCTCGCGATGATCGACGAGGTGTCCTTGACGCTGCCGCAGAAGATCAATGCCGAGGCGCGGAAGCTGGCCGAGTCCGAGGGCAAGGCTCTGCCGGACTCCCCGGCGATGGATGTCATCAACACGCTCGTCGATCTGGACCGCAAGGGAAAGGCCGCGGGCGCTGGATTCTACGAGTACCCCGAGGGCGGCAAGAAGTTCCTGTGGCCCGGGCTGGAGGAGCATTTCGCCAAGGACGGCGTGGACGTTCCGCTCGAGGATCTCAAGGAGCGGCTGACCTTCATCATGAGCATCGAGACGGTCCGCATCCTCGAGGAAGGTGTCCTCCGCACCGTGGCTGACGCCAACATCGGCTCGATCTTCGGCATTGGATTCCCGCCGCTGCACGGAGGTGCCCTGCAGTACATCAACGGGTACCCGGCCGCTGACGGACGCATCGGCATCGAGGCGTTCACCGAGCGTGCGCAGGAGCTGGCCGAGAAGTACGGCGAGCGGTTCTCGCCGCCGGCGCTGCTGCTGGAGAAGGCCCGCAAGGGGGAGAAGTTCGCCTGACGCAAGCCGTCCAGCGGCATCGCGACGAAGGGCCCACAAGCATCCGCTCGTGGGCCCTTCGTCGTCCTCGCATGGTGGTGACAGCCTCTTTTTGTCGGTGGCATCCTATATTCCTACTAGGAAGAATGATTCGCTCGAGGGAAGGCCACAACATGAACCGCCCACTCGCCGTCGAAGCGATCGATCTGGTCAAGCAGTTTGGTGACAACAAGGCGGTCGACGGGGTCAGCTTTGCCGTGCCGCAGGGCTCGGTGCTGGGCATCCTCGGCCCCAACGGCGCGGGCAAGACGACCACGGTCCGGATGCTCACGACGCTGAGTGTCCCGACCAGTGGCACCGGACGGGTGGCAGGGCACGACATCATCGCCGAGCCGGAAGCGGTCCGTCGCAGCATGGGCCTGACCGGTCAGGCCGCCACGGTCGACGAGCACCTCACCGGCCGCGAAAACCTCCGGCTGATCGGTCGTCTCTACGGACTATCCCGGCGGTACGTCGCCGAGACGACCGACGAGCTGCTCGAGCGCTTCTCGCTGATCGAGGCCGGTGACCGGCCGGCAAAGACCTACTCCGGTGGCATGCGGCGCCGGCTCGACCTCGCGGTCAGTCTGATCGCCGCGCCGCCGGTGCTGTTTCTCGACGAGCCGACGACCGGCCTCGACCCGCGCAGCCGCACCGAGCTGTGGGGGGTCCTCCGTGAGCTGGTGCGGGACGGCACGACGCTGGTGCTGACGACGCAGTATCTCGAAGAAGCCGATCAGCTGGCCGACGAGATCATCGTGATCGACAAGGGCCGGGTCATCGCCGCGGGCACGCCCACGCAGCTCAAGGACCAGGCAGGTGAGGCTGCGGTCGTCCTGACCCTGACCAACGCTGCCGATCTGGCCGCGGCCGAGGCGCTGATGCGCCAGCACTCGCCGGAGGTCCATGTCGATGCCGGCGCACGTCGTCTCATCGCCAAGGCCAACGGCCTCGCCGACATGTCGCGGATCGGTAACGCCTTCGACGCCAGCGGCTTGGCGGTCGATGACCTGGGCCTCAAGCGACCCAGCCTCGATGACGTCTTCCTGCACCTGACCGGCCACCGGGCCGAAGAGATCGACGAGTCCGATGAGATGGACGAGGTTCCCGCATGAGTGCCTCGAACATGCCGATGGCATCGGTCGAGCGCCCCACCGTCCATCCGCCGAGCCTGATCAGGTCCTCCGCGACGGTGGTCTGGCGCAATCTGCTTCACATCAAGCGCATGCCGGAGATGTTGCTGGACGTGACGATCCAGCCGGTCATGTTCGTTCTGCTGTTCGCCTTCGTGTTCGGTGGGGCGATCTCGGTGCCGGGGGGCGGCAACTATCGCGAGTTCCTGCTGCCGGGCATCATCGTCCAGACGATCGTGTTCTCGTCCGCGATCACCGCGATGGGCATCTCGAACGATCTGTCCAAAGGCATTGTCGACCGCTTCAAGTCGTTGCCGATCTCGCGGTCGTCGGTCCTGGTCGGCCGCAGCATCTCGAGCCTGATCCATTCGAGCATCGGCATCACGGTGATGTCGTTGACCGGCCTGCTGATCGGTTGGCGCATTCGTGACGGCTTGCTGGACGGGGTGCTGGCATATCTGCTGCTCCTGTTGTTCGGCTTCTCGATGATCTGGCTCGGGATCTGGATCGGCTCGCTGATGCGCACCGTGGAGGCCGTGCAGGGCTTCATGTTCACCGTGATGTTTCCGCTGACCTTCGTGGCCAACACCTTCGCTCCAACCGGCAAGATGCCGACAGCGCTGCGGATTGTCGCCGAGTGGAATCCCGTCTCGGCGCTGACCCAGGCGACGCGAGAGCTGTGGGGCAATGCGCCACCGGCTGCCGAGAGCGCGGCGTGGCCGCTGCAGCACGCGGTTGCGGTCTCGATCCTCTGGCCGTTCATCCTGACCGCGCTCTTCGCGCCGTTGGCGCTGCGCGCCTTCAAGGGCCGCTCACAGGACTGATCTCGGCGCGCCGAGCGGTGACGCGCGTGATTGGCTGAAGCATGGACGAGCCTGTCGAGCTGCCGATGTTTCCGCTGGGATCGGTGCTGTTCCCCGCGATGCCCCTGCCGCTTCGGGTCTTTGAGGCGCGCTACCTCACGATGCTGGACGCGATCCTGGCTGGCGAGACGCCGGAGTTCGGCGTCGTGTTGATCGAACGGGGTCAGGAGGTTGGTGGGGGCGAGCAGCGGTTTGGGATCGGCACCGTCGCAAGGATCGCCGAGGTCACCAGCGGGGAGGGCATGGTCAGCGTCCTGGGGTCGGGGCACCGACGATTCGAAATCGTGCAGTGGCTCGCGGAGACCCCATTCCCCCGCGCAATGGTGCGATTCCTGCCGGATCTGGAGTGGGACGAGTCGTGCGAGCAGCGCAGTGAGCAGACCGAGCTGCTCGTGCGCCGCACCCTGCAGAGGGCGCGTCTGCTGGACGATCAGGTGTGGCCGTCGACGGTCGAGCTCGAAGACGAGCCGATCACCCACGTCTGGCAGCTCGCCGGCATCGCGCCGCTCGGTCCCCTCGACCAGATTGGGCTGCTGGGCGCGCACTCCGTCCGCGACCTGCTCGATGCGATCTTCGTCGCGGTCACCGATGTGGCCGAGTCGTTGGACCTGCGCTCCCTGTAGCCGACCGCTGGGCGCGCCTCAGAGCGCACTGAGGCTGATGGGCTGACCGTCCTTGGGGAATGGCAGAGAGTGATAGTTCATGGGCGGCCGGTAGTCGGGGTCGACGGTCCACGTGAAACGCCGAAGCAGGTGGACCATGACGGTCTTGACCTCGGCACCGGCGAAGAACATGCCGAGGCACTTGTGCACTCCGCCACCGAAGGGCTCCCAGGCGTGTCGATGCACCTTGTCCTCGCGCCGGTGCTCGGCGAATCGCTCGGGATCGAAGCGCTCGGGTTCGGGCCAGAGCTCCTCCATGTGGTGGGAGAGGTGGACCATCACCGCGACGAGGCGATCAGCCGGGATGTGGTGCCCCAGCACCTCGGTGTCCTTGACGGTCTTGCGGGCCAGCACCGGCACAGGCGGCACGAGTCGCAGGCTCTCCTTCAGGACCAGATCGATGGCGGTCAGCCCGTCCAGATCGGCCATCGACGGGTGCTCGGGCAGCGACATGGCCTCGTCCCGGCAGCGCTGCTGCCACTCGGGGTTCTGCCCGAGGTGCTGCATCATCGTCGACACCGTGATGGTCGAGGTGTCGTGCGCTGCCATCAGCAGGAAGATCATGTGGTTGACGATGTCCTCGTCGGAGAATCGTTCACCGTCCTCGGTCGTGACCTGGCAGAGCACTGAGAACAGGTCGGTCCCGGGATTGGCCCGCTTGGCGGGAAGGTGGCGGGAGAAGAACTCCTCGAGGGTGGCCCGGCTGCGCAATGCCCGTCCCCAACGAGTGCCGGGGAGGTTGACCCGCACCAACGCGGTGGCCGACTGGACGCAGTCGATGAAGGCGCGGTTGACCCGGTGCAGCTCGTCAGGCGTGGTGAGATCGGCGCCACCCATGAACACAGTGGTTGCGAGGTCGAGGGTCAGCTCCTTGAGGGCCGGATAGGCAAGGAAGCGATCGTTCGGCTGCCAGGTGTCGAGTCCCTCGGCGACCGCGGGTTGAAGTGCCGTGGTGTATCGCTCCAGGTGCTCGCGGGTGAAGGCCGACTGCATGATCCGACGGTGTCGGTGGTGCTCGTCGAAGTCCAGCAGCATCAGGCCGCGGTCGAAGAACGGGCCGACGAGATAGCCCCAGCCCTCACCGCTGGCGAAGGCCTTGTCGCCGTTCCGCAGGGCCACGTCGCACGCGTCCGGCCCGAGAAGAACGGTCCAGCGCTTGCCGATGAAGTCGATCTCCGAAACCTGGCCGAACCGGTCGTGCTGGTCACGCATCATGGCGAGCGGGTCGCGGATGTATGCCAGTGTCCGGCCGACATACGGCAGACCCCGGCGGCGGGGTGGCGCGTCCGCGGCGACCGTCATGCGGACATCTTGATTCAGACAGGACGTTCTGTCAACATCTTCTCATGGCGGTCAGGGCAGGGACATATCGCGGCGTGAGCGCCGAGCAGCGCCGGGACGAGCGACGATCCCGGCTTCTCGAGGCCGCGCTGGAGGTGTGGGGGCGGGACGGCGGCCCCACGGTCACGATGACCCGGATCTGCGCTGAAGCAGGCCTGACTGAGCGCTACTTCTACGAAAGCTTCGACGGGCTGGACACTGCGCTTCTGGCGGTGCTCGACGGCATCGCCGACGAGATCGCCGACCGTACCCAGGCTGTCCTTTCTTGTACGCAGGGTGGGCCGGCCGAACGAGTGCGTGCCAGCATCGGTGAGTTCTTCCAGATCCTGACCGACGACCCCCGGAAGGGTCGAGTGGCGATCGTGGAGGCCGTCGCGCTCGACGGCCTGCGGGCTCGCCGGTCCGAGCTGCTGCGGCGATTCGCCGAGCTGGCGGCCCGCGAGGCCCGCGAGCTGTACGGACCGCAGGCGTGGAGCGAGCCCGAGGCTCGGATGGCGGCGACGATGTTCATCGGCGGTGTCGCCGAGCTGGTGACCGCCTGGATCGAGGGAGGCATCACGGTGTCGCCCGACGAGCTCGCGGATTCGGCGACCCACTACTTCACCGCGACGGCGCACCGCTGAGGGCGAGCAGGGGCGGTCAGCGGGATCGCGCGTATCGCGCCCAGGCGAACGCGAACAAGCCGAAGCTGGCCAGACCGATCGCCACCAGGGTCAACAGGACCGGACCGTACGGCTGCTCACGCACGGTCTTCAGCGCATCGTCCAGCCCACCGGCCTTGTCGGGGTCGTAGGAGATGGCAGCCCAACCGAACAGAGCCCCCACCACGGCGATCGCGACGCCCTTGCCGACGTAGCCGATTCGCCCCACGGCCAGCACCCCGGATCCGGACCGACCGGTGGTCGCCCCGGCGACCAGGTCATGGGTGAATCCATCGGTGACTCCTCGACGGACATGGCTCACGGCGACAGCGATGATGGCCGCGCCCACGAGCGCGACCAGGATGCGGCCGGACGGGACAGCCAGCAGTCGAGCCGTGATGCCCTCGTCGGTTGAGTCACCACCGCCGGAACCGCTGGAGCCTGCTGCGGTGCGTATCGCGGAGCCGGCCAGCGCGGCGTAGACAATGGCTCTTCCCGCCGCGGCCAGTCGTTTGACGACGCGTCGCCGGTCGTCGGATTCGGACTGGTGACCCCACAGTGCGGTCAGGGCCTGCCACACCACGAGAGCGGCGAGCCCAGCGGCGGCAACCCACAGCAGCGCTTCGCCGAAAGGCTTGTCCGCGATCTCCCGCAGGGCCCCGGTGCTGCTGGCGTCACCGCCACCACTCCACGCGATCCGCAGTGCAATCCATCCGATCACCAGATGCACGACGCCGTACGACACCAGACCAACCCGCGCGGCCGCGTGCAGCAGCGTGTTGTGCCGCGCCTGTCTGGCCTTCTGCTCCACCTCTGCCATGCCGCGCTCCCTCTCCCGGACGATCCTTTCAGAAGGCGTGACCGATCGCATCCGCTCGCGGTGGTGCGACTCAGTCCTCAAGCGCCTCGGCGGCCTTGGCGATGTTCTTCTGCATCGAGCCGAAGATGATGCCGTGGAACGGGTAGATCGACCACCAGTAGAGGTGCCCGAACAAGCCCTTGGGGTGGAACAGGGCGCGGTGGTGGAATGTCGTGGTCCCGCCGTCGGTCGAACCGACCTGCAGCTCGAGCCAGGCCAAGCCCGGCAGCTTCATCTCCGCGCGCAGACGCAGGAACGTCCGGTCGTCTGTCTCCTCGACCCGCCAGAAGTCCAGCACGTCGCCGACTCGAAGATCGACCGCGCTGCGGCGGCCGCGGCGTAGTCCGGGGCCGCCCACGGCCCGGTCGAGGATGCCGCGCACCCACCAGGCGAGCGCCCAGGAGTACCAGCCATTCTTGCCGCCGATGCCCTCGATGATGGTCCACAGGTTCTCGGGGCTGGCGTTGACCTCGCGGGTTCGCTCGTCCTTGTACAGCGAACCCCCGGCCCAGTCCGGGTCGGTCGGCAGCCCGACCGAGGGTGCGCCCGCCGTCGAGGCCGACGACCAGCGGGTCGGCACGTCGAGATTCTGGATCCTGGTCAGCGCCAGCTCGACAGCTCGGTCGAAGCCGAGCAGACCGTCGGGCGGGTCCGGCACGTACTCCTTGATGTCGGTCTCGGCGGCCACCACGGTGTTCTTGAGGGACTCCACGAGCGGACGAGCCAGGCTGGCCGGTACGGGTGTGATCAGCCCGACCCAGTGGCTCGACAATCCGGGTGACAGCACCGGGACGGGCAGCACCCGGCGCTTGGTCAAGCCGGCGACGGAGGCGTAGCGCTGCATCATCTCGAAATACGTCAGCACGTCCGGACCGCCGATGTCGAAGCGGCGGTTGACGTCATCAGGCAGTGTGGCCGAGCCAACGAGGTAGCGCAGGACGTCGCGGATGGCGATGGGCTGGATCTTGGTGTGCACCCACTTGGGCGTCACCATGACCGGGAGGCGCTCGGTCAGGTAGCGCAGCATCTCAAAGGACGCCGAGCCCGAGCCGAGCACGATCCCGGCCTGGAGAACCGCGGTCGGGACGCCCGAGGTCAGCAGCACGTCGCCGACCTCCTCGCGCGAGCGCAGGTGTTCGGACAGGGCTTCGCTGGGCGGGTTCATCCCACCGAGATAGACGATGCGGCGCACCCCGGCTCGCTTGGCCTCGGCGGCGAAGGTCTCGGCCATCTTTCGCTCGGTCGAGCCGAAGTCGTCTCCCGTGCCGATCGAGTGCAGCAGGTAGTACAGGACGTCGACATCCTTCAGGGCGCTGCTCACGCTCTCGGGATCGGAGGCGTCGCCGACAGCGATCTCGACGTCATCGGCCCAGTCCCGGGCCCGCGCCTTTCGCTCGTCGCGAACCAGGACGCGCACGTCGTGGCCAGCTTCGAGCAGCTGCGGCACGAGTCGGCCGCCGACATAGCCGGTTGCTCCGGTGACGAGGCTGCGTGGGGGAGTCATGTCTCCAGTGTTGATGCCACGACGGTCGTCCGCACGCTGGGGGTCAGGTGAGAATGCGCACGTGGACGTCCTCGTACGCGAACCTGTTGGGAAAGGCGTGCGGTGCCAGGGGGAGACCAGTGGGTGTTGCGGAGTCGGGATGGGTCGAACTGTCCCGGCACGGTCGGGCACACCAGTCATTGCGACGGACGAACCGGTCGTCGACGACCGTTCCGAGATAGCGCCCGGTGCGGTCTACTGCGTCGTGGTCACCCCACGGGAACCAACCGATCCAGTCGCCGTGCAGGTCGAAGATGTTCGGGTCGGTCCACGTTCGTCTGAACGCGATGGGCTCGCCCTTCATGTCGAACAGGTAGACGCTCATCCGAGATTGTCCTTCCGGTGCCTCTGTTCTGACGGTACGTTCGCCGGCCGGGATCGGTGGGTATTTCCCGCCCGCGTCGCGAAAATGAGTCGTACGGACCAGACGGAGTGGCCCGGTTGGCAGCGGTCCGGTTCCCGTGGCTGTTCGAGCGTGACGGGTCGCGGAGGCGCATCGCACCGGCGGCCGGGACGACCGACAGCGGGCGTGCGGTCACCGGCTAGTGCAGGCGGAGCTCGGGGTTGTGTGGGCCCTTGGGCTCGACCCAGAAGTCAAGCGCGAGGTCCTCCTCGGTGCCGCCGTTCAGATAGATCGAGAAGTCCGTGACGCCTGCGTCCTCGAGAACATCGTCGTCGATCAAGAACTGGCCGGTGAAGTCTCGGCTGGGGTGAGTGAGGATCTCGTACGCGGCATCGGCCATGATCGCCGGTGTGCGCGAGTGGCTCACCAGCCCCGCGCCGACGACGTTGCGGACGGCTGCGGTGTCGATCGCGGTGCGCGGCCACAGGGAATTGGCGGCAATGCCGAACTCGCGCAGCTCCTCGCTGAGACCCAGCGTCACCAGGCTCATCCCGAACTTCGCGATCGTGTAGGCCGTGCTTGTCGCGAACCACTTCGGATCTAGGGTGATCGGCGGCGACAGCGTCAGGATGTGCGCGTTGTCGGACTTCTTCAGCCACTCGATCGAGGACTTGGACAGCAGGAACGAGCCGCGAGCGTTGATGTCGTTCATCAGGTCGTACTTCTTCATCGAGATGTCCGACGTGCCGGACAGGTCGATCGCACTCGCGTTGTTGACCACGATGTCGATGCCCCCGAATGCCTCGGCAGTCCGGGCCACGGCGTCCAGCACGAAGGCGTCGTCGCGAACATCGCCGACCAGCGGGAGTGCCCTGCCGCCGGCCGCCTCGATGGCCGATGCAGCGGTGTAGATCGTGCCGGGCAGCTTGGGATGCGGCTCAGTGGTCTTGGCCAGCAGCGCGATGTTGGCGCCGTCCTTGGCGGCACGAACCGCGATCGCTTCGCCGATGCCGCGGGAGCCGCCGGACATGATGATGGTCTTGCCTGCGAGTGACATGGGCACACCTTAGGGCTTCTCGCGGTGAGCCGAAACAGTAAAGGGGAGCCCGGTAGGCCACCTGTGTTGCTGCGACCGTCACTTACAGTCAATACTGACGGTAAGTGAGGAGGGTCGGCATGGATCCAGAGGTACCGGCGTGGTTCGCTGAAGCCCTTGCGCAGTCGCATGAATCGCGCGAGGTCGAGGTCGACGGTGCTCGCATCACCTACCGAGCCTGGGGAAAGCCGGGTCTGCCGGTCGCAGTCCTGGTTCATGGGGGCGCAGCGCACGCGGGCTGGTGGGATCACGTCGCACCGCATTTGACGGCAGACCACCGCGTCCTGGCCGTCGATCTGTCCGGACACGGCGACAGCAGCCACCGCGGCACCTACGCCCTGACGACGTGGGCCGACGAGATCATGGCAGTTGCCGCCGCCGAGTCACCCGATCCTCCGGTCCTGCTCGGCCACAGCATGGGTGGCTTCGTGGTGCTCACCGCGGCCCAGCAGCACGGCACCGCGATCCGCGGCGCCGCAGCGATCGACTCCCCGGTTCGCGAGATGTCGCCAGAGGCCCGAGCCTGGCTCGCGACAGCCAGCGACGTGCCGGGCAACAAGACCTACCCGGACCGGGCAACGATATTGAGCCGCTTCCGGACGCTGCCGGCCGACGACGCATCGCTGACCTACGTGCGCGAGCATCTGGCCGCCGGCTCGATTCGGCAGACCGGGGACAAGTGGACGTGGAAGTTCGATCCGCGGATCTTCCTGAGATCTCGGATGGAGCCTGAGGAGCTCGCCGAGTCCCTCTGCGACATCGCACTGATCCGCGGAGAGCGCGGCATGGCCACCACCGACATCACCGATGTGGTCGCGCAGCGGCTGGGTCGCGACGTCCCGGTCACGGTGATCCGAGACGCTGGCCACCACATCATGCTGGACCAGCCCATCGCGCTCATTGCGGTGCTGCAGACCCTGCTCGGCCAATGGAGGAACCGTGAGTGATTCCGTGCTCATCGGCACCAGCGACGGTGTCCTGACCATCACCTGGAACGAGCCCGACCGGCTCAACGCGCTGACCGCCGAGATGCTCGACGGCGCTGCCGCGGCGATCGAGGGGGTCGGTCCGGACGTGCGGCTCATCGTGCTGACCGGTACCGGCCGGGCATTCAGCTCCGGCGCGGCCCTCGGCCCGCAATTCGATGGGACCGCGACCCTGGACGGTGCCAACCGGCTGGTCCGGGCGATCACCAGAACTCCCGTCCCGGTGCTGAGCGCGGTCAACGGCATCGCGGCCGGCGTCGGCTGCTCGATCGCGATCGCCGCGGACATCACCCTGGCCAGAAGCTCCGCGTACTTCCTGCTGGCTTTCGTCAACATCGGACTGATGCCCGATGGAGGGGCGACGGAGCTCGTCGCGGCTTCGGTAGGCAGGGCTCGCGCCAACCAGATGGCGATGCTGGGCGAGCGCCTTTCGGCCGGTGTGGCCGCAGAGATCGGGCTGATTCACCAGTCCCTCGACGACGAGGACTACGAAGCGGAGCTCGCGCGGCTCGTGAAGAAGCTGGCCAACGGCCCCACCGTCGCGCTTGGTCGAACCAAGGCCGCGATTGCCGCGACGACCCTTACGCACCTCGATGAGGCGTTGGATCGTGAGCGCGACGGGCAGCTCGAGCTGTTCTCCACCTCGGATGCATTCGAGGGCGGCATGGCATTCGTCCAGAAGCGCAGGCCGGAGTTCACCGGACGATGAAGGAGAGCGTGATGAGTGACTTCGAGGTGCTCGACCGGGTGCTGACCGCACGGCGTAGCTGCAGGGGATTCCTGCCCGAGCCGGTGCCCCGCGACGTCGTCGAGCGGGTCTTGGCTGCAGCGCAGCACACCGCGTCATGGTGCAACACCCAGCCGTGGCAGGTCCACATCGTCTCGGGCGAGGCGAAAAAGGCGCTCTCCACGGCTGCGGTCGAGAACGTCATCGCGACGTTCGGACAGCCCGCTCCGTCGGACTTCGCCTTCCCGGCCGCGTACACCGGTGTCTACGACGAGCGCCGCAAGGAGGTCGGCTGGCAGCTGTACGACGCGGTTGGCGTCGTACGCGGCGACCGCGAGGCGTCAGCGATGCAGATGCTCCGCAATTTTGAGTTCTTCGGCGCCCCGCACGTAGCGATCATCACGACGGACGCCGATCTGGGTGTCTACGGAGCGATCGACTGCGGCCTCTACGTGAACTCGTTCATGCTCGCGGCCGAGGCGCTGGGAATCGGCACGTGCGCGCAGGCCGCGATGGGCCAGGTTGCGCCGGCAATTCGGGCGCAGCTGGACTTGTCCGACGACCGTCTGGTCGTCTGTGGCATCGCGTTCGGTCATCCAGATCCTGAGCATCCGACAGCCCAGTTCAGGTCGCACCGGGCCGCAGTCTCGAACGCCGTTGCCTTCGTCGACTGATCTCGCTTGACTGGCCTCAGCCGCGAAGAGCGCCGACTCCGAGCATTGCCGCCAGCCCCAAAGCGCTGCGCGGGTCGTACGCGGCGGTCCACAGTCCGCCGTGGGCTGCGTTGACCGCCTCGTCCTGCCACGGCTCGACCTGGGGCGCCGCACCTGCGCGCAGATCGTAGACCAGCAGCGCCGCCATCAGGGTGCTGCTCGTGGCGGGCTCGAAGACCTCGACACCGAAACGGTGCGCGCCGGCGTAGGCCGCGGCGAGCGCCCTGTTCTTGAGAACCGAACGCGTCCGGGTCGCGGGTGCGACGTTGAGCGAGACCATCGTGCCGGCCTGCCGGGCCGTGGTTGCTCGCCACCGCTGCAGACGCTTGGCCAGTGCGTAGTTGGGGCCCTGCTGCGGCACCAGTGCGTCACAGAGTCCCGGATCGGCGCCGGGCGGGTAGTTGCGTTGCAGCAGTCGTCCGCCGCTGACCGCTCGCAGCGGCGCGCGAACGAGGCGCGAGGCGTCGGCGTATGCCTGGTTGGACATCGCCACCTCCCGGGCCGGCACCGCGAATGCGTCGGTCGGTGTCGCCAAAAATGCCAGAGCTGTGTCGGGCCGCTGCTCGGTCAGGTGCGTCGCCAGCGCGTCGGCTGCCATCGAGACTCGGACGTGCATCGATCCGTCTGCGTAGCAGTAGTTGCCCAGGACGAGTCGGCCGTCGATGCCGTCAAGCCAGTGCGCGACTGCGGACAGCTCGGTGACCAGATCGGCCCCGGCGTCGTCCCCGTTGGTGACGATCCGGGCCGGGAGGTGCACCCGGCCGGCTGACTCTGCGGCGTGCGCGCGCACCCGTGCCTGCAGGTCCGGACCCGGCAGATCTATCGCGACGACCTCGGCGCCCCATCGGAGCAGAGCGCGGTACGGCGCCATCTCGGCTCCGGCACCGAGGACGACGATCGTGTCGCCCTCCAGACGCAGCCACGAAGGATTGGCTTGGACGGCCTTCAGGGCGTCAGCGCAGGACAGCGTGATGATGCCGTTGGCGGCCCACGTGTCGATCTGGTCAGTCAGTGCGGAGCCAGCCAGACGATCGCCGCGGTACGGCACCGTGAGCTCGGTCTGGGCCGCCGCTGTTCCCTGGATCGTGCGGGTGTGGAAGACCTGGGCCAACGGGGTGCCACTGATCGCCTCGTCGAGCACGACGTCGCCATATCGCATCGTCGCCCGGGCCGCGGCCAGTCCGTCCGCGGCGATCGACTGCGCCGCCGGCGGCTCCCCGATGCCCGCCTCGACGGCGCGTCGGAAGTGGCTGAGGTAGTTGCGCCGCCAGCTGGTCTGGCCCTCGACCGCCCGCGCTCCCACGGGGTCGGCCTTGCGCATGGCTCCGGACAAGATCGTTCGTGCGGCTGCCGACGTGCTCTCCGTCGAGAACGCCACTCCCAGGGTGCTCATGGACTCACAGTAGGAGCGATCAGAGGTTACTCACGAGTCGCCCAGCGCGAAATTTCCAGAGTTGTGCAATACGTTCGTATTGTCACCAATCCCTCAGCGTCATGGTGGCGAAGCACTGGTACAAGCCACCCACAGATGATTGAGAGACCACCATGAGCACCAATCGCAACCGCAAGTTCTTCGCCGGCATCGCGCTGGCCGCCGTCGCCGCGTTCCCGTTGGCGGCCTGCAGCTCCTCGGACTCGGCCGGCTCTTCGAGCTCGTCCTCCTCGTCCGCCGCTGCGCCCAAGCCGCTGGCCTCGATCAACGCCCTGACCGGCGAGGACACCGCCGTGGCGCTCGACAAGGGCTTCACTGACGCCCTGACCTCGCTGAAGCTCACGCCCGGCGTCGTCGGCACCGCGAAGCTCACCGACGGATCGCTCGTCTTCCCGATCACGGGCGGAAACGTCACCTACTTCAAGCCGGGCACCGTTTCGCCCT
>NZ_JBAVDI010000115.1:0-15569 GCF_049587115.1 Aeromicrobium sp.
GGTCGTGCTGCGGCCCTAGCCGGATCTAGTTGATCTGACGGTCCTGACCCTCCCAGTAGGGCTGGCGCAGCTTGAACTTCTGCAGCTTGCCGGTCGCGGTGCGCGCGAGCTCGTCGCGGAACTCGATCTTCTTCGGGCACTTGTACCCGGCGAGGTGCTTGCGGCAGTGCGAGATGAGATCCGCCTGATCGACCGGGTCGACCTCGGGGTCGAGGACCACCAGCGCCATGATGAGCTCGCCCCACTTCTCGTCGGGGACGCCGATGACCGCGACCTCGCGCACCGCGGGGTGTGAGGTGAGGGCGTCCTCGACCTCGATCGACGAGACGTTCTCGCCGCCGGTGATGATGACGTCCTTCTTGCGGTCGGCGATGGCGATGTAGCCGTCCTCGAACGTGCCGCCGTCACCAGTGTGGAACCAATTGCCGGCCTGCGCCTGTGCGGTCGCCTCGGGGTTTTCCCAGTACGACTCCAGGTTGTGGTTGGACTGCGCGAGCACCTCGCCCTCGTCGTCGATCCGCATGCGCACGCCGATGGCCGGCGCCCCGGCGCGACCGAGGTTGAGCGCCTGCTGGTGCGCGTCGAGATCGTCCCACTCCGCGCGCATGCGCGACATCGTCAACAGGGGTGCGGTCTCGGTCAGCCCGTAGATCTGGATGAACTCCCAGCCCAGCTCCTCGCGGACCCTCTCGATGGTGCGGGTCGGGGGAGGAGCGCCCGCGACGATGATGCGGACGCGGTCGCGACCTGGGATCTCGCCGTCCCACATCTTGGCGCCGTCGAGGCAGGCCGTCACGACGGCGGGGGCGGCGCAAAGGTAGGTCACGCCATGCTTCTCGATGCGGCGCAGGATCTCGGTGCCGTCGACCTGGCGCAGCACGATGTGGGTCGCTCCCACTCCGGTCGCCGCGAACGGATGGCCCCAGCCGTTCGCGTGGAACATCGGCAGCGTGTGGAGATAGACGTCGCGGTCCGAGACCGAGGCCTGCCACCCGAACACCGTTGCGTTGAGCCAGTTGTTGCGGTGGGTCAGCTGGACGCCCTTGGGGCGTGCTGTGGTGCCGGACGTGTAGTTGATCGTGGCCGTCGCGCCTTCGTCGCCGGTCCACGGCTGCGGCTGCGCGGTGGATCCCCAGATCTTGTCGTCGTCCTCGCCGAGGACGAAGATGCGCTTGCAGTCGACCTCGTCGACCAGATGGCGCAGGTCGGGATCCACCATCAGCACCTCGGCCCCGGAGTGCTCGACGATGTACTGGATCTCGGCGACCGCGAGGCGGAAGTTGACCGGCACCAGTACCCGTCCCCAGCCGGAGACGCCATAGAACGAGGTGAGCATGCGAGCGGAGTTCTGCGACACGATCGCGACCCGGCCACCGACCGGCACGCCCATCTCGTCCAGACCAGCCGCCTGTGCCGCCGCTCGGCGGTGGAGCTCGGCGTAGGTGATCTCACCCCACGACTCGGCCGGTTGATCGGGCTCGTCGACCACGGCGATCCGGTCGGGATACACCGTGACGGCACGGTAGAGGAAGTCCATCACGGTGAGGGGGTAGAGCACAGGATCCTCCAGGAGGTATGGCGCCGGTCACGTTGAGTCCATCCTGCACCTCGCTGCGAAGTGGTTGAACAGCGAGGCGGGCCACCGTGGACCGCCTGAAGATCACCGCGACACTCGACCTGCGTCTCAAGCCTGATCTGCTCGATGAGGCGGGGGTCGTGCTGGCCCGGGTGCTGGTCGAGACCAGGGAATTTGACGGTGCCCGACTAGGCGCCGTAGCCGTAGAAGCCCTGCCCGGACTTCTTTCCCAGCAGTCCCGCGTCGACCATGCGATCGAGCAGTGGTGGCGGTGAGTACAGCGGCTCTTTGAACTCGTCGTACATGGACTTGCCGATGGCCTTGATCGTGTCGAGGCCGATCAGGTCCGACAGCGCGAGCGGGCCCATGGGATGGCCACACCCAAGCACCATGCCGCGGTCGATGTCCTCGGCCGAGGCATAGCCCGCCTCGTACATCCGGATCGCCGACAGCAGATACGGCACGAGCAGGCTGTTGACCACGAAGCCGGCGCGGTCGGTCGCGTCGATCGGCTTCTTGCCCAGGGTGTCGGTGACCCAGGCGCGCATGCGGTCGAGGGTCTCGTGGGACGTAGTGAGAGACGGAATGAGCTCGACGAGCTGCATGACCGGGGCGGGATTGAAGAAGTGGACTCCCATGACGTGGTGCGCCCGCCCTGACACGGCGCCGAGCTTGACGATCGGGATGGATGAGGTGTTGGACGCCAGGATGGCGTCCTCCTTGGTCAGGATCCGACCAAGACGACTGAACAGGTCGAGCTTGGTCTGCTCGTCCTCGCTCGCGGCCTCCACCACCAGGTCGCGGTCGGCGAGAGCCTCCAGGTCCTCGGTGAACGCGATCCGTCCGAGCACGGCCACGACTTCAGCGGACGCGATCTTGCCGCGCGACTCGGCACGGCGAAGCGAGCTCTCGACCCGCTCGGCCGCGGCCTTGGCTGCATCGCTGCTGATCTCGACCAGGACCACGTCCAACCCGGCCCGGGCTGCGACTTCGGTGATCCCGGAGCCCATCAGGCCTCCGCCGATGACGCCGACCTTGTCGATCCCGCTCATGACGCTCCTCGAAAGTAGTAGGACGTCAGACTATCTCGCCGAACCCGAACAACATGAGGTGCCACTCGTGTTTCTCCGGAGCCCGGGGGTGAGGGCGCGCCTGCCCGTCGGTGCCGAGCGCGCGTGATGGGATGGCGTCATGCGTATGTTGGCGGTCGTTCTGCTCCTGGTGCTGGCCGGGTGCGGCGGCGGGTCTGATCCCGCGCCAAAAGCTTCGCCCGACGCAGCCTCGGCCACGGTCAAGCCGACCGTAGCGGCGCCGGAGGGCACGCCCGCGCCGGAGGCGTTGTCGCGGTTTCGCTGTGCCAAGGATGCCAAGGGGACATGGACCACCTCGGGCTACGTCTCCAACCCGAGCAAGAGCAAGGTGACGTTCCAGGTCACCGTCTATGTCGGCGAGGCGTCCGGAGCGCCGGAGTCGGCCAAGACTCGCACGGTGCCTGACGTCGCGCCCGGAGGATCCGCCAAGTTCAGCATCACCAAGCTCCCGGCGACACAGGCTGATGCGCCCTGCCGGGTGCAGGTCCTGGCCCAGCGCTGACGTCAGCTCCGCGCGATGCGGACCATCTCGTCGCGCGGAACGACCTTGATTCGGCCGCGGCCGGCGGCCTCGCCGAGTGCGAGCTCGTGCGCGTCGAGCTGCTCCCAGCCCTCCCACGTCGTGTACTCGATACCGCGGCCTGCGAGGTAGCGGTCGACATCGGCACGGTCCGGCGACGCGGGGGCGACCAGGCGGTCGACGTCAGACAGCAGGAGCTCGATGGTCTGCGCAGCGTCCGACTTGGTGTGCCCGATCAGCCCGACCGGTCCGCGCTTGATCCAGCCGGTGACGTAGGCGCCGGGGAGCGGCTCGCCGTCGATGTCGATGACCCGTCCGCCGTCGTTGGGCACCGTCGCGGTCGCGTTGTCGAATGGAAGTCCGGCCAGATTGTCGGACCGGTACCCAACGGCGCGGTAGACCGCCTGGACCGGCCAGTCGACGTGCTCACCGGTGCCGCGGGCATTGCCGGTGCCGTCGAGCTCGGTGACCTCAGTTCGCAGGCCGACGACCTTGCCGTTCTCGCCGAGCACCTCCACCGGGCTCTGGCAGAAATGGATGTGGACGCGGTGGGCCGCTCCGGTGGGCTCCTTGGCCAGGTAGTTCTGCAGCACGTCGACGACGAGCTTGACCGACTTGGAGGCGCGGATCGCGTCCATCGAGCCCTCGTCGAGCTCGAAACCTTCGGGATGCACCACGACGTCGATGCTCGGCGAGTGGCTCAGCTCGCGCAGCTCCATCGGGGTGAACTTGACCTGGGCAGGGCCGCGGCGGGCGAAGACGTGGACGTCCTGGGTGGCGTTGGCCCGCAGCCCGGTCTCGACGTTTGCGGGGATCTCGGTGACGAGCTGCTCGTCCACGGTCTTGGCGAGCATGCGGGCGACATCGAGGCCGACGTTTCCGACGCCGAGCACAGCGACGGTCTTCGCCTCGGGGTCGAACGGCCAATTGCGTGGGGCATCGGGGTGTCCGTCGTACCAGGAAACGAAGTCGGCGCTGCCGAATGATCCCTTGAGGTCGATGCCGGGGATGTCGAGATCGCGGTCGGCGCGGGCGCCGGTCGCGAAGATGACGGCATCGTAGAACTGTCGCAGGTGGTCGAGCTTGAGATCGGTGCCGTAGTCGACGTTGCCGAAGAACCGGATGGCGTCCTGCGCCAGGACCCGCTTGAGCGCCTTGACGATCTCTTTGATGCGCGGGTGATCTGGCGCGACGCCGTAGCGAATCAGACCGAACGGCGTGGGGTCCCGGTCGAGGATGTCGACCGTGACGTCGATGTCGGACTTGGTGAGGATGTCCGCGGCGTAGATGCCCGCCGGGCCCGCACCGATCACCGCAACGCGCAACCGCCTGCTCATGCACAACTCCAAGGGAAGAAGATCATTACGTCTTAGGCAAGGCTAAGGAGTCGTTCCAACCGCGAGCACACCATCTCGCCATCTGGGCATGAATCGCGTGGCGGGGGCCCGTGTGAGCCTCTAGTGTTCACAACCGGAGGGGACGCGGAAGGAGGGCCATGGGAATCATCGCGCCGACGTTGCCGGACATCGATGTTGCCGCGTGGCGAGCCAAGCCGCGCGCCGAGCGCACGAGGGTCCTGCAGCAGCACTGGGCCCTCCACGGCTTCGGCACGCCGTTGGGTGTCTACGGCCTCTACATCCTCAAGATCGGCCTGTATGTCTTCGGCGCGCTTGCTTTCGCCGCCTCGACCCCCGGCATCGGCGGGCTCGCCGATGCCGGCGACTGGTGGTTGTCGCCGGTCGTGTTCCAGAAGGTCATCATCTGGACCCTGCTGTTCGAGGTGCTCGGCTTCGGATGTGGCTTCGGCCCGTTGACGATGCGCTTCCTGCCGCCGATCGGCTCGTTCCTCTACTGGCTGCGTCCCGGAACCATCCGGCTCCCCCCGTGGCCCGAGAAGGTTCCGGGCACCAAGGGGTCAAACCGCACGATCCTTGATGTGGCGCTCTACGTCGCCGTCATCTGGGCAGCCGGGTACGTCCTGCTGTCGCCGGCCGACCGAGGCCAGGGCTTGATCGAGCCGGCGCGCTTCATCCCACTTTTGCTGCTGCTGCCGACGCTCGGTCTGCGCGACAAGACGATCTTCCTCGCCGCGAGGTCAGAGCACTACTGGGTCACCGCAATCGTCTTCTTGTTCCCGTTCGTCGACATGATCCTTGCAGCGAAGCTACTGATGCTGGCGATCTGGTGGGGCGCTGCGACGTCCAAGCTCAACCAGCACTTCCCGTATGTCGTGTCGACGATGTTCAGCAACTCACCGGTCATGCCGCCGGCGGTGAAGCGTCGGCTCTGGCGCGATGCCGAGACGGACCTCCGCCCGTCGTGGCTCTCCGGGACGTTGGCTCATGTCGGCACGGCGGTCGAGTTCGGTGTGCCGGTGGTCCTGCTGTTCTCGCGTGGCGGCGTGGTCACGACGATCGCCCTGATCGTCATCCTGCTCTTTCACCTCAACATCCTGGCGTCGATCCCGATGGGTGTCCCGCTGGAGTGGAACGTGCTGATGGGCTTCGCTGCGGTCTTCTTGTTTGGAGAGCATGCGGAGGTCGGTCTCACCGACGCGACGCAGCCGCTGCTCGTCTACGGACTGTTCGGACTCGTGGTCATCTCTGTCGTCTGGGGCAACCGCCGGCCCGACCTGTGGTCGTTCCTGCCGTCGATGCGGTACTACGCCGGTACCTGGTCCACCTCAGTGTGGCTGTTCGGCGAGGGCGCGGAGCAGACGTACGCAGACCGGGTCACGAAGGCGGCTCAGCTGCCGCACCGCCAGCTCGCCAAGCTCTATCCGCCCGACACCGTCGACCTGATGATCGGCAAGCTGCAGGCCTGGCGTGGACTGCACACCCACGGCCGTGCCATGGCGGGGCTGCACCCGCACGCCGCCGCCGATCACGAGTCGAGGTTCGTCATGGACGGCGAGATGGTGTGCGGGTCGGCGATCGGCTGGAATTTCGGCGACGGTCACCTGCACCAGGAGGCACTCGTCGCGGCGGTGCAGGAGCGCTGCGACTTCGAGCCGGGGCAGCTGCGTGTCATCGCGATGGAGTCGCAGCCGTTCTGGAACCCGATCCAGCGCTACCGCATCATCGACGCGGCTACCGGCGTGATCGAGACCGGTGAGGTCGACGTCGCGGAGATGACCAGCCGCCAGCCGTGGGACGGCAGCACGCCGTTCCGCATCACCTGGCGCGACGAGTCGGCGGTCGTCTAGGTCCAGGCCTGCCAGTGGCACCGCTCTGGCAACGTGACGGCCAGATCCAGGGCATCGCGGTGCTCGGGTGCTCCGTGCAACCCTTCGCGATCGGCGTCACGGCCGAAACTGCGGGCGACCACGACGACCTGACTTCGTCGGTGCGCCTGATGGCCATCGTGCTGATGTTCAGCACGGCGTCGTTCTCCGGACTCATGATCCACCTGCGCTGGCGAGGCTTCTTCCGCGAAGAAACCGACGCGCCAGGCCGACACTCGGCGCAGAACGGCCCACCCACCGAGGATTTGGGCAAACCCCAAGGAAGGTACTGCCTTGGATGCGTCTGCATATTTAGTTCGACCGATCTGTCAGTTCAGCGCGTGCTTGCTCGCAATTCGGAGGCCGCCGCCGGCACGATTTCCGGCTGTGATCAGGGTTGTGGACAGGCGTGATCGGATGACGGCGAGCCGACCGGATCGCCACACACTACGTTGGATCCATGACCTCTGCTGTCGTCGTCGGATCCGGCCCCAATGGACTCGCAGCTGCGGTCGTGATGGCGCGCGCCGGGATCGAGGTCACCGTCCTGGAGGCCGAGAACGAGATCGGCGGGGGCACGCGGTCGGCCGAGCTCAACGTCCCCGGGGTGCTGCACGACATCTGCTCGGCGACCCACCCGACGGGTGTCGCTTCGCCATTCTTCCGGAGCCTGGACCTGGGTCGGCACGGTCTGGAGTGGTTGTGGCCCGAGGTCGACGCCGTCCACCCGCTCGACGGTGGCCGCGCGGGTGTCCTGTTCAGCGATCTGGACCGCACGGTCGAGGGGCTCGGCGTCGACGGGAAGGCCTGGCGCAAGCTCTACACGCCACTGGTCGAGCACGCCGACGAGCTCATCGCGGAGATCTTCGGACCGGTCCTGCACGTGCCGCGGCATCCGATCCTGCTGGCGAAGTTCGGCATCCGGGCGCTTCAGCCGGCCTCCTGGCTTGCTCGTCGGTGGGAGACCGACGAGGCCCGCGCGCTGTTCGCCGGACTTGCTGCGCATGCGGTCCACCCGCTGCAGCGCCCCACCACCGGAGCGCTGGGGATGATGTTCGGCATGACCAGCCACGCGTACGGCTGGCCGGTCGCCAAAGGTGGTTCGGCGTCGATCGCCCGCGCGCTGGCCGCGGACCTGATCGAGCACGGTGGCCGGATCGAGACCGGGCACGAGGTCACCGAGCTGCCCCAGACCGACATCGTCATGTTCGACACATCGCCGTCGGCCGCTCTGCGCATCGCCGGCGACCGGATCCCCGGCAGAGTCCGGCGTCCGATCGAACGATGGCGGACCGGTCCGGCTGCCTACAAAGTCGACTTCGCGGTCGAAGGTGGCGTGCCGTGGACCAACGAATGGGCGCACAAGGCCGGCACGTTGCACCTCGGGGGCACGCTGGAGGAGCTCAACCATGCCGAGCGCGAGATCCACGCCGGCCGGATGCCCGAACGGCCGTTCGTCCTGCTCTGTCAGCAGTACCTCGCCGATCCGGGACGATCCGTAGGCGACGTCCACCCGGTGTGGTCCTACGCGCACGTGCCGACCGGCTACACCGGCGATGCGACCGAGTCGGTGATCCGCCAGATCGAGCGGTTCGCGCCTGGGTTCCGTGATCGGATCATCGCGACGACCGTGACGACACCGCAGCAGCTCGAGGAGCACAACGCCAACTACATCGGTGGAGACATCGGCGGCGGTGCCAACGGACCGAAACAGCTCGTCATGCGGCCGAGGCTGTCGCCCGATCCCTACTCGCTCGGTGCCAAGGGGCTGTTCATCTGCTCGGCCTCGACTCCACCGGGAGGCGGCGTGCACGGGATGGGGGGATTCCACGCGGCGACCTCCGCGATCGCCCAGCTCAGCTGATCGCCATGGAACCGTGCGGTCCGCCGAACCGTTCAACCTGTGAGCAGTCACCTGCTCGGCTGGTGCACACCCGTCCACGGTTCATCCTCCCCTGACCCCAGGAGTCCGACCGATGAAGCTCTCCGCCCAGACCGCGATGCTGTCGGTCGCCGCCTCCGTGCTGCTGCTGACAGCCGCATGCGGTGGCAGCAGCGATCCGGCCGGCGATGTCCCGTCGGCGTCCAGCGCCTCCGCGGCCCCCGAAAGCAGCTCGAGCAGCAATGCGGTCTACAACGACGGCGACTACAGCGGTGAGGGGAGCTACAGCAATCCGGCGGGGATCTCGGCCCTCACGGTTGAACTGACGCTGTCTGACGGCACGATCACCGCGATCGACGTCACCCCTCGGGCAACCGACCCCACGTCGAAGGCGTACCAGACCGATTTCGCCGGCGGTATCGCTCAGATCGCGGTCGGCAAGAGCATCAACGAACTGTCGGTGTCCAAGGTCGCGGGATCGTCACTCACGGCGGAGGGATTCAACCAGGCCATTGATCAGATCAGGGCCGAAGCCCAGGCCTGACGTGGAGGAGTGGAGGTTTGACGCGATCGGCACGGCCTGGCAGATCGACACCCGCGATCCGGTCGGGCCGGACGTCCGGGAGCGGGTCCTGGCCAGGATCGACGCGTTCGACCGGGTCTGGTCCCGGTTCCGGGCCGACTCCGTCGTCACCGCGATCGCCGCGCGCGCCGGGGAGTGGAACCTGCCTGGCGAAGCCGGCATCCTGTTCGGGTTCTACGACGAGCTGCATGCCGCAACCGCCGGAGCGGTCAACCCGCTGATCGGGCGCAGGCTTGCCGACCTCGGTTACGACGCCACCTATTCCCTGACGCCCGTCGCGGATCCGACGGCAGTGCCGCCCTGGCCAACGGTCGAGTTCGAGGCGCCCGTGGTCCGGACGCGCGAGCCGGTCACGATCGACGTCGGGGCGGCCGGCAAGGGACTGTTGGTAGATCTGGTGGCAGACGTGCTCAGACCGTGGGACGCGGACGTCACGATCGACGCCAGCGGAGACCTGCTGCATCGCGGCAGCGAACCGATCCGCATCGCCCTGGAGCATCCGGCCGACAAGACCCTGGCAGTCGGCGTGGCCGAGCTGTCACCGGGCCTCGCCCTGTGTGCGTCTGCGACCAACAGGCGAGCCTGGGGTGAGTGGCACCACGTGCTCGACGGCCGTACCGGGCGGCCTGTCGACGACGTGATCGCGACCTGGGTCGTCTCCGCGACCTGCATGCACGCCGACGGGCTGGCCACCGCACACTTCCTCGCTGAACCCGCCGCGCTCATGGGACGCTTCCAGCACGAGTACGTACGCATGCACGCCGACGGTCGGATCGAGCGATCGCCGAACTTCCCCGGAGAGGTGTTCGCATGAGGGCAGCGACCGGTCCCCGCGACCTGCTGGACCGCCAGCTCGGACGCGTCACGATGTATCGGTTGGTGACCGTCGTCCTTGCTGCGCTGGTCGTCGTGACGCTGGGCTTCACGATCGGTGGCACCTTCAATGAGCCGTACAGCGTCACGAGCGAGCTGGCGACCCTCACGGTCCTTCTCGTGGTGACGTATGTCAGCAGCCGCGGGTTCGGGCTGCTGTGGTCAGTGACGGCGCACGGCGAGTCGGCGATCATCACCGCCTTGTTGCTGTGGTTCCTCTTCACTCCGTCGACCGATCCGATCGACCTGGCCTGGATCGCCGCCGCGGGGGTGCTGGCCGGGCTGTCCAAGTACGTCCTGGCGTGGCATGGCCGACATGTGTTCAACCCGGCCGCAGCCGGGGCGTTCGGTTCCTACGCGGTCCAGTATGCGATCGGGCGCGACGCGGCCGTGAGCGCCTCGTGGTGGGTCGGCAACCAGACGCTGCTGCCCTTCGTCGCGACTGGCGCGTTCCTGGTGCTGTGGCGCACTCGGCGGCTCGACGTCGGACTGGTGTTCATCGCGACCGCCGCAGTCCTGATCGTGCTCGGACTGGATCACCTGGCCCCACCGGAGGCTCCGCTGATCGATCCGATCAGGACGATGGCCTACTCCTTCCCCATCGTGTTCCTCGGCGGCTTCATGCTGAGCGAACCACTGACCCTTCCGCCCAGGCGGCTCCAGCAGCTGGTCGTTGCGGCGGTGACAGGTGCCGTGTTCTCCTACCCGATCTGGGTCTTCATGCTCACGACGTCACCGCCGGATCTACGGGTCCTGGCGATCACTCCAGGTGTCGCTCTCCTGATCGGCAACGTGGTCGCATTCGGCTTCTCCCGGCGTCGCGGTGTGGCCCTCGTGCTGGACTCCAGCCGCACCCTGACCTCCGAGATCAACGAGCTCACCTTCCGCGCGAAGCGTCCGCTGAGGTTCCTCCCGGGCCAGTACATGGAGCTGACCGTCCCGCACTCCGGCGCCGACGGTCGGGGCACCCGCAGATCGTTCAGCATCAGCTCGCCGCCGAGCTCTGACGGCCTGCTGTCCTTCGCCTTGCGGGTTCCGGATCCGTCGTCCAGCTTCAAGCGTGCGCTGCGGACGCTCCAGCCTGGCGCCACGGTCCACGCGACCGGCGTCGGCGGCGACTTCCTCCTGCCGAGCGATCCGGAGGTGCCCGTACTGCTGGTCGCCGGCGGTATTGGCATCACCCCGTTCCTGAGCCAGCTTCGTCACCAGCCGGCGCGTGACGCCGTGCTGGTCTATGGAGTCTCCTCGCCCGATGAGGTGGCGTTCATCGACGAGCTGACCGGGTTCCGCGTCGTGCTGGTCGCAGCAGCTCAGCCGGTCGTGCTTCCGGAAGGTTGGGCCTACGTCGAGGCACCCAGCCTGAGCGCCGACCTGATCGCGGCGGCGGTGCCCGACCTCGCCGGGCGCCGGGCCTACGTCTCGGGGCCGCCGGCGATGGTGAACGCCCTCCGGCCCGGCCTGGCGAAGCACTGTGGGAGCGTGCGGACGGACTACTTCACCGGCTACTGAGGCCCCAGCGGGCCGCGTGTACCCGGATCTCGTCACATTCAAAGTTGATAGGAATGGACTCAACTCTGTCGGTGTTGCACTGTGTACACCAGCGATCCAGCCAGGAGAACCCACATGGACCTTGCGAAGTTCACGACCCGCAGTCAACAGGCGCTCGGAAGCGCGGTCTCCGCCGCAGCCGCGGCTGGCAATCCGGCCGTCGAGCCCGCTCACCTGCTCTCCGCCCTGCTCGGTCAGGACGGCGGCACGGCCGCACCCCTGGTCCAGGCGACCGGTGCCGATGTCCAGGCCGTGCGCTCGGGGCTGTCCGCGGCTCTGTCGAGCCTGCCGGCAGCCAGCGGCGCCAGCGTGCAGAACCCGGGCCTGTCCCGCTCGAGCCACGAAGTGCTGCAGCGCGCCCAGGATCTCGCGGACCAGCTCGGGGACGACTTCGTGTCGACCGAGCATCTCGTCGTCGGGATCGCGACCGTCGAGTCCCCGGCCAGGACTCTGCTCACCGAGGCCGGCGCCACGGCGGACTCGCTGCAGGCCGCCTTCGCCGCGGTCCGCGGCACGGCCCGGGTCACCAGCCAGGACGCTGAGGACACCTACCAGTCGTTGGAGAAGTACGGCGTGGACCTGACCGCCGTCGCGCGCGAGGGCAAGCTCGATCCCGTGATCGGACGCGACAGCGAGATTCGTCGGGTCATCCAGGTGCTCTCGCGACGTACCAAGAACAATCCCGTCCTGATCGGCGAGCCGGGTGTCGGCAAGACCGCGGTGGTGGAGGGGTTGGCTCAGCGCATCGTTGCGGGTGACGTGCCCGAGTCGCTGCGTGGGCGCCGGTTGATCTCGCTGGACCTGGCGGCGATGGTCGCCGGAGCGAAGTATCGCGGCGAGTTTGAGGAGCGGCTCAAGGCCGTCCTGTCCGAGATCAAGGAGTCCGACGGGCAGGTCATCACCTTCATCGACGAGCTCCACACGGTGGTCGGCGCGGGCGCCGGTGGCGACAGCTCGATGGATGCAGGCAACATGCTCAAGCCGATGCTGGCGCGCGGCGAGCTGCGCATGATCGGCGCGACGACCCTTGACGAGTACCGCGAGCGGATCGAGAAGGATCCGGCCCTGGAGCGCCGCTTCCAGCAGGTCTTCGTCGGTGAGCCCAGTCCGGAGGACACGATCGCGATTCTCCGTGGGCTCAAGGAGCGCTACGAGGCGCACCACAAGGTTTCGATCTCCGATGCCGCGCTGGTGGCCGCAGCCACGCTCTCCGACCGCTACATTCCCGGCCGCCAGCTGCCGGACAAGGCGATCGATCTGATCGACGAGGCCGGCAGTCGACTTCGCATGGAGATCGACTCGAGTCCCGTCGAGATCGACGAGCTCCGCCGCGCCGTGGATCGGCTGCGCATGGAAGAGCTGCACCTGGCCAAGGAGTCCGACGACGCCAGTCGGGATCGGCTGGACAAGCTGCGCATCGAGCTGGCGGACAAGCAGGAGGTCCTGCGCGCGCTCGAGACCAGCTGGGAACGGGAGAAGCAGTCCTTGAATGCGGTCGGTGAGGTCAAGGAGCGGATCGACGAGGTGCGCAGCCACGCCGAGAAGGCTCAGCGCGAGGGCGACATGGAGACCGCGAGTCGACTGCTCTACTCCGAGATCCCGGCCATGGAGGCGCAGCTGGCCGAGGCGCAGGCCGCGGAGGCGGCACAGGAGGGCGAGTCGATGGTGCACGAGGAGGTCGGTGCGGACGACGTCGCCGAGGTCGTCGCGGCCTGGACCGGCATCCCGACCGGACGTCTGCTCGAGGGCGAGACCGGCAAGCTCCTGCGGATGGAGAGCGAGCTGGGCAAGCGGCTCATCGGACAGCGAGCCGCGGTCACCGCGGTGTCGGACGCGGTGCGCCGCTCGCGGGCCGGGATCTCCGATCCCGACCGTCCGACGGGATCGTTCCTCTTCCTGGGGCCGACCGGTGTCGGCAAGACCGAGCTGGCCAAGACCCTGGCGGAGTTCCTGTTCGACGACGAGCGGGCCATCATTCGGATCGACATGAGCGAGTACTCCGAGAAGCACTCGGTCAGTCGACTGGTCGGCGCGCCTCCCGGTTACGTCGGCTACGACGAGGGTGGACAGCTCACCGAAGCAGTCCGGCGTCGTCCCTATTCCGTGGTGCTGCTCGACGAGGTCGAGAAGGCACACCCAGAGGTGTTCGACATCCTGCTGCAGGTGCTGGACGACGGGCGTCTGACCGATGGGCAGGGCCGCACGGTCGACTTCCGCAACGTCATCCTGATCCTGACGTCCAACCTGGGGTCACGGTTCCTGAGCGATGCAGCGCTGGACGTCGACGCCAAGCGCGAGGCCGTCCTCGAGGTGGTCAAAGCATCGTTCAAGCCGGAGTTCCTCAACCGGCTCGACGAGATCGTCACGTTCGACGCGCTGGGCACCGAGGAGCTGGCGCACATCGTCGACCTGCAGGTGGCGGCGCTCGCCAAACGGCTGGCCGCTCGCAGGATCACCCTGGCCGTCACGGGCGCGGCTCGCGAGTGGCTGGCGCTGACCGGTTGGGATCCGGCATACGGGGCCCGACCCCTGCGCCGGCTCGTGCAGCAGGCGATCGGGGACCGGCTCGCGCGCTCGCTCCTGGGTGGCGAGGTCCGGGACGGCGACACCGTGGTCGTCGACCATGTCGGTGATGCCGACGAGCTGACGGTGGGCGCCGCCTAGGCGGTGTCGAGCCCGGCATCGGTCACGTGATGGGATGGTCACATGACCGAAGCCGGATCCCGCCGACCGCCGAGACTGGTGACGGCGTGCCTCTACCTGGGTCTCATCTCCGCGTTTCAGGTCATCGGTGTCCTGATCGAGCTGGCGGACTGGAGCTCGCTGGACGGTCAGGCCCGGCTGACGCGATGGACCGACCCGCTGGTGGAGGGCGGGATGACCCGCGCCGGCGCCGAGACGGCTCTGCGGGTGGCCTTCACGATGGTGGCGATCATCGCGGCTGCCGCTGTCGTGTTCGCGGTCTACACGGCCCTGGGCCACGCGGTCAGCCGGATCATGCTGAGCATCGTGGGTCCGGTGATCGGGTTGTACTGCGTGGGTCAGGGCTCGCTGATCATGGCGATACAGGGTGTGGTGGTCTTCACCTGCCTGTTCCAGCTGTGGTCGTCCGACGTCCGAACATGGTTTGCGATCAAGAACGGCCGAGCTCCGCAGAACGACGTGCCGACCGGCGCCTGGCCCCCTCCCGGCACCTCCCCGGACTCCACCGGGACGCTGCCGCACGGGCAGCCGACCCGGATCGAGGTCGGACCGCCGGTGCAGCAGTCCAGGCCACGTGCTGCCTCGGTCTGGCCGCTGATCGTCCTGGTCCTCTCCTCCCTGTTCGCCATGGGGTGCGGCGCCTACCTCGTGGTCTACCGGGTCGCCCGCGACGAGATGGTCCGTCAGCAGCTGGAGTCCGGCGCCAACTGGATGAATCTCAGCGAGGCGGAGATCCGCGATGGGTACGAGCAGCTCGCGGTGCTGTCGTGGGTCGCGATACCCCTGTGTCTCATCGCGATCGGGGCCTCGCTCGTGCTCATGCTGCGCCAGCGGCGCAAGCGCTGACCCGTCCCGGCATACCGGGACGTAAGAGTCGTCACAGCGGCCTCCTGCGAGGTGCGCCCCAGCAATGGTGGTCGATACACTGCCAGCATGCCTGAAAGCGCTGCAGCCGGTCCCAAACGCCCCCACGTCGTCGTCGTGGGAGGCGGGTTCGGAGGCATCGCGGCAGTTCGCAAGCTCAAGCGGGCCGATGTCGACGTCACGTTGATCGACCGGCACACGTACAACACCTTCCAGCCGCTGCTCTACCAGGTCGCGACCGCGAGCCTCAACCCCGGTGACATCACCTGGTTCCTCCGAGCGATCCGTGCCAAGCAGAGCAACGTCCGGTTCCTTAAGGGGCTGGTCGTCTCGATGGATCACGAGGCCAAGACGCTGAGGCTCGAGGGCGGGCTCGAGGTCAAGTACGACCAGCTCGTCATCGCTGTTGGCGTCACGGCCAACTTCTTCGGCATCCCCGGCGCCGAGAAGTACGCGATGCCCCTGTACCGCCGCTCGCAGGCGCTGGCCGTGCGGGACAAGATGTTCGCCAACCTCGAGGAAGCTGCCGTCAACGGCCAGGATCGTGACCTGCGGATCATCGTGGTCGGCGGCGGAGCCACCGGCGTCGAGACCGCCGGAGCATTCGCCGAGCTTCGCAACAACGACATGCCGGTGACCTACCCCGAGCTCGACTGCGAGCGGGTTCACATCACGTTGATCGAGATGCTGCCGCACGTGCTGGGCC
>NZ_JBAVDI010000116.1:0-25548 GCF_049587115.1 Aeromicrobium sp.
TAGACGCCGCCGGTCAACAGCACACCGCCGTCGATCGTGATGGTCTGGCCAGTGACCCATGCCGCGTCCTGCGAGAGCAGGAACGTCACGACCGAGCCAATGTCCTCGGGCAGGCCGAGCCGCTTGAGCGGATACGCCGCGGCCACCTGCTCCTCCTTGCCCTCGTAGAGCGCGGTGGCGAACTTGGTCTTGACCACCGCGGGCGCAACGGCGTTGACCCGGATGTCCGGACCGAGCTCCACCGCAAGCTCCTCCGTCACGTGGATCAGCGCCGACTTGGATGCCCCGTAGACGCCGATGCCGGGGGCCGGCCTGAGTCCGGCGACCGAAGCGATGTTGACCACTGCGCCACCGTGATCGCCCTGCCAGGCGTGGTAGACCTTCTGCGCCCACGCGATCGCCGAGATCACGTTGACCCGCATGGTCTTCTCCGCCGCGCCCAGGTCGACGTCGATCATCCGCCCGTACGTCGGGTTGATTCCGGTGTTGTTGACCAGGAAGTCGATCCGCCCGAAGGCGGCCAGGGTTGCGGCCACCGCTTCGTCCTGGTGCGCCTCGTCGTCGGCAGCGCCCGCCACGAAGATGGCGTGGTCGGCACCGCCCAGCGACTCGACCGCCTCGGCGAGAGCCTCGGCCTTGCGGGCCGTGATGCACACCTTGGCACCATCGGCGACGAGTCGCTCGGCGATCGCCAGACCGATCCCCCGGCTCGCACCGGTGATGATCGCGACCTGGCCGTCGAAACGACCGGTCATCAGGACAGGCGCTCCAGCACCATGGCCATGCCCTGACCGCCGCCGACACACATCGTCTCGACGCCGAACTGCTTGTCGTGATGCTGCATCGAGTTGATCAGGGTGCTGGTGATGCGCGCCCCGGTCATGCCGAACGGGTGTCCGATCGCGATGGCACCACCATTGACGTTCAGCTTGTCGATCGGGATGCCGAGCGCCTGAGCCGAGCCGAGGGCCTGCACAGCGAATGCCTCGTTGATCTCGAACAGGTCGATGTCATCGATCGCCATGTCGGCGTGCCTGAGCGCCTGCTTGACGGCCTCCACCGGCCCGAGGCCCATGATCTCGGGTGACAGACCGGTCACCCCGGTCGAGACGATGCGTGCCAACGGAGTCAGGCCGAGCGCCTTGGCCTTCGTGTCGCTCATGACGACCAGTGCCGCAGCACCGTCGTTGAGCGCGCAGCAGTTGCCCGCGGTGATGGTGCCGTCCGGACGGAAGACCGGCTTGAGCTGTGAGACCGCTTCCAGGGTGACGCCGGCGCGGGGCCCGTCGTCGGTGCTGACGACCGTTCCGTCGGGCAGCGTGACCGGGGTGATGTCCTTGGCCCAGAAGCCGTCGTTGATGGCCTTCTCGGCGAGGTTCTGGCTGCGCACACCGAACTCGTCCTGCTCCTGGCGGCTCATGCCGATCAGCTGCTGCACGTTCTCGGCGGTCTGGCCCATCGCGATGTACGCATCGGGCAGATTGCCGTCCTCGCGCGGGTCGTGCCACGCTTCGGCGCCACCCTCCGCACGCTGCTGGGTACGGGCCAGCGCCTCGTCAAACAGGGGGTTGAAGGCACTCGCCATGTCGGCCATGCCATGGGCAAATCGGCTCACGGTCTCGACGCCGGCCGAGATGAAGACATCGCCCTCACCCGCCTTGATCGCGTGGAACGCCATGCGTGTCGTCTGCAGACTCGAGGAGCAGTATCGATTGACCGTCACGCCGGGCACCTGATCCATGCCGGCCATGACCGACACGATCCGGCCGAGATTGTTACCGGACTCACCGGCCGGCTGGCCGACACCGAGGTGCAGGTCCACGATGTCCTGCCGGTCCAGTTCAGGAATTTTGCCGAGTGCGGCTTCGATCATCTGGACGGTCAGATCGTCCGGACGCATGTCCTTGAGCGAGCCCTTGACGGCACGCCCGATCGGCGAGCGGGCGGTGGCCACGATTACTGCTTCAGTCATCTCATCCTCTGGCTCTCAATTGAATGGTTCTCTGGTACGTGCAAGCAATGACTCGGCCGTCAGAATCCGAGGTCGCGGCCGATGAGCTCCTTCATGATCTCGTTCGATCCGGCCCAGATCTTGCTGACCCGGGCGTCGCGCCAGGCCCGAGCGACACGGTACTCGTTCATGAAGCCATATCCGCCGTGCAGCTGGACGCAGTGGTCGAGGACGTCGTTCTGGATCTCCGATGACCACCACTTGGCCTTCGCCGCGTCGGTCGCAGTCGCCTCACCCTGCGTGTGGGCCAGCACGACCTGGTCGACGTACGCCTCGGCCACCTCGATCTTCGTCACCAGCTCGGCGAGCAGGAACTTGTTGTGCTGGAGGCTGCCGATCGACTGCTTGAAAGCTTGACGGTCGTGGGCGTACTGGATCGTCTCGGCGAGGATCTGCTTGGCATGGGCGACGTTCGACACCGCGCAGGTCAGCCGTTCCTGCGGGAGCCGCTCCATCATGTAGATGAAGCCCCGGTCCTGCTCACCGATGATCCGATCGTCACCCAGACGCACGTTGTCGAAGAAGAGCTCTGAGGTGTCTGCCTCGGACTGCCCGACCTTGTCCAGCTTGCGGCCGCGACTGAATCCTTCGTCGGTCGCTTCGATCCCGAACAACGTGATGCCCTTGGCGCCCAGGTCGGGCGAGGTGCGGACCGCGGTGAGGATCAGGTCTGCCGAGAAGCCGTTCGTGATGAACGTCTTGGACCCGTTGATGACCCACGCATCACCGTCGCGGATGGCCGTCGTGCGCAGGGCCGCGAGATCTGAGCCACCGCCGGGTTCGGTCATCCCGATTGCCGTGACGATCTCACCGGTCGCACATCCGGGCAGCCAACGCTGCTTCTGCTCGTCAGTACCGAGATCCACGATGTACGGAACCGCGATGTCGGAGTGGATCGCCGCACACGATGAGAGTGCGGCGTTGAGCTTGCTCAGCTCCTCGGCCCACACCGCGTTGAAGCGGAAGTCGCCAGCCTCGGCGCCGTCGAAGGCCTCGGGGATCTCCAAGCCCAGGAAACCTTCGGCACCCGCGGTCAGCCAGAACTCACGCGGCAGGGCCTTGTTCTCCAGGTAGGTCTCGAGCTGGGGCTCGACGTGCTTGGCCAGGAAGGCCGCACAGGATGCGCGGAAGGCTTCGTGGTCCTCGTTGAAGATCGATCGCTGCAATGCTCTGCCTTCGATGGTGCGGGCGCCGGAGGGAATCGCGCTAAGCGCTTGCTTAGCATGCAAGCCCTCCGCCATGCTGTCAACCGAAGGAGGACCTGACATGACCACGATCACGGCACGCGAACGGCTCATCAACGCCGCGGTCGAGGCGTTCGCCGAGAAGGGCTTCGCGGGGACCACAACCCGCGACATTGCCTCGCGCGCCGGAATGAGCCCCGCAGCGGTCTACGTCCACCATGACTCCAAGGAGAGCCTGCTGTTCACGGTGAGCCTGGACGGGCACCGCCGCGCGCTCGATGTCATCACGTCGGCCGCGACTTCGGCCACGGATCCGATCGACCGGCTTCGCGCGATGGTCTATGAGTTCAGCCTCTGGCATGCCGACAACAGCAGAGTCGGGCGGATCGTGCAGTACGAGTACCACGCCCTGTCCGCCGAGCACCGCGCCGAGGTTGCCAGCTACCGGCGCAGCATCGAGAAGACCATGCAGGACGCCCTGGCCGACGGCGTCGACCAGGGCGTCCTGGATGTGGATGACGTGCCGGGGACGGCGTTCTCTTTGCTGTCCCTCGGCGTGGATCTGGTGCGGTGGTTCGAGCCGGGCGGATCGCGTTCTGGACCCGACCTGGCAACCCTGCACGCGAACCTCGCGGTGCGGATGACCCGCCCCGACATCTCCTAGCGGCGCGGCGCCAGCGACTTGCTCAGGCCTGGAGGACGGCCTGGGCGTTGATGTGGATCGAGATCTTGTCGCCGATCATCAACTTGTCCGAGCCCTCGACCGGCATGTTGAAGTCGATGCCGAACTCCCTGCGGCTGATCTGCGTGGTCGCCTCGACCCCGACACGAGTGCCGCCCCACGGGTCGCCGCCCTCACCGAGAAACTCGGTGGCGAGCTCGACGGACCTGGATACGCCCCGAATCGTCAGATCGCCGGTGACGACGAAGTCGGAGGCCCCGTTCTGCGCGACTCCGGTCGACACGAAGGTCATCGTGGGGTGGCTCTCGACCTCGAAGAAGTCCGAGGATCGGAGGTGCTCATCGCGGGCGGCGGTGCCGGTGTCGATCGTGCTGAGGTCGACCTCGACCTTGACACTTGAGGAGCCAAGGTCGGCGGCCGTGACGACCGCACCCTCGAAGCCGGTGAACTTGCCGCGCACCTTGCCGATCAGGTGACGAACCGTGAAGCCGATCTCGGTGTGCGTCGGGTCCAGGGTCCACGTGCCGGCGGTGACTGCGGTGGCGGTGCTCATGTGCTCTCCTCATGACTAGATAGTTGATCGTTCAACCAAATACACAGTACAGGACGTTGAAGATTCAATCAAACTTCGACGCGAGTACGATGAGTGCCATGGAGACGACAACGGTCACGCCGTGGTTGAGCGCGGAGCAGCAGCGCATCTGGCGCTCGTTCCTCGGTGGCACAACTGCTCTCATGGACCGACTCGATCGCGACCTGCGGGCGGCGCACGACCTGTCCGTGCCGGAGTACGAGATCCTGGTTCGACTTTCCGAGGCGCCGGGCCGCTCGATCCGGATGGCAGAGCTCGCCGACGCGGTCGGTCACTCTCGCAGCCGGGTGACCCACACGATCTCCCGACTCGAACGGGAGGGCATCGTCGTCCGCGGCCAGTGCGCGGATGACGGTCGCGGCGTGTCAGCCGTCCTGACCGACCATGGATTCAGCATCCTCGAGGCGGCCGCGCACACCCATGTGCAGGGAGTCAACGACTACCTGCTCGCGAATGCAGGCGCCGAGGACTTCGCCGCCCTCGGCCGCATCATGCACAAGGTCGCCGCTCAGCTGCACGGCAAGAACTTCTGATCCGCGCCCGTTCCGGTCAGTCCCGGGTCAGCTTGCGGTAGGTCACGCTGTGCGGTCGAGCAGCCTCTTCGCCGAGACGCTCGACCTTGTTGATCTCGTAGTCGGCGAAGTTGCCCTCGAACCAGAACCATCGCGCGGGAGTGTCGGCGTTGCCCTCCCACGCCAGGATGTGCGTCGCAACGCGATCCAGGAACCAGCGATCGTGCGAGACCACCACGGCGCAGCCCGGGAAGTCCAGCAACGCGTCCTCGAGGGACTGCAGCGTCTCGACGTCCAAGTCGTTGGTCGGCTCGTCGAGCAGCAGCAGGTTGCCGCCCATCTTGAGGGTCAGCGCGAGGTTGAGGCGGTTGCGCTCACCTCCGGACAGGACCTTGACGAGCTTCTGCTGGTCGGGCCCCTTGAAGCCGAATGATGCGACGTAGGCGCGGCTCGGCACCTCGTAGTTGGCAACCTTGATGAAGTCGAGCTCGCCGGAGACCAGCTGCCAGATGTTGAGGCTGTCGTCGATGCCGCCACGGCCCTGGTCGACGTACGAGATCTTTACCGTCTGCCCGACGTCGAGCGAGCCGTTGTCCGGCTTCTCCTCCCCCACGATCATGCGGAACAGGGTCGACTTGCCCACACCGTTGGGGCCGACGACGCCGACGATGCCGGCTCGTGGAAGGTCGAAGGTCAGACCGTCGAACAGCTCGCGGTCGCCGAAGCTCTTGTGCAGGTCCTGGGCGTTGAGCACAACGTCGCCGAGGCGTGGTCCCGCAGGAATGTTGATCTCTTCGAAGTCGAGCTTGCGGCCGCGCTCAGCCTCGGCAGCCATCTCCTCGTAACGACCGAGACGGGCCTGATTCTTGACCTGGCGCGCCTTGGCGTTGGACCGGACCCACTCGAGCTCCTTGGCCAGGATCTTGGCTCGTTTGGCGTCCTTCTTGCCCTCGACGACGAGACGGGCCTGCTTGGTCTCGAGGTAGGTCGAGTAGTTGCCCTCGTAGGGGTGCGTCTTGCCGCGGTCGAGCTCGAGGATCCACTCGGCGACGTTGTCCAGGAAGTAGCGATCGTGAGTGATCGCCAGCACGGCACCGGGGTAGCTGGCGAGGTGCTGCTCGAGCCACAGCACGCTCTCGGCGTCCAGGTGGTTGGTGGGCTCGTCGAGCAGCAGCAGGTCGGGCTGCTCGAGCAGGAGCTTGCACAGCGCGACTCGCCGGCGCTCACCTCCGGAGAGGTGGTCGACGAGCTCGTCCGGCGGTGGGCACCGCAAGGCGTCCATGGCCTGCGCCAGTCGGGAGTCCAGGTCCCACGCGTTGGCGTGGTCCAGATCGGTCTGCAGCTCACCCATCTCCGGAAGGAGCGTGTCGTAGTCCGCGTCCGGATCGGCGAGCTCTTCACTGATCTGGTTGAACCGGTCGATCTTGGTCTTGATCTCGCTGACGGCCTCCTCGACGTTCTGCAGGACTGTCTTGCCCTCGGTCAACGGAGGTTCCTGCAGGAGGATCCCGACCGAGGCATCCGGATCCTTGATGGCGTCGCCGTTGTTGGGCTGCGCCATGCCCGCCATGATCTTGAACAGTGTCGACTTGCCGGTGCCGTTGGGGCCGACGACGCCGATCTTGGCGCCGTGCAGGAACGACAGCGTGACATCGTCGAGGACGAGCTTCTCGCCGAGCTTCATGCGGACGTTGCGGAGAGTGAAGACGTAGTCAGCCATATGCCCCAGCCTATCGAGCCGGATCCACGAACGACGAACCGTGGTGCCCCGGGGAACCTCCCCGGACGGACACGACCGCGCCGTCGAGGTCAGCCAAGTGCGGCGAGTATGCCCGAGCGGTAGGCGCCGTAGGCGTCGAGCTCGGACTGGATCGGGGCGATGACCCGCTCCGTGGTGACCCGGTCGATCGCGGCCCGGAGCTGTTGGTCGGCCCGCTTGGCCTTGTGTCGTCCCACGATCCGGGCTGCCAGACGCGACAGGACAGCCAGTGCGAGCCCCGCCACGAGGGCTCCCCCGGCCGCGAAGACGGCCAGATCGACGCCGCCGACCTGACCGAGATCGGGGACGTCGAAGGATGCGAGGTGCCCGATGCCCTGGACCGCGAGCCAGCCCAGGCCGGCGAGCATCGTGGCGAACAGCAGGATCTGGAGCGCCTGGACGATGCGCCACCACGCCGCTGGGCGGGCCAAGCCGAGGCTGGTCCCATGAATCGCGCTGTCCAACGCGTCGACGACGTCGTCGCCCGGAGGGCTCGACACGTCACGGATCGAATCTCGCCACGGAGGGGTCAGCCCCACCGACGCCTTTTCGGCAGCATGGCGGATGGCGAGCTCGGCGCTGGCGCGCTGCACGTTGCCAGCCTCGGGCACCACGGCACGGACCAGAGCGGACATCGACAGGTCCTCGTCGAGCCCGAGGTCCTTCAGCGGGTCATCTCGGAAACGGTCCAACCACCGCACGACCGGCCAGTCGGTGTACTGCGCCGTGCGCCGCCGGGTGGAGGCCGCGATGGCGTCAACGATCTGCGGTACGCCGGCCCCATCCACCAGCGCCGAGTCCAGAGCCTCGCGGTCGGCAGGAGTGAGCCCGGGTGCCTGCCCGGATCCGCCCACAGCCACGAGAGCTTCGGCCGCTGAGGAGATGTCGGACCCGAGCCGCGACTTGGCCGAGGACTTGGCTCGGATGCGCGAGGCCATCTCCCGCTTGAGATCGTCGACGCCGTCGCCGCGGGTCGCGGAGACACCGATGACGGCGACGTCCGGCAGGCCCTCGTCGGCCAGGATTCGCCTGACGTCGGCCAGCGCTCGCTCGCGCTCCTCATAGGGGATGCGGTCGATCTGGTTGAGCACGACGAGGGTGACGTCGGCGTAGGACGCCATGGGCCGGATGTAACGGTCGTGGATGGCAGCATCGGCGTACTTCTGCGGGTCCAGCACCCACACCAGCAGATCGGCGTACGTGACGAGTCGGTCCATCTCGAGGTGGTGCGACACCTCGGTCGAGTCATGGTCGGGCAGGTCGAGCAGCACGAGTCCATCGAGCTTGGTGTCTGCGGAGGAGCGATCGAGCATGCTCATGCGCGACACCTGGTGGCGAGCTGGAATGCCCATCCACTCCAACAGGCCCTGCGCGCCGTCCGGACCCCAGGCGCAGGCAAGCGCCCACGACGTCGTAGGGCGGCGAACACCGACCCCGGCGAGCTCCAGATCGGTCAAGGAGTTGAACAGCGAGGACTTGCCCGAGCCCGTGGCACCGGCAAGCGCGACGATGGTGTGTTCGCCGGACAGCGTGAGCCGTTCGAGCGCCCGTTCCGACAGCGCCTCGGCCGGGGCCAGGACGTCGGCAGCGATGCGACCGCGGCTGGCCTCGACGGCCCGGGTCAGGCCATCGAGTCGAGCGGCGGCGTCGCTGCGGCCACCGCCGAAACCTGGTTCGGCGGTGGCGCTCGGGGAAGTCATGACGTTGGCTCTCCGTTCAGGAAGTCTGAGTGCCGAGCGTATTCGGCCTGGCGAGCAGACTCACGGAGGACATCCTGGTTCGCCTTGATCGTCTCCGGGCTCTCGACCAGGTCGAGGAATCGCTGGATCTCGCTCTCGAAGAGCGCGGCCGCGCGGGAGGCCAGGTCGGCCTGGACCCGATCGGCCAGGTCGGTCACGCCTTCCTCACCGAAGATCGCGTCCAGCAGCTTGCGAGCCAGAGCCGCGGTGCCGCCAACCTCCTTGCCCTCGCCATGGCGCGAGAACACCACAATCATGAGTGCGACGCCGATGCCGTTGACGCCGAAGGCGAGGAACTTCGCGGTCATGCGCTTGTCCGCGCCCTCGACGCGTACGACCTCCATGACCGACTGTCGCCAGTCGTGGACCATTCGTTCGGTGCGGACTCGGAAGTCGCGTGACGCCCGACCGATCCCGCGGTTGGCATCCAGCAGCGTGCGGCCAGCCGGAATCGTCGCCCACGCTCGCGACCCCGCTTCGGCAGCGGCCTCGGCGTGCTCGACCAGCAGCATCTGCAGTCCGGTCTCGATCGCTTCGATGACTTCGGTCGACCGGGTCCGCTTGCCGGTCACGCCGTCGACGAACCGATCCCGAATACGGCTGACCTTCTCCTCGACCGAGCGCAGCAGATCGCCCGTGCCGACGAACTCCTGCCAGCGGGCCAGAATCTCTCCACGCAGAATCGTGCCGTTGGCGCTCTGGGTCGAGAACGTGTCCAGGGCCTTCCGATAGATCGTGTCGACGTCACCATGAAGCACCTCGGCGGCCGCGATCTGGGCATCCATCGCATCCCCGACGTCGTGGGTCCGCAGCACGACGTGACGCACTGCCCCGTCAAGCGTGCGACTGACGACCATCCGGCGAGCGTCGGGATCGGCGGCGAGCTCCCGCAGCCAGACCACGATCGGCGAGACGGCCTCGTCAGGCAGCAGCCCGTCGGCGTCGACCGGGGATTCCGGGACGGTGAACAGCGGTGAGTCCGACAGTCCACGCGAGGTCATCATGCGGGCCAAATGGCCCCGGACCTCGACGACGGCCTCGGCGCTGGTCCGATCGAGCACCACGGCAACCGAAGTGCTGCGCTCGGACGCCTGGCGCAGGTAGTCCCATGGCACCTGGTCGGCGTAGCGGGCCGCGGAGGTGACGAACAACCAGAGGTCCGCCGCGGCCAGGAGCTGGGCAGCCAGCTCCCGGTTGCCCTTGTCGATCGAGTCGACGTCAGGTGCGTCGAGGATCGCCAGGCCACGAGGGATCTTGTCCGATGAAGCGAGCCGCAAGGCGTACGTGTCGTTGGACGCCACGTCGGTGCGAGGCAGGTCAGGAAGGATTCGGTCGGGTCGGAACCACTCGGCGTCGTCGGGGTGGTGCACCAGCACCGGCGAGCGAGTCGTCGGTCTCAGTACGCCCGACTCGGTCACCAGCTCCCCCACGAGGGAGTTGACCAGGGTGGACTTGCCGGCGCCGGTCGAACCGCCGACCACGGTCAGCAGGGGGGCATCAAGCTGGACCAGCCGGGGCAGGACGTAGTCCGAGAGCTGGTCGGCGACCTTGGCATGAACACTTCGGGCCAGGTCGACATCGTCGACCTCGAGCCGCAGCTGCACGTCGCGCACGGTGATCAGCAGCTTGCTCATCGCACCCAGGAGCTCGGCCGACGCGTGATCGCTGGCCACGGCGCGCTCCTCTCGTTGGTGACGTGTGTGCGGATGGGGGTGTCTGAGCACAGATTAGTGGACGGGAACGCTGTTCGCCGCCACGCCTCGTGCGGCGCGCGGGTCAGAAACGACGGGTCGTGCTCTGAAGTGCCGGAGGGAATCGCAGAGCGGGTCGCAACGCATACATCGCATCGAGCAACGCGTACGTCCGTTCGACCCCGTGGGGGATGGCTCGGCCCTTCATCATCCCGTCGTGGAGAAAGGCCATCTCGGTCGCATGGCGCTGGTATCGAGTGATGACCCGGGCCGCGCGTCTGCCCTCGCGTTCCTTGGCGAATCGGCGGGCGGCCTTGCGGTAGCCGAACCGCGACAGATAGGGGATCTCGGCCGGGTGGATCCACCCGCGCTGGGCGACGTAGGACAGCGAGCGCTCCAGGATCTTGACCTGGCGAGTGCGGATGATGACCGCGAGGATCGCGATGCCGACGAGCACGAGTGCGAGCACGAGGTAGGCCAGCACGAAGCCGGCACCTCCGCCATAGCTCAGCGAGCCGTTCCAGAGCGCGTGCAGGCCGACGCTGACCGCCAGGCCCATCGTCATGATCACGATCTTGCCGATCTTGGAGCGTCGGGCCACCGCCAGGCCGACCGCTATCCCGAACGCCGAGGTGAACAACGGATGGGCGAACGGGCTGAAGAGACCTCGCACCACGAACGTCGTCGTGACACCCTCGGCGCCAGCGATCTGGATGTCAGGCGATCCGAGGTAGCTCGCGGCGTAGTAGCCGATGTTCTCCACGAAGGCGAAGCCGATGCCGACGAATCCGGCATACACGAGGCCGTCGATGAATCCGTCGATCACTCGGCGTGAGCGCGCGAACGTCAGCAGCAGAAAAAGACACTTGGACGGTTCCTCGACCAGTGGCGCGACGACTGAAGCGGTGGTCTCATCGCTGAGGTTCCAGGTGTTCTGGATCCAGACCTCGAGGGCGAGCGCGATCGCGACGGCCACGACTCCACCCCACACGAAGGCAGCGAACTTGTAGCGCCGCGGCTCCGGCTCGTAACGATCGAGCCACCAGTAGGCGAGCCACAGGAGCGGGAGCGGGATGATCGCGAACAGGATCGACAGGCCCGCACCCTCCGGGTCGCCGGCGCTGAACGAGATCGCGACTCCACCGGCAATGCCAGCCACCGCAATCAGGACGAACAAACTGATCAGCGGCACTCGTCCGCGCTGGCGGAATGGCTCTCGATACCGGGGCAGCGCGGCTGGGATGGCGGCGGCAGTCGCTTCTGTCACCTGCAAATCGTAGGGCATCGGTCCCGACCGGGTTCGGGTCCGCATGCTTGTCGACCTGCGCAGATAGGCTTGCCCCGGGCGTCACCGCCCGAGCGCCCGTAGCTCAGCCGGATAGAGCAAGAGCCTTCTAATCTCTAGGTCGCAGGTTCGAATCCTGCCGGGCGCGCAATTCGAGCTTTGCATTCACGCTCGACCCCCGGCGCACAGGATTCGGGGAGGAGGGCGCCCAGCGCCCGACGGAGTCCTGCCGGGCGCCTGCGCGGCTCCGGGGCCCAAGTCCGAAGATGACCGCAGGGTGACGGACCCGAACTGCGGGCGCTCCTACACTGACCGACATGCGAGTGGTTGTGGTCGATGACGAACGGCGCATGGTCGAGCTCATCGTGAGCTACCTCCAGGAGGCCGGGATGGACGCACAGGGCTTCTACGACGGCCGCGCCGGACTCGCCGCGGCGCGCGGTGAGGACGTCGACGCCGTCGTCCTCGATCTGATGCTTCCAGCGATCGGCGGGATCGAGGTGTGTCGCAGGCTGCGCAAGGAGGGCAACACCGTCCCAGTCCTGATGCTCACTGCCCGCGGGGCCGTGAGTGAACGAGTTGCCGGACTGGAGGCGGGTGCGGACGACTACCTGGTCAAGCCATTTGCTCTGGAGGAGCTTGTGGCGCGCCTCCGCGTGTTCCAACGGCGAAATGAGGTAATCGAGGACCCGGTGCTCGTCCTGGCCGATCTCACGGTCGATCCGACGGCCAGACTTGCCTGGATCGATGGGGTCGAGCTGGGACTGGCTCGCCGTGAGCTCGACATCCTGGTCACCCTCGCCGAAAACGCTGGCAGGGCCGTCAGCCGATCGTTCATCATCGACGAAATCTGGGCCGACGAGCCCGACATCCGCAGCAATGCTCTGGACGTTCACATGTACCGCCTTCGCACCAGCATCAGCGAGCGCTCCAGCAGCGTCACTATCACCACCTTGCGGGGCGTGGGATGGCGCCTGGAACGCCGGAGCTGAGCGCGTGACCTTCCGGCGGTCGTCGCGCCTGACGATCAAGCGTCGCCTCGTGCGCAATGTGGCGCTCGCGATGCTGATGGTTCTGCTGGGGACGTCAAGCTTCGTGTTCTGGCGTGTGGATCACGCCCTGGACCGACAGCTGACGCGGGATCTGCGTGCGTATCACGACGTCGTCGCCCACGCCATCGTCGCCGGAACAGACGTGCCATCGCGGACACCCGGCGAGTGGTATCAGGTGCTCGACCGGGACGGCACGATCGTCGCCGGGAGCCCGCGCCCCCCGGTCGCGAGACTCCTCACACCTGCGCTCGAGCTTCACGCACGACGGGAGGGCAGCCTGCACGTCGACCGTGGCTCCTTCGTCCGGCCGGAAGGCTACGCTCTGCGAATCGCGGCAACGACATCGGAGGCTCCCCTCGGTCAAGTCGTCATCGTGACTGCCATCAGCAGGCGAGCCCGCGACGAGGCGCTGCGTGAGCTGCTGGGGCAGCTCGCCGTCGCGAACGTTTTGGTGTTGATCGCTGCGTCCTACGTTGGCTACCGGACGGCCCGCGGTGCGCTGGATCCCGTCGAGCGCTACCGGGTAACCGCAGCAGCGGCAGGTGAGACCTCCGGAATCAGACTTCCCGTCGACGTCGATCGGGACGACGAGGTGACCCGACTGGGACATACGTTCAACAACCTGCTCGCGAGACTCGAGCGCGCCAACGAACGCGAGCACCGGTTCATCGCAGACGCGGCCCACGAGCTCCGCACTCCGCTGGCGCTCCTGAGCGCTGAGGTCGAGCTGGCTCTGCACCAGCCACGATCTGCTGACTATCTCCACGACGTCGTCGTGGCGGTCGCTGCTGAGACAGAGCGGATGGCAGGTCTGGCCAATGCGCTGCTCGACCTGGAGGAGCTCGAGAACGGCATACAGGCCTCCGAGGCGCCGACGCGCATCGACGCACTGCTGCGAAGGACGGCCGACCGCTACCGCCCCGTTCTCGAGCGCAACGCTCGCGACATCACCGTCGAGGCCGCGGATGTCTCGTGCATGGTCAGTGAGCCGTGGATCGATGCGGCTCTCAGCAACCTGGTCTCCAACGCCGTCAGGTACGGAGCGGGACCGATCCGCCTCTCCGCATGGGTCGCCTCGGACACGCTGACGATTGCGGTCGACGATCAGGGCGAGGGATTCCCGGCCGACCTCATCCCCCGTGCCTTCGATCGCTTCACCCGTGCCGACGCGAGCCGCACCACCCGCGGCTCGGGACTGGGGCTCGCCGTGGTCATGGCGGTCGCCCAGGCCCATGGCGGCACCGCTCGGATAGAGGTGCCCTCGGACTCTCGTGACGGAGCAGCCGCTCGTGTCGTCCTGCAGCTTCCCTGCCGATGACGACACGTCAACCCCGAGGGTTCATCCTGCCGTCATGACGCGTTCGTAGTGTCTGGACCAGGAGCGGCTGCCACGGTCACTCCCGAAGGGACGCTTTGATGGGAACACTCTTGTCCGCTGATGCAGCCAGTCTGCTCGCACGCCTTGGAATCGACATCCTGGCGATGCTGCTCCTGGTGGGGTGGCTCTATCGCCGCCGCCACTCCGCACCCGCGATGCCCCTGGTGTTCGCGGTGCTGAACATCGGCCTGTTTGCCGCACTCTCAGCGATCTCGTCCGGAAGCTTCAAGGCAGGCATCGGGTTCGGACTCTTCGGTCTGCTCTCGCTCGTCCGACTGCGCAGCACGGCGTTCACGCTCAAGGACGTCGCCTACACATTCATCGCGCTCGTCCTGGGTCTGATCAACGGGCTCCAGCAACGGCAGATGTGGCTGGTGGTTGCTCTCAACATCCTGCTCGTCGTCGCGGTGGCGGTCACCGACGACTCGCGGTCTCGACCGGCAACGAGAGTCATGCGTGTCACCCTCGACCACCTGGTGCTTGATCCCGAGCTGGCCCTCGCCGAGCTCACGGCACAGCTCGCTGTACCCGTCGTGACCGTGGTCATCGAAGAGATCGACATGGTGCGAGAGACCACCCGCGTCTCGGCACGCTATGAAGTGCCTGAGGCGACGGATGGATGGCCTGCCGCAGACCAAGACGTGCCACAGGGGCTCAGCGCGTGACGGACACGTACCAGACGACTGGCGCGCCGCTGCGCCTCAGCGGGCTGCGGACCGTCAGTCTCGATGACGTGGTGGAGAGCGCCGCACTCATGAGGCGGGTCGATCGCAAGTACCTCGTGCCTGCCGCAACAGCCGACGCGCTGATCGACGCGCTTGCACACAGCCACGCCGCACTCCAGATCGCCGGCCGAGCTTCGACCACGTATCGCAGCACCTACTTCGACACTCCCACGTTCGCCTCCACACGGCATCACATCCAGGGCCGCCGCCGCCGGTGGAAGATCCGAAGCCGTTGGTACGTCGAGGACGACTTGTGCCGGGTCGAGGTGAAGACCAAGAACGGCCGCGGCGAGACGATCAAGGTCGCCGGTCCGAGCAGCCCCGAGCGCTACGGCCGCCTCGACGGGGCTGAGCTGGCGTTCGTCGAGTCCGTCCTCGCCGAGACGCATCCCGAGCTCTCGCCGAGTGATCTCGTGCCCTCTGCGGAGGTCACCTACACGCGCGCAACTCTCGCGGACCTGTCTGCTGGCACCCGGGTCACGATCGACTGGGGTGTCGTCGCGTCACTCGCGGTCGGCTCAGCGTGGATCGACGACGATTTCGTGCTGATCGAGACCAAGGGCCGAGCGCTTCCCGCCCGCGCCGACCGCGTGCTCACTTCGCTCGGCGCGCGGCCGCGCTCCTTCTCCAAGTACGCCGCTGCCACATCGCTGCTGCACGACGACATCGCTGACAACGACATTCGCGACATACGCGGGCGCCTCCTGCACTGTCACTCTCACTCGACTCAAGGACTCAGATGACCGTTTCCATCGTCAGGCCGCACACCCTCCGCTACCTCCTGGTCGCCCTGGCTGCCATCCTGGCCATCGGGATCGGATTTGCGCGCCCGGTTCTGGCTTCCCACTCCCCCAATCTGTCAGCCACGGACCGGATCAAGGCAGATCCGCCGCCAGCGCTCTTCTCCGACGCGCAAGCCTCGACGATGGGTGAACACCTCGCCGCCCAGGCACGACCTGCCGCTGACGCCATGACGTCATGGTGGACCGCGCACGGCAGCACGCCGGACGACGCCGCATTCGTCTCGTGGCTGGAGCGGCAGATCCCCGCGCCACCCACGCAGGGAGCTCGAAGGAACGAGCTTCGGCAGGTCCAGAGGCTGGCAGCCAGGCGTACTCCCGCCGGCATAGCCGCTGCGACGTGGCTGGAGACCAATGGCAAGAAGGACATCTGGAAGCTCTATCAGCATGACCAGCGCGAGCTCCTCGGCAAGACCGCCGGCAAGGCCGAGAAGCAGGACCTCAAAGTGATCCTCGCCATGGCCAAGACCGCTTCCGACAGCGTGGCCGCAGTGGACCGCCAGTCCGCGCCGTACGTGCTGGACCCAACTCTGCGCCCGGAGAAGATCATCAAGCCAGGGAGTGTCTGCCCTTGCTCGTACCCCTCCCGCCACGCCGCGCGCTCAGCGGCCGCGCGTTCCTATCTCGGATATCTCGCCCCTCACCGCCTGCCGGACTACGTGTCGATGGAGGAGCAGGTCACCTACTCCCGCATCTACATGGCCGGACACGTCCAGAGCGATCTTGACGCGGGCACCATGCTCGGGGACATGATTGCCGAGTACATCCTGGTCACCCGGGGCCATCGATCGGTGCCTTCCCCGACCCATCGGTGAGAGACTGCCGACGTGACAGATCGGGTGTGGTCGCCGTGGCGCACCGTCGTCGGGTTCGGTCTGGTCAGCCTGACGGCCGATCTCGTGTACGAGGGTGCTCGCTCGGTCACGGGTCCGCTGCTCGCGTCGCTCGGCGCCTCTGCGCTGCTGGTGGGGATCGTGAGCGGTGCCGGCGAGGCCATCGCGCTGGTGCTCAGACTGTTCTTCGGACAGCTGGCCGATCGGACCGGAGGTTACTGGCGACTGACGATCGTCGGCTATGGGCTGACGGCCGTGTCCGTCCCGCTGTTGGCGCTGGCCCCGTTCGTCGGCTCGGCGGGACTGGCGCTGGCCTGCGTCCTGATTCTCGCCGAGCGCACCGGCAAGGCCGTGCGGAGTCCCTCGAAATCAGCCCTGCTGGCCATCGCGGCCGAGGGGGTCGGCCGCGGCAGAGGATTCGGCGTTCACAAGGCTCTGGACCAGATCGGGGCCTTCGCCGGTCCGCTGGCGGTAGCCGGCGCAGTCGCCATCACCTCGCGCATCTGGCCCGCCCTCGCGATGCTCGCCATCCCCGGAGCCGTCGCGATGGCACTGCTGCTGGTCGTGCAGCGACGAATGCCCGTTGCCCCCGCCGCTGAGATCTCCCCGAGCCCTGCCGCTCCGGGCGGCCGGGTCACGCAGAATCTGGGCCTGGACCTCCCCCACCGGTTCTTCGTGTTTGCCGGCGCCGCCGCGGCAACGACCGCCGGTCTCGTCAGCTATGGACTGATCGGATTTCACCTGAGCACCCAGCAGGTGGTTTCGACGGCCATGGTCCCCGTGCTCTACGCAGTGGCAATGGCCGCTGCCGCCGTCGCCGCACTGATCACGGGCTGGACCTACGACCGCGTGGGCGGCAAGGTGCTCTACGGCCTGCCGATCCTGGTGGCCCTCTCGCCGGCACTGACGCTCTCCTCACAGCTGCCGCTCGTGCTGCTCGGGCTGCTCGCCTGGGGTTCGGCGATCGGACTCCAGGACTCGACGGTCAAGGCCCTGGTCGCCGATCTCGTCCCCGCCAGCCACCGTGCGACGGCGTACGGAGTGTTCGCGGCGATCCAGGGCGGGGCGGCCGTTCTGGGCGGGGCGGTGGCCGGCTTCCTCTACACCCGTTCGATACCGACCCTGGTGGCCATCGTGATCGTGACCCAGGTCGTGGCACTCGCGCTCATCGCCAAGTCGACCAGAGGCGCCGATCGGAGCCGGTAGCACCACGGTCGGATCCGGCCGGACGATCGTCCGGCCCTGAACTCCCCCGTCTCTGCATCGAAGGGTCTGCCGCGCAGGCACGTGACGGTGCACTTGGATGGGGTCATGGATCATGCCGCCCTCGTCGCCGCTCTGGCCGGGTTGGGCTTCGGCCTGTCACTCATCGTCGCGATCGGTGCGCAGAACGCCTTCGTCCTGCGGCAGGGCCTGCTTCGTCAGCACGTGCTCGTGGTGGTGCTGATCTGCGCGGTGTCGGACGCTCTGCTGATCGCTGCGGGCGTGGCGGGTATCGGTGGTCTGCTGGAGCTGGCTCCCTGGCTGCTCGACGCGATGCGCATCGGCGGAGCGGTCTTCCTGCTGACATATGCCGGACTCGCTGCGCGGCGAGCCGTCCGGCCGACCGGGCTCGACGAACATCCCACCTCGTCTCCGCGGCTGTTGCCGGTCGTCAGCACCGCGTTGGCGCTGACGTGGCTCAATCCGCACGTCTACCTCGACACGCTGCTGCTGCTGGGCTCGGTCGCCAACACCCACGGTGACAACCGGTGGTGGTTCGCGGTCGGGGCGGCTCTGGGGTCGGTCGTGTGGTTCTCGGCCCTGGGCTTCGGCGCGCGCCTCCTTCGGCCGCTGTTCGCCCGCCCCATGGCCTGGCGCCTTCTTGACGGACTCATCGCCGTGGTCATGTCGGCGATCGCAGTCAGCCTCCTGCACGGTCTAATGGACGCGTGAAGTCCTTCGCTCTGGTCGCCGCCGGCGGCGCTGCGGGCACCCTGTGCCGCTACGGGACGCTCGCAGTCCTGGACACCGACCAGCTGTTCCCGCTGGCGACCTTCGTGGTGAACGTCGCCGGATCCTTCGTTCTGGGAGCCCTCCTGGCGACTTTGCTGGTGCGCGACCACAGCGTCCCAGCCAATCGGCTGCGCCTCCTGCTGGGCACCGGCTTTCTCGGCGGATTCACGACGTACAGCGCGCTCGCCGTCGAGACCGACGCCCTCCTGCGCAGCGACCACGGTGCGCTCGGACTGGCGTACGCCCTGTCCACCGTCGCGGCAGGCCTGCTCGCCGCTCTCGCCGGTGTCGCGACAGCTCGGACGGTGGTGCGATGACGCCGCTGCTGGTGGCCCTGGCCGGAGGTATGGGCGCTGGATCTCGTTATGCGCTGGACGGATGGATGCGACCACGCGTGTCGCCGCGTCTTCCGTGGTCGACGCACCTGATCAACGTCAGCGGTTCGCTGCTCTTGGGAGTCCTCATCGGATTGAACACGGGAGACATGTGGCTCAGCGTGGCCGGCACGGGATTCCTGGGCGGCTACACGACCCTCAGCACCGCGAGTGTCGAGACGGCACACCTGGTGCTGGATCGCCGCTACGGCGCGGCCGCAGTCAACACCACCGCGATGCTCGTCTTGAGCGTCGCGGCAGCGTCGTGCGGGTTCTGGATCGGGCGCAGCATCTGACGCGTGCCGGACAGCCGGCGTCAGGCCTTCTTGGCCGCGTCGATCGCCGTCTGCAGGTTGGCCGGGTTGGGAGCCTCGACCACCTTGCCATCGACCATGACCGTCGGCGTGGCCGACACCTTGGCGTCACGCGACGCGTCGGTCGCTGCACCGAGCCACGGCACGAATCGCTCGGACTTGATGCACGAGTCGATCCCGGTGACGCCCGCCTGCTCGGCGAAGCCGATCAATGCGCTGTCGGGCAGGCCGTTGCTGTTCTCAGCGGGCTGGTTGGCATAGAGCACGTCGTGCATCTTCTTGTATGCCTTGATGCCGGAGCTGTCGAGCACGCACATCGCCGCACTGCCGGCCCGACTGGAGTACTTGTTGCCGTTGCTCGCGGCATCGAGGAAGGCGATCGGGCGGTACTCCAGCGTGATGTCGCCCTTCGCGACGGCATCGGCCAGGAAGGCGCCGCTCTGCTGCTCAAAGCTGCGGCACGCGGGGCACTGGAAGTCCTCGTACGTCACGACCGTGACGGGATTCGTGGCGGGCTCGCCGGTCACCGCCTGGGTGTCGTAGCTGACACCGAACTTCGTCGTGTTGGCCGGATTGATGACCTTGTCGACCGTCGCGTTCTTGTCGCTCTCGCTCTTGATGGCGTAGCCACCGATCCCGACCAGGGCGATCACCACGGCGACGATCGCGATCGTGATGACATTGCGCTGCTTGCGGTCTGACTTCTCCCGCTCCTTGCGCATCTGCTCGGCACGGGCGGCACGCTGCTGGCGTTCGTTGCTCACTGCACTACTCCTGGTTCGGGCGGTCACCATCTGGACTAACGAGACTCGCTCGCCGAAGGTTCCATGAGACCCTACCGGGCCGCGCGACACACTTCGTCCGCGAGTCACAGTAAGGTTCAGGCCGTGAATGACAAGCTGGTGTGGATCGACTGTGAGATGACCGGACTTTCGTTGGAGGCCGACGCGTTGGTCGAGGTGGCGGCACTCGTCACCGACTACGACCTCAACGTGCTGGGCGACGGGATCGACCTGATCGTCAGGCCGCCTCAGGACGCGCTCGAGCAGATGAACGACTTCGTCCGGGACATGCACACGACCTCGGGCCTGCTGACCGAGCTCGAGGACGGCCTGAGCCTGAACGACGCCGAGGACCAGGTGCTGCAGTACATCCGCCAGTTCGTCAAGGAGCCCCGCAAGGCCCCGATGGCAGGCAACACCATCGGCACCGACCGCGCGTTCCTCGCTCGTGACATGACCGAGCTCGAGGGGTGGCTGCACTATCGCGTCGTCGACGTCTCCTCGATCAAGGAGCTGGCTCGTCGCTGGTTCCCGCGGGCCTACTTCGCCGCTCCGGCCAAGGCCGGGAATCACCGCGCGCTGGTTGACATCCAAGAGAGCATCGAGGAGCTGCGCTACTACCGGCGTGCTGTCTTCACCCCGGAACCAGGCATCGACTCGGGCACCGCAAAGGCCATCGCGGCCGAGGTCTCCGGTTCCTTGACGGGCGCGGTCTGAGTCACCTCAGGTCTGCGTTAGACTGACCGACGCCGTGTCGGGCGCATGCCCGACACGCGTGGTGGGTGTAGCTCAGTTGGTAGAGCACCGGCTTGTGGTGCCGGTGGCCGCGGGTTCAAGTCCCGTCATCCACCCCACGAGACCCCCGTTCCGCAAGGAGCGGGGGTCCGCTCATCTGCTCCCCAGCTGGATGTCGCCGCTGTCGGACCTGACGCGGACAAATCCAGCACCCTCCGCGTTCGACTCCAGGGTGTTGGCCACCGCGCCGGACCTCGACTTTGCCGAGACGACATAGCCGCGCTTGCCCGTGGGGACGGTCGCGTGAATGTCCCCCGCACCGGTGAAGGCCTTGAAGCCGAAGGGCTGCTTCGCAAAGGACGCCCTGATCTCACCCGAGCCGGTCTCGGCCGAGAACTCGTCGACCTCGAGCCGCGTCGCGGCGATGTCACCGCTGCCGGAGGTCACCGTGAGCACCCCCTCGGTCAGCGCATCGGTGACGACATTGCCCGAGGTCGTCCGGACCACGACCGGCAAGCCCTTGGGGATCTCGAGCGTCACCGCGACTCCACATCCCGGCGACAGCCAGGACTGGCACGCCGAGGCGATCTTGATCTCGTCACCGCGACGGCCGAGCGCGAACTGGGTCTCGCGCAGGCCTGACGTGATGCGGGCGCTGATGCTGACGACGTCATCGACACCCTCGACCAAGGTCACGTCGGCCGAACCCCCATCAATCACGACCTGGGCGGACCCGTCAAGCTCGACGACGCTGGTGGAGACCCGCGTGTCGCGCTTCAGCAACGAAGCGCCCAGCACGAGACCGACGATCACTCCGACGATCAGCACGGTGCCGACGACGGTCAGCAGGGTACGGGAGGCCGGTGAGCGCACGTCGTAGTCGGCAACTGTCTCTTCGAGCGTCACAGTGTGGACACCGGCACGACGTCCTCTGCGCCCTTGCGCGCCGCGTCCGCAGTCTCGTCGTCGGGCATCGTCTGGCTCTCGCGCTCGGCCTCGACGCGCTTGAGGTAGTGGTTGACCTCGTTGTCGCGCTGGGCCTGGCTCCAGCCGAGCACCCCACCCATCAGCTCGGCGACCTCCACGGCCACGTCGGTGCCGCGGTCGAACGTCTCGATCGAGATGTGCGTGCGCCGTGCGATCGCGTCGTCGAGATGCCGGGCGCCCTCGTGGGACGCCGCGTAGACGATCTCGGCGCGCAGATAGTCGTCCGCGCCGCTGAGCGCGTTGCCCAGATCGGGCTGCTCCGCGATCAGCTCGAGCAGCTCGTGGACCAAGGCGCCGTACCGGTGGAGCAGGTGCTCGATGCGTCCGACACCCAGACCGCTGGACTCTGCCAGCATCCGCCGCTGGTTCCAGACCGCTTCGTAGCCGTCCGCGCCGAGCAGCGGCACGTCCTCGGTGCAGGACTCGGGCACGGTACGGCCAAGATGCGAGGACATTCCGTCGACTGCGGCGTCGACGGCGTCCTTGGCCATCACCCGGTAGGTCGTGTACTTGCCGCCGGCGATCACGACCAGGCCCTTGACGCTGGTGCCGATCGCATGCTCACGTGAGAGCTTGCTGGTCGCCTCGTCCTCCCCCGCCAGCAACGGTCGCAGCCCGGCGTAGACACCCACGACGTCCTCGTGGGTCAGTGGCTCGATCAGGACCGTGTTGACGTGATCGAGGAGATAGTCGATGTCGCTGCGGCTGGCAGCGGGGTGGTCCTTGGACAGCGACCAGTCCGTGTCAGTCGTGCCGATGAGCCAGTGACGTCCCCACGGGATCACGAACAACACCGACTTCTCGGTGCGCAGGATGAGACCGGACTCGCCACGGATGCGGTCCTTCGGCACCACGAGGTGCACTCCCTTGCTGGCGCGCACGTGAAACTGACCCCGCTCCGAGGTCATCCCCTGGGTCTCGTCAGTCCAGACACCCGTCGAGTTGATGATCTGCTTGGCCCGGATGTCGAATTCACGACCGGACTCCAGGTCCTTGACCGTGGCGCCAGTGACCCGGTCTCCGTCTCGGAGCAGTCCCACCACGCGGGTGCGGCTCGCGACGTGGGCCCCGTACGCTGCGGCAGTGCGCGACAGGAACATCGTGTGCCGGGCGTCGTCGACCTGCGCATCGTAGTAGTGCAATGCGCCGACGAGTGCGTCCTTCTTGAGCGCTGGCACCATCCGACGCGCTCCACGGCGGGTCAGATGGCGATGCAGCGGCACACCTTGGCCGTAGCCGGATGCCTTGCTCATGGCGTCGTACAACGCGACTCCGGAACCGGCGTAGACCCGTTCCCACACGCGATGCGTCAGCGGGTACAGGAAGCCGACCTCGTGCACCAGGTGCGGGGCGAGCTTGCGCAGATTGAGGCCACGCTCCTTCAGCGCCTCGGCGACGAGTCGGAAGTCCAGCATCTCGAGGTAGCGCAGGCCTCCGTGCATCAGCTTGCTGGAGCGGCTCGACGTCCCGGAGGCGAAGTCTCGGGCCTCGACGAGCCCGACCGACAGCCCACGCGTCGCCGCGTCCAGGGCGGAACCCGCACCCACGACACCGCCGCCGATGACCAGAACGTCCAACGGGGTCTTGGCCATCGCCTCGAGAGCAGCTCGACGATTTTCAGGTGACAGCGCAACCGATTTCATGGGCCCAGTCAATCAGGTGCTCCAACTGACCTCGGAGGTGCGCGGGTCGGCCCCGTCCCGCGAGCGGGTCAGTCCGTCTCGACCCAGTCGAGGGTGCGGTCCACGGCCTTCTTCCACTGGCGGTGGCCCGCGTCGCGCTCTTCGGCTGTCGAGGTCGACTCCCATCGTCGCGACTCGTGCCAGTTCGCCGTCAGCTCGTCGGTGCTGGCCCAGAACCCCACGGCCAGGCCCGCAGCGTAAGCGGCCCCCAGAGCGGTGGTCTCCGCGACGACCGGGCGGCTCACGGCAACTCCCAGGATGTCGGCCTGGATCTGCATGCACAGCTCGTTGCTCGTGACTCCGCCGTCGACCCGCAGGATCTTCAGGTCCAGACCGGCATCGGCAATCATCGCGTCGACGACGTCGAGGCTCTGATAGCAGATCGCCTCGAGGGCCGCCCGGGAGATGTGGGCGACGGTGTTGAATCGGGACAGGCCGACGATGACCCCCCGGGCGTCAGAGCGCCAGTAGGGTGCGAACAACCCCGAGAACGCCGGCACGAAGTAGACCCCGCCGTTGTCGTCGACGCTGGCCGCCAGGCTCTCGGAATCGGCCGCGGCCTTGATGATGCCGAGCTGGTCGCGCAACCACTGGATCGCAGAGCCGGTCACCGCGATCGAGCCCTCGAGCGCGTAGACAGCCGGTGCGTCTCCGAACTTGTACGCCAGGGTCGTCAGCAGGCCATGGGTGGACCGCACGATCTCGGTGCCGGTGTTGAGCACCAGGAAGTTGCCAGTGCCGTAGGTGTTCTTGAGCTCGCCCGGCTCGAAGCACACCTGACCGACCAAGGCAGCGTGCTGGTCACCCAGATCGCCAGCGATCGCCACCTCACCACTGAACGGTCCGTCCTGACGGGTGTGGCCATACACCTCCGACGACGAACGGATCTCCGGCAACATCGACCGCGGGATGTCGAACAGCGCGAGCAGCTCCTCGTCCCACTGCAGGGTCTTGAGCCCCATCAACATCGTGCGGCTGGCATTCGTGACATCGGTGAGGTGCAGGCCGCCGTCTGGACCACCGGTCAGCCACCACATCAGCCAGCTGTCGGTGTTGCCGAAGATCGCGTGGCCCGCCTCGGCGTCGGCCCGCACCCCCTCGACGTTCTCGAGGATCCACTGGATCTTGCCCCCCGAGAAGTACGGAGCCGGTGGGAGCCCGGCGCGTTCGCAGATCAGGTCACCATGCCCGTCGCGGTCGAGTGCGCTGGCGATCTTGTCGGTGCGGGTGTCCTGCCACACGATCGCGTTGTAGTACGGCTCACCCGTGCGCCGGTCCCACACGACCGTCGTCTCGCGCTGATTGGTGATGCCGATGGCCACCAGCCCGTCGGCGGCGATGCCGGCGCGGCCCAGCGCCGTCTCGATGACCTCCTGCGTCGCCTCCCAGATCTCGTGGGGGTCGTGCTCCACCCACCCAGCACGGGGCAGGATCTGCTCGTGCTCGAGCTGATGACGAGCCACCTCGTGCCCGTCGTGGTCGAAGATCATGAATCGAGTGCTGGTGGTCCCCTGGTCGATCGCGCCGACATAGCGCGTCTGTCCGTCCGTAGCCATGCGCGAGAGCCTAGCGAGGTCCTCCGTCCTAGGCTCGACACATGCGCCTGATCCTCATCCGCCACGGTCAGACCCCAGCCAACGTCGACGGGGTGCTTGAGTCGACCGTCCCCGGGCCCGGTCTGACCGCGCTGGGTCACGAGCAGGCGATCGAGCTCGTGCCCGCCCTCGCCGACGAATCGATCGAAGCACTGTTCGTGTCGTCGATGGTCCGTACTCATCTCACCGCTGCACCACTGGTGGCAGACCGCAGACTGCAGCCGGTCGTGCGGGATGGCATCCGGGAGATCGCCGCGGGCGATGTCGAGGGCAACACCGACGATGCGTCGGTGCACCAGTACGTCCACACCCTGATGTCCTGGTGTGGTGGCGACCTCGACATGCGGATGCCGGGCGCTGAGAGCGGGCGCGAGGTCATCGCGCGATTCGACTCGGTGGTGGCCGAGGCGGAGTCGCTGGGCCTGGAGAATGTTGCGTTCGTCAGCCACGGTGCCGTGATCCGCGCCTGGTGCGCGGCCCGCACGCGCAACGTCGACCTCGAGTTCGTGACGCACCACTACGTCGTCAACACCGGCATCGTGGTCGTGGAGGGATCGTCCGACACCGGCTGGGAGGTGAGGTCCTGGCTCGGTGAGAGCGTCAGCGAGGCAGCTGCGATGGGTGTGGCCTCTGACCACAGCCCCGCGTCCGGACCTCTCGACGAGTAGCCACTGGACTGAGCGAGCCCCGCACCACCAGCGTGGGCGGGGCTCGTCAACTTGTCAGTCCGGCCGCATCTCCCCGTGGACATCACTGTGCGGGACGGTGGGGATCGAGCCGAGTCGCCCCTTCTGGAAGTCCTCGAAGGCCTGCATGACCTCGGCCTTGGTGTTCATGACGA